>CAYUYV010000173.1:0-7465 GCA_964449455.1 uncultured Alphaproteobacteria bacterium | reverse complement strand
CTTCAGGTCGCGCGGGCAACGATGCCCGGCGAATTGGCGGCGCCGACCACGGCATGTGTCGGCACCTTGTCCAAACTTGCAGAACGGTCCGTTGTTTATTTCCAGCGCGGCGGCGTTTCGCTCAGCCGGGACCAGGCCACCTTGCTCTCTGCCTTTATCGAAATGGCTGCCGACTGTCCGCAAAGCCGCATTGAGATTATGGGCCATACGGATAATGTGGGCGCGGAGGCGACCAATCTGTCTTTGAGTTGGCAGCGGGCTGAAATCGTTGCGACCCAATTCACGAAAAACGGTGTGGACCGGGATCGTCTTCGGGTCATCGGGTTTGGCGGAAAAAGACCGCTCCTCGACAACGGCACCTCCAGCAGTCAAGCCGTGAACCGCCGCGTGGATTTCGCCATATCGCAGGTGCAGGCCCCATGAACCAGCTGATGCTCATCCTGCTCGCCACCAACAGTGCGTCGCTCCTATGCGGCTTCATTATTGGCCGGCGGATTTATCGCAGCTTGGCCGTGGAGAAGCAGACCGCGCTCGTGCTGCAGATTACGCGGATGCGCCGCCAATTGGCCGAAAAGGCGCATCGGACCGACTCATTGCAACGCAAACACAATCACAGTGTCCGGCGCTTGAAGCAGAGGGAGCGGGTACAAAAATTGCTTCCCCCACCAACAAAGACAAAAGACTACGCCTGACACCAACCGCCCCATACCAACCGTTGTTATATGCGCCTCACAATCCCGTCATTGCGAGCGCCGCGAAGCGATCCAGAGCCATGTGGTCCGGAACAGCCACGCTGGACTGCTTCACTTGGTTGGCCACGACGCGTGGGAGAGTCACACTGAGGCGTTCTTAGAGGAGCCCTTTCAATGACCCGGACTTCTGTGTAAGGGCTCTAAGGGAGCTGGTTATTCTGCCTGTCTTAAGATTTTCCCCCAGCTGGTGGGTCCAGCCTTACGCCACACCGCGCATCCAGGTGAAAACGCGGGCCGCAACTTCGAGTTCCGCGCGCCTGATCGCCGCCCGTTCGGCGGCCTCCTCGTCCTCGCCCCAATGTTTGATCTGCCATTCCTCATCGACCCGTGAGAGGGACCAGACCGTTTCGGCATCACAGTGACCTTCGGCGAGTGCGAGGGCCAGAACGCCAGAAGCCGTTAGCGTGGCCGCCATATGGGCGGCGCCCAACTGAAACGGATCAAGACCGGTCACCCATTCCTGGGCGGCAAGGCGGGTTGAGGAGGGCTGAACGAGCGGCATGACGCCCGTCGTGACCGCCATATCGATGTTCCAGATGCGCCCGGCCCAGTCGAGAAGTGGTGCCCAGGCCTCTGTCTGCTGGACCACCAGACCCTCAGGTTCCTCCGCACGGTAGCAAAGCAGATCATTGGCGAAGACACGCAGCACGGCCTCGGCAACACCGGAGGGATCCGGCACAATGCCGTCAATTACCGTGTTGGCAAAACGGGTGAAGGGCATGGTCTCGGGGCGGACCACCTCCCCTTGCGCCGCCCATTCACCCGCCACGGCCGCGCTGAAATCTGCCACGGGCACGGACAGGAGCTGGCCCCCCGGGGTCTTGACGCTGCGGCCGTCAAGCAGAACGGCATAGCCCTCTTGCCGATACTCCGTATCCGCCTTTTCATAGAAGCGCTTCATGGTGTTCCCTTTCAGGCTGGCACCACATTGCGGGCCAGTTCCACTTCCTCTGGCAGCCACACATGGGTCAGGGCCTGGCTCAATTGGGCGTAGCGGTCAATGACGGCACCGGCACCGCATTCAATCAGGGTCTGGGCGTCGTGATAGCCCCACGTCACCCCAACGGCCGGCACGCCGGCATTGCGCGCCAGCTCCATATCCGTGACCGTATCGCCGATCACCACCGCGTTTTCCATCTCCACGCCGGTTTCGGAGAGCAGTTCCTCGATCATGGCCGGATGGGGTTTGGCATGGGTCTCATCAGCCGTCCGTGTCGCCACAAAAAATTTTGCGATGTCGTGGAAGGCCATCGAGTGATCGAGCCCCTTGCGGGACTTGTTGGTGGCGATGCCGAGCAGCACGCCCGCCTGCTCAAAGGTCTCCAACACCGTGCGCGTTCCGGGAATGAGGACATCGGGCGGCTCATTGCTCGCCCGCATGAAGTCCCGCGCGGCCCGCATGGCCCGGGAAAACTCAGACAGTGTCTGTTTGTCCGGGCTCGGCACAAATCGTCCCACGGCCTCCCGCAAGGGCAAGCCCACAAGGGCGCGAGTGTCGTCCTCTCCCGGTGGCGTCTGGCCGATGGCGACGAAAGCCGCGGCAAAGGCCCGGTGAAAGCCCGCATGGCTGTCCACCAGCGTGCCGTCATAGTCGAAGACCACGAGTTGGAGCGGATCATTGGCCATGGTGTCCTCCTGCTGGGCCGCGCTCCTGCGCTCGCGCCTTGTCACCCGCAGCGCAGCGGCCCCTTGCGTCGTTTGCTTTGAGGATGCCCCAAGGCCGGCGCGGAGTCGAACGGGTTGGCCCAGTGATCATCCGAAAAACCCAAGAGATCCCAGGTCTCGCGCATATGGGGGGGCAAAGGGGCGTGGACGGACAAGACACCCCCTTCCGGATGATCGATCTTTAGGGAAAAGGCGTGGAGATGGAGCCCCTCACCCACGCCGCCAATGGGCGGCCGCCGGGCGCCATAGCCATATTTCACATCGCCCACCAAGGGCGTATCCATATGGGCACAATGGACCCTTAATTGGTGAGTGCGCCCCGTAATGGGCATCAGAGCAAGCCAGGTCGCCTTTTGCGCAGCTTGGAACACCGTGGCATAGCGCGTGAGGGCGTGGCGCGCCTCTTTGTCGCCCGCGCGGGCCACCTGGATGCGCTCGCCCAGTTCATCCTCGCCTGGCACCATATCTTTCTTGAGCGGCGCCTTGATGTCCCCCTCCCGCAAGGGCGGCACACCATGGACAAGACCCCAATAGATCTTCTCGGTCTGACGGGCCTTGAACGCATCCCCCAAATGCCGGGCGGCGATGCGCGTGCGTGCCAGGACCAGCACGCCGCTTGTGTCCCGGTCGAGCCGGTGGACAAGGCGCGGACGCTCACCGTCCGCGTCCCGTAAAGCATCCAGCATGCCATCGATATGGCGCGTCGTGCCCGTGCCGCCCTGGACCGCAAGGCCATGGGGTTTATTCAGCACCAGGACAGAAGCATCCTCATGGAGGATCAAATCCTGAAGGAACCGGCGATCGGCCTCATTGATGGGCTGGGATCCGCTCGCGCGCGCCGGCTGGGACCCGCCGGGCGATGTGTTTAAAGGCGGCACACGGATGACTTGGCCAGGCTCCAGCCGTGTGCTGGCCTTCACGCGCCCGCCGTCAACCCGCACCTGCCCCGTCCGCAGAAGCTTTTCAAGGCGCCCATGGGTAACGGCGGGAAAGCGCGCCTTGAACCAACGGTCAAGGCGCAGGCCGTCCTCAGCCTCATCCACCGTTATCGTCTGCACACCACTCATAACGCCTCCGGAAACAACACGCGGGCCGCACTGAGCCCGGCAAACAAGGCCGCGATCGACAGAGCGACGGACCCGCTCATATATAGTGCCGCGGTCCCCATCTGGCCCCGCTCCATCAGGAGAACCGCGTCAAGGGAAAAGGCCGAAAAGGTTGTGAACCCGCCGAGAAGCCCCGTCATCACCAGAAGCCGAACGCCAGGCCACTCCCCCCAATGGCGGGCGACCCAAACAGCCACAAGGCCCATGGCAAAGGACCCAGCCACATTCACGGCCAGCGTTCCCCAGGGGAAGGATGGCCCAAAGAGCCGCGCCGCCGCCGTGGTAACCATAAGACGGCCCGCCGACCCGACCGCCCCGCCCAGGGCGACCCAAAGCACAGCCCACCAACCGGGCATCAGGCCTTGCCCTTGGTCACTTGAGATCGCACGTGCGCCCAGGCCGCTAGCCGCTCGCCCACTTCTTGCTCGAAGCCGCGCCCCGTTGGCTCGTAATAGCGCTGGCGCTCCATGCCATCGGGGAAGTAGTTCTGGCCCGAAAAGGCATCCTCCGTCCCGTGATCATAGACATAGCCCTCGCCATAGCCCAGGGACTTCATGAGCTTTGTGGGGGCGTTCAGAATGTGGGCCGGCGGCATCAGCGAGCCGGTGTCCTTGGCGGACGTCATGGCGCTGCCAAAGGCCGTATAGAGGGCGTTGGATTTGGGCGCCGTGGCGAGATAGACGACGCATTGGGCCAGGGCCAATTCTCCTTCCGGAGAGCCAAGCACTTCATAAGCCTCGCGCGCTGCAAGCGCCTGGTGCAAGGCCTGGGGATCGGCGAGGCCAATATCTTCACTCGCCATACGGATCATCCGCCGCGCGATGTAAAGGGGATCCTCCCCCCCGGCCAGCATGCGCGCCAAATAGTAGAGCGCGGCGTCGCAGTCCGATCCCCGGACGGATTTATGCAAGGCACTGATGAGATTGTAGTGCGCCTCCTGGCCTTTGTCATAAAGGGGCGCGCGCTTTTGAACCGCCTGGAGGAGACCCGCCTGGTCCAGCGCAGACTGATCACTGCGCGCCAGCAGCTCCTCTGCAAGATTGAGCAAGTAGCGCCCGTCCCCATCGGCCAGAGTCAGCAACAGGTCGCGGGCTTGGGTATCAAGGGGCACAGGGTGGCCGCTGGCGGCCTCGGCCCGGGTGAGAAGCTGTTCCAGCGCCGCCTCGTCAAGGCGTTTCAGCACCAGGACCTGGGCCCGGGACAAAAGCGCAGGGTTAAGGGCAAAGGACGGATTTTCCGTCGTCGCCCCAACCAGGATGATCGTCCCGTCCTCCATATGGGGCAGGAAACCATCCTGCTGGGCCCGGTTGAAGCGGTGGATCTCGTCGACAAACAGCAATGTCCCCTGCCCGCTCGTGCGGCGCAGCTTGGCGCTGTCGAACACCCGGCGCAGATCGGCAACGCCGGAGAAAATCGCCGAGAGCTGTTCAAAGCGCAGGCCAGAAATCCCGGCCAGCAGGCGGGCAATGGTGGTCTTGCCCGTGCCCGGCGGCCCCCACAGGATTGAGGACACGACACGGCCTTCCGCCGCCATCCGGCCAATGGGGCCATCCTCCGCCAGAAGATGATCCTGGCCGATCACATCCGCAAGACGGTCGGGGCGCAGACGATCCGCCAGGGGCCGGGGCGTGTCCCGACCCGCATCCGAAGCCTGGACAGCCCCAGGCCCCTCCTCTTTCGGGCCTGGGGCCATGCCGGCGGCGTCGAAAAGACTGGTCATCGCATGGACCCGCCCATGGTTAGAGGTCGTATTGGACCCTGAGCTTCCGGGTACCCCGCTTGAACTCGATATCCCACCGGCGCACGCCAGAGTCCACGATCCGCATCAAATCACGGACCGTATCAACGGGCCGTCCATTGATGCCAAGAATGATGTCGCCAGTGCGGAACCGCGCCTGGCGCGCCAGCGAGCGGGAAATGGTCGCGATGATCACGACACCGCTTTCCAGGGGATCAAGGCCGTTCTCTTCATTGAACGCCGGGGACAAGTTGGCCACGGTCGCTCCGGCCAAGGGGGAGCGGGTCTCGATCAAGGTCTCATTGCGCTTGGGTGTCTCGGGTGGTGCCTGTACACGGACGGTCGCAGTGCGCTCCCGCTTGCCCCGCCAATAAGTGACATTGATCCGCTGGCCAGGGCGCTGGGTTGCAACGCGATAGCGAAGGCCCTGGGGATCCACCACGTCAAAGGACTCGATATTGATGATCAGATCCCCTGAGCGCAGCCCGGCCTTGTCCGCCGGACCGCCCTTGTAGACCTCGGTGATCAGGGCACCGCCCGGACGATCCCGCCCCAGAGACGCGGCAAGCTCCGTATCCACCGGCTGATAACCGGCGCCGAGCCAGGGCCGAACGAGCTTTTCTCCGGTCACGGCCGAATCCACCACGAGACGGACCATGTTTGACGGAATGGCAAAGCCGATGCCGTTTGAGCCACCGGACCGGGAGAAGATCGCGGTGTTGATGCCAATCAGGCCACCATCGCTCGCAACAAGGGCGCCGCCGGAATTGCCCGGATTGATGGCCGCGTCGGTCTGAATAAAGAAGCCATAATCCGTGATGCCCACCTGGGTGCGGGCCAGCGCGGAAATAATCCCGCTGGTGACAGTCTGCCCCACGCCAAAAGGGTTGCCGAGCGCAAGGACCAGATCGCCAACGGCAATGTCGTCGGAGTCCTTGAACCGGACCGCCGGCAGACGTTCCCCATTCGTATCAATTCGAAGAACCGCAAGATCCGTCTTCTCATCTGCGAGCAGGACTTCAGCTTCGAACTCGCGCCGATCGGACAGCACGACCGTGAAGGACTCACCGCCCCGGATCACATGATTATTGGTGACCACAATGCCGTCGGGCCTCACAACGACGCCGGAGCCGAGCGAGTTCTGGACCCGCTCCTTCGGCATGCCGAAACCCCGTCCGCCGAAAAAGCGACGGAAAAAGGGATCGTCAAAGAGGCTCGACATGCCCCGCTGCTGGACCCGCCGTTCCGCATAGACATTGACGACCGCCGGCGCGATCTGTTCCACCACCGGCGCAAACGTCAGAGTCACCTGCTCCATGCTCTTGGGCACCATGGCGGTGCGCCTTTGGGCATCGGCCCGTCCGGTGAACACGGCCGTCAGAAGCCCAGCGAGGACAAGCGTGGTAATCACCGCCAAGGGCTTGCGTCCGGTAAAGGCCATCCCTTCACTCCTTTGTCGAAAAATAGACCGACGGCGCGGGGCACTTTGGCTTATGCCCATGCTCCATCCACCGCCCTGCACCATCTCCGGCGCACAGGTCGCTGTAGTGCATGTGGCCCTTCGACCCCAGGCGGGTCAAGGTGGCCGCTGATGCATCAGGCAACAGGTTTTGTCCAACATCCGGGGGGAAATGGGGTCGTCAGCGGGTGTGCAAGGGGCGGAAGAGGATCAAAACATCCGTCGGGCCTGCGGCCGGATCCCGGAAGGCTCCAGGAATACGACCAATCTCCGCAAAACCAAGCGAGAGCCAAAGGCGCACCGCGGCCTCATTGGAGGCCACAACGAAGTTGAACTGCATGCCGGCATAACCCAGCCGCGTCGCCTCTTCGACGACGAATGCACCAAGGGCACGGCCAATCCCCGCGCCTTTGGCCCGTCCCGCGACCATAATCCCCGCATTGGCGATGTGATCGCCGAGGCCCGGCTGATTTGCCTTGATGTAACAGGACCCGAGAATGACCCCGCCTTGCTCGGCCACATAGACCTGGGCATCCCGGTTGAACCAGATGCCTTCAGCCGTGTCCGGATCCGTAAGGGGATCGAAGGCGAAACTGTCCGCCCGCCTGACGGTTTCGAGGAAAATCTCCGTAACCGCGGGGCGATCGTCAGCGACAGCGGGACGGATCGTGGTCATGGGTCATGGGTTATGCGCTAGTGTGGCGGGTCAGGAATTCGCCCGCATGATCGGCGGGCTCCGTAGCGA
>CAYUYV010000172.1:2608-8959 GCA_964449455.1 uncultured Alphaproteobacteria bacterium | reverse complement strand
GTGGAAGACTCGTGTGGCGGGTCAGGCATTCGCCCGAATGATCGGCGGGCTCCGTCGCGAATGCCTGACCCAAAAGCCACACGAGCAATATGGTGTTTCTCGTGTCGTTTTCGGATCAGAAGGCCGCAGACCGACGTGCCGGGACGTCTCATGCGGACTTCTGATCCACGACACTGGGTGACCTGAATGGGCCACTGCGTTAACGCAACGCACCCTTGCCGGAGGCTAGGCTGCCCGTAATAGTTCACGGGATATCGAAACAGGGATTGGCGTTTGGCGGTTGATGGGGAGCCCTGCAGGCGACAGGAATGGCCATGGGACGCCCCTTCTCCAGACCGCCACGCCGGGAGCCGACGGGCCGCATTCGCGCACCTTTTCGGACTGCGACGGGACAAAGACCATGACCACAGCCGCCACACCCGAGATGGCCTTGAGCTTGGGGGCCGAATTCGACATGCCGAGCCAGGAGGACTGGCTGACCGCCGTTGCGAAGGTGCTGAAAGGCGCGGATTTCGAAAAGCGGCTGGTGAGCGCCACCCTGGACGGCGTGCGGATCGCTCCCCTGTCGACCCGTGCCGACTGGCCCGGCGAGGCCGATCCTTCAGGCTTTCCAGGCCTTGCCCCCTTCCGGCGCGGCGCCCGGGCCGCCCGTCCTGCCCATGGCAATCCCGCCATGCCCGGCTGGGATGTCCGCCAGCGCCATGACCATCCCGAGCCGGCTAGTGCCAACCGGGCGATCCTGGCGGATCTGGAGCGGGGCGTTACCTCCATCCAGCTTGTCTTGGATCCGGGCGCAAAGCCGACGGGGCGGGCCGTTCATGTGCCCCATCTCGATGCCCTCGACCAGGTCTTGAAGGGGGTTTTTCTTGACCTCGCGCCCGTCGCCCTCGAAAGCGAAGACGACGGCCTTGTGGGCGCTGCCATGATGATGGCCCTGTGGGACCAGCGCGGCCATGCGGGCGCGGATGTCACCGGCGCCCTTAATATGGACCCGCTTGGGTGCCTCGCCCGAGGCTGGCCCATGACCGGCCCGGTGCCAGTGACGCTCGCACGCGCTGCGGCCCTGGCCGGCGAGACGGCGCGCCACTGGCCCCATGTCACGGGTTTCGCGGTGGACACGCGGCCCTATCACGGCGCCGGAGCCAGCGAGACCCAGGAACTTGCCGCGGCCCTTGCCACGGGCCTTGCCTATGTGCGCGCCATGGAGGCGGCGGGCCTGCCTTTGGAGACGGCTTTCCGGCAACTCCTGTTCACGATCACGGTGGATGCGGATGTGTTCCTTTCCATCGCCAAACTGCGCGCGGCCCGGACCCTCTGGGCCCGGATTGGCGAGGCCTGCGGTCTTGGTGAAGGCGAGTGCGCCATGGCGCTTCACGCGGTCACGGCCGATCGCATGATCAGTGTGCGTGATCCGTGGGTGAATATTCTGCGCACGACCGTCGCTGGATTTGCCGGTGCCGTGGGCGGTGCCGAAAGCCTGACGGTTCTGCCCTTCACGGCCGCCGCGGGACAGCCTGACGCGACAGCCCGGCGCATCGCCCGCAATATCCAGATCATCCTCATGGAAGAAAGCGGTCTGGGCCGGGTTATGGATCCGGCTGGCGGCTCCTGGTCCCTGGAGCGTCTTACAGATGCCCTCATGACCGAGGCCTGGAGCCAGTTCCAGGCCATCGAAGCGGAAGGCGGCATGACAGCGGCACTGAGCTCCGGGTCCCTGGCGGGACGGATCGCATCGGTTCAGGCCGCCCGGGATGTCGCCCTTGCCACCCGGCGCCAGCCCGTAACCGGTGTCAGCGAGTTCCCCAATCTCGCCGAGCCCGATGTGCCCCTTGAGCCGGTGGACCTGACAGCCCTGCGCCAGACGGCTGAGACCATCATTGCCGAGCGGCGGGCCGACGGCCGGGCGATTTCCGCCCAGGAAGCCCTATCCCGCATGGATGGCGGAGACACAGCAGGCCAAATGGCCCTTATCGTGCGCGCGGCAAAATCGGGCGTGTTGGGCGAGGACATCGCTTTGAGCTTGCTTGAGACTGCAGGTGACTCCGTGACACCGCTCGCCGCGCCCCTGCCCTTCAATCGTCTGTCCGCGCCCTTTGAGGTCTTGCGGACCGCGAGCGACCGGCATACGGCCGTGAACGGAACGCGCCCCGCTGTCCTGCTTGTCCCCCTTGGGCGCCTCGCCGACAGCACGGCGCGTTTGACCTTCGCCCGGAACTTTTACGCCGCTGGCGGTCTTGATGCCGTGGATCCGGGCCCGCTCGCAACGCCAGAGGCCGCGGCCGAGGCTTACCGCACCAATCCCGCGGCCGTGGTGGTGCTGTGCTCCAGCGCTGAGATATATGGTGAGATCGGCGCGGCGGCCGTCGCGGCCCTGAAAGCGGCCGGTGCGGGCTCCATCGTCCTCACCGGACGGCCCGGCGAATTGCCGGAAGGGGCCGGCGTGAGCCGCGCGATTTTCACCGGCTGCGATGCCCTGGACGCCCTGCGCGAAGCCCATGGGCACTTCGCCATTGCGCAAGCCGTTTGAGGGCCCAAACCATTTGAGGGGCCTCAGACCGCTTATGGCCCCCAACCGCCTGATAGATCGTCCGTGCACGAGGTCGAACTGATGAGCCGCATTCCCGATTTCTCCCATGTCCCGCTCGACAGCGGCACGCCGGCCGCGACACAGGCCGACTGGCAGGCCCGAACCGGCGATGCTGCGCTGGCCGATTGGGAAACACCCGAAGGCATTGGCGTGCGCCCGCTCTACAGCGCGCAGGACCTTGAGGGCCTTGACTTTCTTGATACCTATCCGGGCCTCGCGCCATACTTGCGCGGGCCCTATGCCACCATGTATGTCAACCAACCCTGGACGATCCGTCAGTATGCGGGCTTTTCAACGGCCGAAGCCTCAAACGCTTTCTATCGGCGCAACCTGGCCGCCGGCCAGCGGGGCCTTTCCGTGGCCTTCGACCTCGCCACCCACCGGGGCTATGACAGCGACCATCCGCGTGTGGCCGGTGATGTGGGCATGGCGGGCGTGGCCATCGACTCCATTTACGACGCACGCACCCTGTTTGACGGCATCCCGCTCGACCGGATGAGCGTGTCCATGACCATGAACGGCGCCGTGATCCCGGTCATGGCCCTTTACATCGCGGCCGCTGAGGAGCAGGGCGTGGCGCCGGAGAAGCTGGCTGGCACGATCCAGAACGACATCCTCAAAGAATTCATGGTCCGGAACACCTACATCTACCCGCCAACGCCCAGCATGCGGATCATTTCGGACATTTTTGCCTATACCTCCGGCAATATGCCCCGGTTCAACTCCATTTCCATCTCCGGCTATCACATGCAGGAAGCCGGGGCGACGGCGGACCTGGAGCTTGCCTACACGCTCGCCGATGGCGTCGAATATATCCGTGCCGGGATTGCGGCAGGCCTTGACATTGACGCCTTTGCACCGCGCCTGTCCTTTTTCTGGGCCATCGGCATGAACTATTTCATGGAAGTGGCCAAGATGCGCGCGGGCCGTCTGCTCTGGGCCAAGCTTGTCAAACAGTTCGCCCCGAAGGACGCACGCTCGCTCTCCTTGCGCACCCATTGTCAGACCTCCGGCTGGAGCCTGACCGCCCAGGACGTCTACAACAATGTGACCCGCACTTGCGTCGAAGCCCTCGCCGCCACCCATGGCCACACGCAGTCCCTGCACACCAATTCCTTTGACGAGGCGCTTGCCCTGCCGACGGATTTCAGTGCCCGGATTGCCCGCAACACCCAGCTCCAGATCCTGCAGGAAACCGGCACCACCCGGATTATCGATCCCTGGGGCGGCAGCTACTATGTGGAGCGCCTGACCCGCGATCTTGCCGAGCGGGCCTGGACCCACATTGAGGAGGTGGAGCGCTCCGGCGGCATGGCCAAGGCGATTGAGGCCGGCATCCCCAAAATGCGCATCGAGGAGGCCGCCGCCCGCACCCAGGCGCGTATAGATTCTGGCCGCCAGACCATTGTGGGCGTCAACAAATATCGCCTTGATGAGCCCGAACAGGTGGACGTCCTCAAGGTGGACAACACAGCCGTGCGTGCCCAGCAGATTGAGAAGCTGGAGCGCCTGCGCGCCGAACGCAGCGAATCCGACGTGACTTATGCCCTTGAGGCCATCACCAAGTCTGCCGAAAGCGGCGAGGGCAATCTGCTTGGCCTGGCCGTGAATGCGGCCCGGGTAAAAGCCACTGTCGGGGAGATTTCCATGGCCATGGAAAAGGTCTTCGGACGCCACACGGCCCAGATCCGCGCCATCAGCGGCGTCTATTCCAGCGAAGTGGGCGAGCAGTCCGAAAACGTCGGCAAGGTCCGGGAACTGATTGACAGCTTTGTGAAGGACGAAGGCCGGCGCCCGCGTATCCTGATCGCCAAGATGGGCCAGGACGGCCATGACCGGGGCCAGAAAGTGATCGCGACCGCCTTTGCCGATCTGGGCTTTGACGTGGATATCGGGCCTTTGTTCCAGACCCCCCAGGAAGTGGCCCGCCAGGCCGTTGAAAACGATGTGCACATCGTTGGTGCGAGTTCCCTGGCCGCCGGTCACCTGACTTTGGTCCCGGAACTGAAATCCGCTTTGGAGGCGGAAGGCCGCGGAGACATCATGATCGTGGTTGGCGGTGTCATTCCGCCCCAGGATTATGACGCCCTGCGCGAGGCCGGCGCGGCCGCCATCTTCCCACCGGGCACGGTGATCGGCGATGCGGCCCTCGATCTCGTCCGGGACCTGCGCGGCATGCTCGGCCACGGCCCGGCGGCCTGACGGCATGGCGAGCCCCCGCCCTGCCCCGCCCCAGATTGACCTGCCGACACTCGAGGCCGGAATTCTCCAGGGCAAGCGGGCGCTGCTCGCCCGGGCTATCACGCTTGTTGAATCAACGCGGGCCGACCACCAGACTCTGGCCGAAGAGCTGATCCAGGCGGTCTGGCCCCGCACGGGTCAATCCGTACGCGTCGGTATCACCGGTGTGCCTGGGGTTGGCAAAAGCACCTTTATCGAAGCCTTCGGCCGTTTGCTGACGCGCAAAGGCCACCGCGTTGCGGTGCTGGCCGTTGATCCGACGTCCTCGCGCACGGGCGGCAGTATCCTCGGTGACAAGACCCGCATGACGGAACTGGGCCAGGACCCGAATGCCTTTATCCGTCCCTCACCCACCGCGGGCACCCTGGGCGGCGTCGCCCGCAAGACCCGGGAAAGCATGGCCCTGTGCGAGGCGGCAGGCTATGATGTGATCCTGGTGGAGACGGTCGGCGTCGGCCAGTCCGAAACGGTCGTTGCCGACATGGTGGATTTCTTCCTTGTGCTGATGCTGCCCGGCGCCGGCGACGAACTCCAGGGCATCAAAAAGGGCATTCTCGAACTCGCGGACATGATCGTCGTCAACAAGGCCGACGGGGACAACCGCCAGCGGGCCGAAGGCGCTGCCCGGGACTACCGCACGGCGCTCCATATCATGAAACCGGCCAGTCCAAACTGGACGCCGCCCGTCGGCATCTGTTCCGGCCTTGCCGGCGAAGGTCTTCCGGAGATCTGGTCAGAGATCCTTCAGCACCGGGAAATTCTGTCAAACTCGGGAGAACTTGCGGAAAAACGCCGCCAGCAGCAGGTACGCTGGATGTGGTCCATGCTGGAAGACCGCCTGTTCAGGGCGCTGACAGACCATCCGGCCGTGCGCGATGCTCTGCCCGGGGCCGAGCAGGGGGTTGCCGAGGGCACCCTGGCGCCGACCCGGGCCGTAGGCCGCCTGCTTGACGCCTTTGGCATATCAAGCACCGTGGAGGGCCCATGAGCGACGTGCCGCCAGGCCAGCAGCCGCCATCGCGGCCGGTCGTCGCTGTGGGCGGTCTGGTGTGGAAGGGCCCGGATTTGCTCATGATCCAACGGGGCAAGCCGCCCCGGGCGGGAGAATGGAGCCTGCCCGGCGGGCGCCAGGAATGGGGCGAGACCCTGGAAGAAGCTCTGCACCGGGAGATCTTCGAGGAAACTGGGGTCACCATCGATATTCTGTGCCTCGCTGCCGCGGTGGATTCGATCCATCGGGACACGTATGGCCGCGTGCTCTACCACTACACCCTGATTGATTACACGGCGATCTGGTGCGGCGGCGAACCTCGTCCCGGGGCGGACGAGTTGGATGCAGCCTGGGTATCTCCGGCTGAGCGCATGCGCCTCGATCTGTGGTCGGTCACCCGGGACGTCATCGCCCAATCCTGGCGCCAGATGGAACACAATGGCTGGTGATTGGCCGGTGCCCTGAAAACCGCTCTTTCGGCCACAGCGAAAGAGTTGAAGTCAGACCCGGAGCGTCTGCGAACGGATGTTCG
>CAYUYV010000172.1:0-2508 GCA_964449455.1 uncultured Alphaproteobacteria bacterium | reverse complement strand
TGTCCGCCATGGCAGTCCCGCCCTCACGCCGTCCCTGCCCACAAAAAAGGCGATCCCCGCAGGAATCGCCTTGTCTCTCTCACGTCAAAACCGAACCATCCGTTCACACGCCATCAGGTCCAGTCGAACTTGGCCGGCTTGATGGTCTTGATGCCGGAGCGGAGCGGACGGACCGGCGTTTCGCCCGGGGCCACGGGCCGAACGCCCGTCTCAGCGGAGCGGGTCCGCGGCTGTGCCGGACGCACCGAAGCATCGTCCATGCCGTAGTCCTGGCGGGCAGGCCGGCCGGCCACATCGGCGGTCCGCTCGAGGATCGGCGAGCGCAGGCCGCGCACATCCCCGGGCGTCACGTCGCGCATGGAATAGGTCTGATCCGTCGCGTCAGTGGTTTGAACGCGGGAATCCACGGCGAGCTTGCCCGGCTTGCGCTTGACTACACGGAACTTCACGCCTTTGGTCGCCGTGCCGGCAGAGGCTGTGCCACCACCGCTGCCACCGGAACGGACGACGCGGATACGATTGCGTGCCATCGTCTTCACCTCATCGGTTTGGGCTAATGCCCCTCTTGCTCTCTAATGTAATGCATTTCGCCCGCCTTAACCATTGTTTCTTGACAGCCGGCGCAAAGGTCCTGCTTCCACGCGGATTTGGGGCGGTGCTAGGCTGACGCCTTGGACAAAAGGACTGACGACACACAACAAGCCCACAGCCAGGAGGATGACGGCCATGACCTACAAACCCTTTGATCTGACAGGAAAAGTGGCACTCGTCACCGGCGGAAATCGCGGCATCGGCCTCGGCATGGCCGAAGCTCTGGCCCAGTCCGGCGCCGGCATTGCCATCTGGGGAACCAATGCGGAAAAGAACCGGGAGGCCGCCGAGGCCCTGACCCGCCATAATGTCCCGGTCCTGGCGCAAAAAGTGGATGTGGCCGACGAGGACGCTGTCAAATCCGCCATGGTCGAGGTGGTCGAGCGGATGGGCCGGATCGACTCAGTCTTCGCCAATGCGGGCATCGGATTCGGCCAGCGCTCCTTCGTCGACATGGACACGCAGGCCTATCGCAAGGTGCTCAGTGTCAATCTCGACGGCGTGTTCTTCACTCTGCGAGAGGCGGCCCGCCACATGGTGGAGCGGGCCAAAGCCGGCGATCCGGGTGGCTCCCTGGTTGGTGTCGCAAGCCTTGCCGCCATCGAAGGCGCGGCCCGGAACCAGCATTATGCGGCCACCAAAGGCGCCGTGATTTCCATGATCAAGGGTTGTGCCGTTGAGTTTGCCCGCTATGGCATCCGCGCCAATGCGATCCTGCCAGGCTGGATTGCCACCGATATGACCGCCATGGCCCAGGAAGCACCCCAATTCGCTGAAAAAGTCATTCCGCGCGTACCGATCCGGCGCTGGGGCGAACCGGCCGATTTCGGCGGCATGGCCGTCTATTTGACCAGCGATGCCTCCGCTTACCATTCCGGCGATCTGCTCGTGATCGATGGCGGCTACTCGATTTTCTGAACGCGCAGGAAGGCACGAACCATGACACTTCGTACACCGATCTGCGATCTCCTCAACATCGAGGTGCCTATCCTGCTCGCCGGCATGGGCGGTGTGGCTTATGCGGAAGTCACCGCTGCGGTCTCGAATGCGGGGGGCTATGGCTGTCTCGGCATGGCGAGCGCGAGCCCCGAGGATATCCGGACGGAGATGCGCCGCGTTCGGGCCTTAACAGACAGGCCCTTCGGTGTCGATCTGCTGACGGCCATCCCGGAATCGCTCCATGCGGCCTGTGACATCATCATTGAGGAAGGCGCGTCCTGTTTCGTGGCCGGGCTTGGTGTGCCCACACCCATCATGGGCCGCCTGAAGGAGGCCGGCCTCAAGGTCATGACCGTATGCGGAACGGTGCGCCATGCGGTCAAGGCCGCAGAAGCCGGCTGTGATGCAGTCATCGCTCAGGGCACGGAAGCGGGAGGCCATACAGGCAGAATCGCCGGCATGGCGCTCATCCCGCAGGTCGTGGACGCGGTCGACATCCCCGTGATCGCTGCGGGATCCATCGTGGACGGGCGCGGCCTCGCGGCGGCCCTTGCCTTCGGTGCCCAGGGGGTCTGGATGGGCACCCGCTTCATCGCCTCTGAAGAGGCCCATGCGGGCCCGGTCTACAAACGTGCCATTGTGGACGCCGGCATTGAGGACACCATCGTCACCCGGGCCTATTCGGGCAAGACCATGCGTGTCTTGAACAATGACTATGTGCGCGAGCTTGAGGCGGACCCGGACCAGATGCAGCCCTTCCCGCAGCAGTCCATTCTGTCCTATGAGCGCGGCGTGATCGGCGGTATCGGCGGCATTCTGGAGCCGCTCGACACGGCCAAGGACTGCCTGCCCATGGGCCAGGGCGCCGGCGCAGTCATGGAGGTTCTGCCGTGTGCGGAAATCATCCGCCGCACCATGGCGCAGGCCGAGATGACCATTGGCCGGATGGCGGCCCTCACGTCTTGATGGGGTGTTGGC
>CAYUYV010000171.1:0-8979 GCA_964449455.1 uncultured Alphaproteobacteria bacterium | reverse complement strand
CTCGTGTGGCTTTTGGGTCAGGCATTCGCGACGGAGCCTGCCGATCATTCGGGCGAATGCCTGACCCGCCACACGAGTGTCGGCGCGGGAGCTGCGGTTTGTGCGCAAGGCGTGGGCCGGGCGCGGCCTTAGGAAGGACACCGATGAGACTGCGCAGGATCTGGACCCGCGGACTGAAACCGCTCCTGGCCTTTGGCATCGCCGTCTTAGCCGCCAGCTTCAGTGCGATGTGGAGCTTTGGGCTGGACTTTCCCCGGGATAATGAAGGCTTTGCGATGTTCCTCAGCCTCTGGCTGACCGGGTCCATTTTCGTTGCGCTGCTCGCCGGTCTGCCGACTCTGATCATCGTGCTGGCCATTCGGTTTTTTCGCTTGCCGCGGCCCTGGAGCGAGGTCATCGGCGGGCTTGTGGCCGGCCCGGTTATCTATGTCCTGACTCTATTGAGTCAGGACATCTCGTGGGACCGGTTCGTCTCCATCATGTCGGGCGACGAATGGTTTCGCTTTGCCGTCCCGGGTGCCGTCGGCGGCTTTGTGTATTGGCTGGCGGTCGGTCAGCCGGCGACGCAGCAGGGCTCGCTTCGGAAGCAAATGACGGGGCCGGACCGCAGGGAATGACCCGCGTGCCGACGGCCGGACGGGCCGGTGCGGCCCATGGAGCGTTCCGTAGGGGAAAGGAGTGATGCGATGACATTGTGGACCATTTGGACCCGGCTGGTGCGTCCCGTCCTCGCCATGATCCCTGCCAGCCTGGCAGCCGGCCTCGTCTTTGTCCTGGTCGCATTTCTCGCGGGGCTCGGTGAAGAAACCGTGAGGGATACGGCGGTCCTCTGGATTCTGGCAGCGATCTTTATCGCCATGTTTGCCAGTCCGTGCGTCCTCGTCATCGTGCTTGTGATACGGATCTTCCGCCTGCCGCGGCCCTGGAGCGAGCTGGCGGCCGGTCTCGTTCTCGGCCCGGCCATCTTCATTTATTTTAACTGGGAGTCTGATCCGACCTGGGAGCGACTCGTCAGGACAATCGAGGTGGGCTACTGGATGCTGTTCACCCTTCCGGGTGCCACTGGGGCTTATGTCTACTGGCTTATGGTTGGCCGGCCGACACGGACCGCGGCCCCAGGCGCATCTTGAGCAATCGGGCCCGCATGCGAAGCATTCTGCCGATGATCTGGCGCGCGGCGCTGCGCCCCGTCCTCGCCCATGTGCTGGCCAGCGCCGTAACGGCCCTCATCCTGGTGGTGATCGCCCTGGTGCTGGAGCCCGACAATCGGGACTGGCAGTCCACGCTCGGGCTTTGGGTCCTGGTCTGCGTGGGCATTGCCGCCCTTGCCGGCGTTCCGGCTCTGGTGATCGTGTGGACTGCGCGGCGGTTTCAGTGGCGCCGTCCCTTAAGCGAGATGCTCGCCGGCCTTGTCCTTGCGCCCCTGCTTTACCTCCTGCTCCAGTGGCAGCCCAATCCGACCTGGGACACCCTCGCCAGTGTCGCGCGCAATTTGATCTGGCTGACCATGCCCGTGCCGGGGGCTATTGGCGGCCTGGTCTATTGGCTGCTGGCCGGCCGGCCGGGCCCAAAGAGCCCGGCGCTGCTTGACTGACGGTTTGTTGTGGGACTATGTTTGCGTTTCCTCCGGGCATCATGCGCTCAGAGGGTCCTGGATCAGGATCTCCATCCGTCGGCGAGGGTTCGCTCACGGATGCGATTGCTCATGGCCGAACGGTCGCCACCCCATCCTGGTCCGCAGATATGAAACACCGATGGAGCCGTCATGTTTGACAGCTTGTCCGGCCGCCTGGGCTCGATTTTCGAGCGCCTGAAAGGCCGGGGCAGCCTGAGCGAATCCGATGTTTCGGAGGCCATGCGTGAAATCCGCGTGGCGCTCCTGGAGGCTGACGTCGCGCTGCCGGTGGTCAAGGAATTCGTGGCCAAGGTAAAGGTCGAGGCGGTGGGCCAGGAGGTCGTCCGTTCGGTCACGCCGGGCCAGATGGTGGTCAAGATCGTCCACGACCAGCTTGTCCAGATGCTGGGCTCGGACGTCACTGAACTGAACCTGAATGCGCCTGCGCCGCTCCCGATCCTGATGGTTGGCCTCCAAGGCTCCGGTAAAACAACCACGACCGGCAAGATCGCCCTGCGCCTGACCAAGCGCGATAAGAAACGGGTGCTGATGGCCTCCCTGGACACCCGCCGACCGGCGGCCCAGGAACAGCTCAAAGTCATCGGTGAGCAGATCGAGGTCGACACCCTGCCCATTATTGCCGGGCAAATGCCCGTCGATATTGCCAAGCGCTCCATGGAGGCGGCCAAGCTGGGCGGCTATGACGTGGTGCTGCTGGATACGGCTGGACGGACCCATATTGACGAAGGCCTGATGCAGGAGGTCGAGGAGGTCCATAAGGCGACGCGGCCGGTGGAAACACTCCTCGTGGTGGACAGCCTGACCGGTCAAGATGCGGTCAATGTGGCCAAGAGCTTCAATGACCGGCTCGCAGTTACCGGTATTGTCCTGACCCGGATTGACGGTGATGGGCGGGGCGGCGCGGCCTTGAGCATGCGTGCCGTGACGGGCCGGCCCATCAAGCTGCTGGGCACTGGCGAGAAGATGGACGGTCTGGAGACCTTTCAGCCGGATCGGATCGCGGGCCGCATTCTCGGCATGGGTGACGTGGTCAGCCTTGTCGAAAAGGCCGCCGAGACGGTCGATGAGGAGCAGGCTCAAAAGCTCGCCAAGAAAATGCAAAAGGGCGAGTTCGACCTTGATGACCTCGCCAATCAGCTTCGCCAGATGCAGAAAATGGGCGGGTTGCAGGGCATTATGGGCTTCCTGCCCGGCATGGGCAAAATGAAGGACGCCATGGCTTCGGCGAATATCGATGACAAGATGTTCAAGCGCCAGGAAGCCATTATTCAATCCATGACGCCCCAGGAGCGGCGCAATCCGAAGGTGCTCAACGCCTCCCGCAAGAAGCGGATCGCGGCCGGCAGCGGGATGGACGTTCAGGACGTCAACCGTCTTCTCAAGATGCACCGTCAGATGGCGGACATGGTCAAGAAGATGGGCAAGAAAGGCCTCAAGGGATTGCTCGGTGGGATGGGCGGCGGAATGCCTGGCATGCCGCCCGGAGCGATGCCCCCCGGCGGCATGCCAGGCATGCCACCGGGGGCGCTGCCGCCAGGTGGTCTGCCCAAGGACTTGATGCCGCCGGGTGGTCTTGGGGATCTGCCCCCTGGCCTGCCGGGCGGGCTTGGTGGTGGTCTGCCGGGTCTTCCAGGGCTCGGTGGGTCGTCTTCGGGGGCTACCAAGAAGAAAAAGAAGAAGTGAAACCCTGCGGTCTCGCCTTGTTGCGAGCCGTGTGAAGCGCGGGCCAAGCGGTCCGGCGGTCCGGCGGTCCGGCGGTTCGGCTTTCGCGGGCTCCGACGCTTCGCTCCTCACGATGACGGTTTGGTCTGTGGTCTGACTGAGCACAGACAATTTGGTTCAACAATGAAAAAGCAAGGCGGGACCGGCTGAAGAGCTGCCGGCCCGGCTGATCCGTGAAAGGAAGAGTAACATGGCTTTGAAAATCAGACTGGCCCGGGGCGGCGCTAAGAAACGCCCGGTCTACCGGATCGTCGTTGCCGATAGCCGTGCCCGCCGCGACGGCCGCTTCATCGAGAAGATCGGCACTTATAATCCGCTCCTGCCAAAGGACCATGAGAGCCGGGTCACCATTGATGAAGACCGGGCCCGCCATTGGCTCAAGACTGGCGCCACGCCGACCGATCGCGTTGCCCGCTTTTTGAGCGAGCGGGAGCTGGCAAGCTGGACGCCGAGCAACAACCCGCAAAAGGCCGAGCCGGGCAAGAAGGCCCAGGAGCGCCTTGCCGAAAAGCAGGCCAAGGAAGAAGAGGCCCGGGAAGCCGCTCAAGCTGCCGCCGCCAAGGCCGCTGAAGCCGATGCGGCTCCGGCCGAGCAAGCCCCGGCTGAGGGCGGCGAAGAAGGATCCGGCGATGCCGAGGAGAAGGCTGAGTCCTGATCGGCCCGATCCCGGCCGCGTGTCCGAGCGTCGGCCCAAGACGGATCGAGCCGCGGCGCCGTCTGGCCCGTCCCCGGCCAGGGCCGCACCCCGCCCCAAACGGGAACGGCCGCAGGATGTGCCCGACGGTCTCGTCTGTCTTGGAGCTTTCGCAGGGGCCCGCGGTGTCCAAGGCGAGGTGCGGATCAAGCCATTCACGCAGGACCCGCTCGGCGTTGGTGCTTACGGCCCTGTGCGGGATCGGACTGGTCGGACCTTCGCGCTTCAGCAGGTGCGCAGCCACAAGGACGGGCTCATCGCCCGGGTCGATGGCGTGACCAGTCGGGACGCCGCGGACGCCCTGAAAGGCACGGCCTTTTATGTGGAGCGCGCCGTACTGCCGGCCACGGATGATGAGGACTCTTTCTATCACACGGATCTGATCGGGCTTGATGCTCTCGGTTCGGATGGGGAGCGGCTCGGAAGCGTCAAGGCGGTGCATGACTTTGGCGCCGGAGATCTCCTGGAGCTGCGTCTTGAGGAGACGGGGCGGCTGGTTTTGGTGCCCTTCACCCGGGAGATCGTGCCGGTGGTGGACGTGGCTGGCGGACGGGTCGTCATTAGCCCGACACCGGGTCTTCTCGATGAAGGGCCGGATCTTGCGGGCGAAACGCCAGGTGTTTTGGACGGGGCCAACATGGAGGAGGAGGGCGGATCATGACGGCGCCGCCCACCAACCCGCCCAAGCAGCCCCCAGCGGACGGCCAGCCCCCAGCGGACGGCCAGATCCCAGGACGGCAGGTCCCCGGATGGCAGGTGCATGTGCTGACCCTCTATCCGGAGATGTTTCCAGGTCCCCTGGGCATCAGTCTTGCGGGAAAGGGCCTGGAACAGGGGCTCTGGGCGCTCGAAACGGTGGACATCCGCGACTTTGCGCGCGATAAACACCGATCTGTCGATGACACGCCGGCGGGCGGTGGCCCGGGCATGGTGATGCGGGCCGATGTGGTGGCCCGGGCGATCGATGGATCAAGCGCGGACCTGCCTTCAGATCGGCCCATCCTGTGCCCCAGTCCTCGGGGACAGCGGTTCGATCAACGCATGGCACGGTCCCTGTCGCAGGTGTCTGGAGCGCTGTTCCTGTGCGGACGATTTGAGGGCTTCGATCAGCGCCTGTTCGAAGCGCGCCCCATCGTCGAGGTCAGCCTGGGCGATTTCATCCTGTCGGGTGGCGAGCTTGCTGCCATGGCCATGATCGATGCCGTGGTCCGCCTTCTGCCCGGTGTGATGGGCGATGCCCGTTCGGGCGATGAAGAGAGTTTTGAAGCGGGGCTGCTGGAGTATCCCCACTACACACGCCCTTCGGATTGGGAAGGGCTCGCTATTCCGGAGGTGCTGGCCTCGGGCCACCATGGCCGCATCGCCGAATGGCGGCGCGCTGAGGCTGAGGCGGTGACACGCAGGCGCCGGCCGGATCTGTGGACACGCTATTTGGCCAACACAGCCAAGAAGCAGAAGACGTGAACGGACGATAGGAACAAGACATCGGCCGCGAGGACCGGTGGGCCATGAGGAGTAAAGGGCCATGAACATCATTGAACAGCTTGAAGCTGAAGAAATCGCCGCATCGGGCAAGGACATCCCGGAATTCCAGCCCGGCGATACGCTGCGCGTGAATGTGAAGGTGGTCGAAGGCACCCGCGAGCGGGTCCAGGCTTATGAAGGGGTGTGCATCGCCCGGTCGGGCTCCGGTTTCAACGAAGCCTTCACGGTACGGAAGATTTCCTATGGCGAAGGTGTGGAGCGGATCTTTCCCCTCTACAGCCCGCTGATTGATTCCATCAAGGTTGTGCGCCGTGGCCGCGTCCGCCGGGCCAAGCTCTACTATCTGCGGGAGCGTCGGGGTAAGTCGGCGCGGATCGCAGAACGCCAGGACCACCGCGCAAAGGGCGCCGCATCGGGAGCTGCGGCCAAGAAGCCTGCTGCCGACGCCGCGCCCGAATAAGGCGCGGCCCTCGAAGCAGTCACGGGACGGAAGGACAGGGTCATGGGATATCGGGTCGCGGTCGTCGGTGCCACGGGCATGGTCGGCCGGGAAATGCTCAACATCCTCGCCGAGCGGGAGTTTCCCGCCGATGAGGTGATTGCATTGGCGTCCAGCCGCTCAGTCGGCGTCGAGGCGTCCTATGGCGACCTGACCCTGAAGATCAAATCCCTGGACAGTTTTGACTTCAAAGGCGTGGATATCGCGCTAATGGCCGCCGGCGGCGATGTGGCGGCAACCTGGGCCCCCCGGATTGCAGAGGCCGGCGCCGTGGTGATCGACAACTCCTCCAAGTTTCGGATGGAGCCGGACGTTCCGCTCATCGTGCCAGAGGTCAATCCTGAGGCCCTGGCCGGGTATGAAAAGCGCCGGATCATCGCCAATCCCAACTGCTCCACAGCTCAGCTCGTGGTGGCCCTGAAGCCGCTCCATGACCGGGCGCGCATCAAGCGGGTTGTCGTGGCGACCTATCAATCCGTATCCGGTGCGGGGACAGCCGCCTCCGATGAGCTGTGGAACCAGACCAAGGGCATTTTTGTCACCGACATTCCCGAGCGCCGGGAATTCACCAAGCAGATCGCCTTCAACGTCATTCCCCATATCGACCGCTTCATGGCCGATGGCGGCACGCGGGAAGAGTGGAAGATGTCGGTGGAGACCCAGAAGATCCTCGATCCCAAAATCGAGCTGACGGCGACCTGCGTGCGCGTGCCGGTGTTTGTCGGCCACTCCGAAGCGGTGAATATTGAGTTCCACGATCCGATTACGGATGACGAGGCGCGGGATCTTCTGCGCGAGTCCCCAGGCCTTCTGGTCATCGATAAGCGCGAGGACGAAGGCTACATCACGCCTGTGGAAAGCGTTGGTGAGTTTGCCACTTTTGTCAGCCGCATCCGGGTCGATCCGACTGTCGAGAACGGCCTCAATATGTGGGTCGTGTCGGACAATTTGCGCAAAGGCGCGGCTCTCAACGCCGTCCAGATCGCCGAGACCCTGATCAATCAATATCTCAGCAAGAGCCGCTGACCGCGCCCGTTATTGTTCGTGCAGCGCGCAACGACGCAGATGCGGGTGTCTTCAATCCCTCAATAGACTGTCACCGCTCCGCCCGCTGATAGGCCAGAACCCAGATGTCGCTCCATTCGCCGTCCCCTGCGTCGCGGGTTTGCCAGCGCCAGGTCAAGGATTGCTGGGTGATGTTCTCCCAGACCATGCGGCGATACGGGGCGTCGGGCTGGCGCCGCTCTAGGCTCAGAACGAAGCGGTCGCCTTGGGGGCCGCCCGTAAAGGGCAGATAGCCGCCCTCATTGTCGATCCAGAGCTGGCGCCATTCTTCCTGCTGGCTGTGATAGGTGGACAGGCTCATGCCGCGCAAGGGCAGGCCTGGTCTGCCATTGAACTCCTCCAGCACGCCGCAGCCGCCGAGCACGGTGCGAATGGTATTGCGGCCCTGCATGGCCTGATCCGTGTCCGGATCGGTCCAGCGCACTGTCCAGGTTCCAAGCCAGAAATCGAGGGCCCGGTGTTTTTCACCGGTGCAGAACTCACTCTCCGGCGCGGCCGCAAAGCCCTGGGGGATGTCGGGGCCCCTTTGACTGCCAGGGAGCAGGGTGCTGCAGGCGCCAAGGCTCAAGGCCAGCGCCGCTGCGCTGACATAGCTCGTTCGGTGACCCATGGTGCTCTCCCGCTCGCGTTGTGTCAGGAGGCAATATCGTCCTTCAGAAGGCGATCAAACGCAATCCAGGCCAGGCAGGCCCCCAGCACCTGGGCGACCAGAAAGGCCGGAGCATGGGCTGGCAGGATGCCGGTGAATGTGTCCGTGAGCGTGCGCGCGAGCGTCACGGCCGGATTGGCGAAGGATGTGGAGGATGTGAACCAGATGGCGGAAGTGATGTAGAGGCCAACACCGGCCGCCACATGGCTCGTTCCGTAGCGGGACAGCCCGAGAATGGTCGCCAGCAACCCGAAAGTGGCGACGACCTCTGCGATCATCAGGCCCGGGCTCGAGCGCTCATTCGTGGCGACCTGGATGAGGGCTTGATCGAACATAGCATGGGCCGCGATAACGCCGAGCACGCCCGCCACAATCTGTATGACCACATAAACCGCTGCGAGCCCCGGGCTGATCTGCCGCTTCAAGGCCATCACCAAAGTCACGGCCGGGTTGAAATGGGCGCCTGACAACGGCGCGAAGATCAGGATGATGACAGTCAGGAGCATGCCAATGGGAAGGGCGTTGGCGAGCAGAGCCAGCGCATCATTGGGGCCTGCAAGGTCCTTGGCCATGATGCCGGACCCGACAATGACGGCCAACAGAAAGAAGGTGCCGAGCGCCTCGGCGATGAGAGGGCGTGATGCCATGGGTTTTTCCGCTTTCTGACACAAAGGGCGTTACGGCGTTTTCCGGCACTGATGCCCAATCTGCGTGGAAGATCAAGCCGATCACGGATTTGTGTGGCGGCACGCAAAAAGGCCGCCCATGGGACGGCCTTTCCACACCCCATTGATCGAGTGCCGATCAGATCACCCGCTCGGCCATCATTTTCTTGATCTCCGCGATGGCCTTGGCCGGGTTCAGACCTTTGGGGCAAACATTCGCGCAGTTCATGATGGTGTGGCAGCGATAGAGGCGGAACGGATCCTCAAGATCATCAAGCCGCTTGCCCGTGGCCTCATCCCGGCTGTCGATCTGCCAGCGATAGGCCTGGAGCAGCACGGCCGGGCCGAGATAGCGGTCACCATTCCACCAATAGCTGGGGCAGGAGGTCTGGCAGCAGAAGCACAGGATGCACTCGTAAAGGCCGTCGAGCTTTTCCCGGTCGTCCCGGCTTTGCTTCCACTCTTTCTCCGGCAGCGGCGTTTCCGTCTGCAGCCAGGGCTCGATGGAGCGATACTGGGCATAGACATGCTTCAGATCCGGCACCAGGTCCTTCACCACCGGCA
>CAYUYV010000170.1:0-9004 GCA_964449455.1 uncultured Alphaproteobacteria bacterium | reverse complement strand
AAATCGTCCGATCACCGCCATTTTCGAGCCATTAACCTCCGTCAACCTAACCTATTAGGCGGATGGCATAGGCCTTGATGTCAGGTGTGTACGGCGGATCTTCAGGGATCCGCGAGGAGGAGGACGACGACCGATGAGCACAGATCTGGACGTATTCGACCTCTATTCCGAAACCTATGCCCGGGAAAAGCAGGAAGCCATGTCTTTGCGGGACTTCCTGCTCGGTGCCCGGGACGACCCCCTTATGGTGGCATCTGCGCCAGAGCGCATGATCCAGGCGATTGGCGAGCCGATTCATGTGGACACGGCGCAGGATCCGCGCCTGTCTCGCATCTTCTTTAACCGGACCATCAAGACCTACAAGGCTTTTGAAGGCTTTTACGGCATGGAGGACACGATCGAGCGGATCGTGGGCTATTTCAAACATGCCGCCCAGGGCCTTGAGGAGCGCCGACAGATCCTTTATCTGCTCGGCCCCGTCGGTGGCGGCAAATCCTCCCTCGCCGAGCGCCTAAAGGACCTCATGGAGGTCCACCCCATTTATGTGCTCAAAGCCGGCGACCAGATCAGCCCGGTCTTTGAATCGCCCTTGGGCCTTTTCCCGCGCACTGGCCCCATGGCCGACCTGCTCGGCGACAAATATGGCATCGAGAAGCGCCGCCTGACAGGCATCATGTCACCCTGGGCCGTGAAGCGGCTCGAGGCGTTCGGCGGCGATATCTCCCGTTTCGAGGTTGTCCGCCTGCGCCCCTCCAAGCTGCGCCAGATCGCCATCGCCAAGACCGAGCCGGGGGACGAGAACAACCAGGACATCTCCACCCTGGTGGGCAAGGTCGATATCCGCAAGCTGGAGCATTTTGCCCAAAGTGATCCGGATGCCTACGCCTTTTCCGGCGGGTTGTGCCGGGCGAACCAGGGCATGCTCGAATTTGTGGAGATGTTCAAGGCACCGATCAAAGTGCTGCATCCTTTGCTGACCGCCACCCAGGAAGGCAATTATATCGGTACGGAAGCTCTGGGCCCCATCCCGTTCCAGGGCACGATCCTCGCCCATTCCAACGAGGCCGAATGGGCCCTGTTCAAGGCCAACAAGAACAATGAGGCCTTCCTCGACCGCATCTGCGTGATCAATGTGCCCTATTGCCTGAGGGTGACGGAGGAAACCCGTATCTACGACAAGCTGCTCCGGGAGAGCGAGCTGGGCGATGCGTCTTGCGCACCGGAAACCTTGCGCATGCTGGCGCGCTTTTCCGTCATGACACGGCTGAAACTGCACGAGAATTCCGGACTGTTCTCCAAGATGCGGGTCTATGACGGGGAGAAGCTGAAAGACACGGACCCGAAGGCCAAGTCTGTCCAGGAATATCGCGACGCGGCCGGCGTGGATGAGGGCATGCGCGGCACCTCAACGCGCTTTGCGTTCAAGGTGCTCTCGGAGACTTTCAACTATGACACGGCGGAAGTCGGCGCGGATCCGGTTCATCTGATGTATGTCCTGGAACAGGCGATCCGCCGGGAGCAGATGGCCGAGGACCAGGAACGTCAGTATCTGGAATTCATCAAGGCGGATTTGGCCCCCCGCTATGCGGAGTTCATCGGCAAGGAAATCCAGAAAGCCTATCTGGAGTCCTACGGGGAATACGGACAGAATCTGTTCGACCGCTACATCGCCTATGCGGATGCCTGGATCGAGGACCAAGACTACAAGGATCCCGATACAGGCCAGCTTCTCGATCGGGAGACCCTGAATCAGGAACTCTCCAAGATCGAAAAGCCTGCCGGGATCGCGAATCCTAAGGATTTCCGGAATGAGGTGGTCAAATTCGCCCTGCGGGCCCGGGCCCAGAATGGCGGGCGCAACCCGGCCTGGACCTCTTACGAGAAACTCCGTACGGTGATCGAAAAGCGGATGTTCACGCAAGTGGAGGATCTGCTGCCCGTGATCAGCTTTGAGTCCAAAAAGGACAGCGAGACCCAAAGCAAGCACACGGATTTTGTCGAACGCATGATCGCGCGCGGCTATACCCAGCGTCAGGTCCGCCGCCTGGTGGAGTGGTATATGCGCGTCAATAAAGCGGGGTGAGGCCGAGCGGGGCTGGTTTGCCGCGCAAGGGCAATCATTCGGGGAAAAATCACATTCTGAAGGCCCGAAACACCGCGGAAAGGGCGCGCGGGGAAAGGCACTGGCCATGGGCACCCATTTCATTGATCGGCGGCTGAACCCAAAGGGCAAGAGCCTTGCCAACCGCCAACGCTTTTTGCGCCGGGCCCGTGCCCAGATCAAATCAGCCGTTCAGGAGGCCATGAAGGGCCGCTCCCTGAAGGATTTCGACAAGTCCCAGAACGTGACCCTGCCCGCCAAAGGCACCGCCGAGCCGCGCTTCTCGCTGTCCTCGAAGGGCGGCGTTCAGGATACGGTGCACCCCGGCAACAAGGAGTTCGACGTGGGCGACCGCCTGCGCAAACCCCAAGGAGGCCAGGGCTCCGGCGGAAAGGGGGCCTCGGACCAGGGCGAGGGGGAGGACGATTTCTCCTTCACCCTGTCCCGGGACGAGATCCTGGATATCGCCTTTGATGGGCTGGAGCTGCCCAATCTTGCGGACACGGCGAACCCCGACCTGACAAGGCCCGTATGGCGCCGGGCGGGCCTAGCGCCCACGGGCACGCCAAGCCAGCTCAATCTCATTCGCACCATGCGCCGGGCCTATGGTCGCCGCATTGCCCTTGGCCGTCCCCAGGCGGAGGATGTGGAGGCATTGAAAGCCCGTCTCTTCGCCCTGGAATCAAAGGCCGATGCGGACGAGGCGGATCATGCGGAACGGCGCCGGCTGATCGCGGAGCTGGAGCAGCTTGAGGCCCGGCGCCGCTGGATCCCCTTCATTGATCCCATTGATGTTCAGTATAATGCCCTTGAGCAATTC
This sequence comes from uncultured Alphaproteobacteria bacterium, assembly GCA_964449455.1. Taxonomy (GTDB): domain Bacteria; phylum Pseudomonadota; class Alphaproteobacteria; order JAJFIK01; family JAJFIK01; genus CAYUYV01. Next base: position 6,083 of record CAYUYV010000170.1, on the reverse strand, counting down.
CACATGCCGGTCACGCGGGCCGTCATGTTCTGTCTGATGGATGTCTCGGGCTCCATGGGCGAGCGGGAAAAGGACTTGGCCAAGCGGTTCTTCATGCTGCTGCACCTGTTCCTGAAACGCCGCTATGAGCGCCTTGACATCGTGTTCATCCGCCACACCCATGAGGCCCAGGAGGTGGATGAGGAGACCTTTTTTTATGCCCGCCAATCCGGTGGCACCGTGGTCTCCACCGCGCTCAACGAGATGCTCAAGGTCTGGGCGGACCGCTATGATCCTGCGCTGTGGAACGTCTATGCGGCCCAGGCCTCCGACGGCTATACCCAGTCCGGCGATGCGGCGCGGTGCGTCGAGCTGTTGAACACGGATATTCTGCCTAAGGTACGCCATTACGCCTATATTGAGATCCTGGATGAACGGGAACTTGAGGTCTTCGCGGATGAGGAGACCGGGGCGGAGCTGTGGCGTGCCTATCGCCAAGTCCATGAGGGCTGGTCCCATTTCGCCATGAAGCGCATTGCGAGACCGGAAGATGTGTTCCCTGTGTTTCGGGCCCTCTTCACTCCGCGCGGTGCCCAGACCGCCACGGCGCCCGCCGCGGCGATGCCGGGAGAGGCGCCATGACATCGCTTCTGTTCACGGATAATGACTGGGACTTTGAGACCCTGAAGCGCGTCTATGACGCCATTGAGGAGATCGGCATCACCGATCTGGGCCTTGATCTTTATCCCAACCAGATCGAGATCATCTCCAGCGAACAGATGCTGGATGCCTATTCCTCCCATGGCATGCCGCTGATGTATCCTCACTGGTCCTTCGGCAAGATCTTTGCCCGGGAACACACGCTGTATCAGAAGGGCTATACCGCGCTCGCCTATGAGATCGTGATCAATTCCAATCCGTGTATCAATTTTCTGATGGAAGAGAATACCATGACCATGCAAACGCTGGTCATGGCGCATGCGGGGCTCGGCCATAACCACTTTTTCAAGAACAACTACCTGTTCCAGCAATGGACGGATGCCGAGGCCATTCTCGACTATTTGAATTTCGCACGGAGCTATATTGCGCGGTGTGAGGAAGAGTATGGGCAGGACGCGGTCGAGGCCATCGTGGATGCCGCCCATGCTCTGATGGATCAGGGCGTGTTCCGTTATGCCCGCCCGCCCCGCCTGTCCGATGAGGAGCGCCTGGAGAAAATCCGCCGGCGCCTGGCCCATGACCGGGAGACCTTTAACGATCTGTGGCGCACCCTGCCCCAGCAGATGCCCGAAGAAGCCGAGCCCGATCACGGAACAGACGGGACAAGCCTGTCGGATCTGGCCGCGGAAGATCGCCAGAAAATGCAGCTTCCGGAGGAAAATCTCCTCTATTTCCTGGAAAAGCACAGCCCAGTCTTGCGGCCCTGGCAGCGGGAGATCCTGCGCATCGTGCGCAATGTCGCCCAGTATTTTTATCCGATGAAGCAGACCAAGATGATGAATGAGGGCTGTGCCACCTTCGTTCACCACTACGTCCTGTCAGCTCTGTATGATCAAGGACGGCTCAGCGAGGGCTCCATGCTGGAGGTCCTCCACTCCCATGCCCAGGTCGTATTCCAACCGGGCTTTGATGATCCGCGCTATCGGGGCTTCAATCCTTATGCTCTTGGCTTTGCCATGATGAGCGATATCCGGCGCATGTGCGAAGACCCGACGGATGAGGATCGCCACTGGTTTCCGGATTTTGCCGGCCGGGGGGACTGGCGGGGCGTGCTCCGCCATGCCTGGGCCAATTTCCGCGACGAGAGCTTCATTCTCCAATATCTCTCCCCGCATCTGATGCGGGAGCTACGGCTCTTCCAACTCAGCGACTCGGACGGCGCGCCCTATTACGAAGTCGCGGCCATCCATGATGAGCGCGGCTATACCGAGGTCCGCGCCGCATTGGCAGCCATGTATGATATCGGGCGGCTGGAGCCCAATATTCAGGTGGTCGAAGCCAATCTGCGCGGCGACCGTGTCCTGCGCCTTGAGCACACCCGCCACAAAGGCGTGCCCCTGACCCAAAAAGGGCTCGACCAAACCATGGCCATGCTGCGCCGCCTCTGGGGGCACGGTGTGGAACTGAAAGCCGTCGATGCCATATAAGCCCCAAGCGGTGAACGGCATGAGGGCGCAATGGACTGGACGGGCACACTGATCGGACTGGCCACGTCAGGGCTGATCGGCGTTTTCGCCTGGTGGCGGTCCGAACAGGCGCCAGACCCCAATCGGGTGCGCCTTATTCCCTGGATGACCGTTCTCATTCTGTGCGTCGTGGTGGGCCTGCTTTTCGCGGTGCATCTTGTGAACCTTGCCGGTGTCGAGACAGGCCGGACTCGCTTCTGACCACCCATTCTGCCCGGGCTTTCACCAGGCCTGTGCCGCCATGGGACACGCCGCCCTTCCCTTCCGGTCAAAATTGCCCCATTTTCGAAATGCGATGCCGCATTTGACAGGCTGCGCTGGGATGCCCTGTGGAAGGGAGTCCCCTACAGCCGCGGTTTGTGGTAAAGGTTAAAGATGACTGTGGGGGACGTGGGTCCGACCACGACACAAGACATGGCGAGGTTGCGACACCGAATCGCCATGTCTGCACCGTCCGATAGGCTGTTTTTTTGGCCGATACGGGCCCTTTCGGAATGATGGCTAGAGAGCGGATGTGCCATGGGCGATCAAATGAATCACGACCCGTCGTCGAACGGTCCCGGAGAGCCTAAAGGCCGCTTCGACGCCGTTCGGGATGCTGCAAAGCGCGCCGCCCAGGCGACGAATCATATCGGCCCCCTCTGGGACGCCTTTCAACATGGCTCCAGCCGGGTCTGCCTTTTCGTCACTGGCGAGGACTCGCTCGGCTGGTTCCAGTCGGCGTCCGGACAGGCGAAGGAATTTGAGCAGCGGATCAAGGTGCAAAAGGCCCTCGACAAGATCGAGAAGGAAGGCTTTTACACCCTGGGTGGTGTCGTTTCCCTGATGCGTCAGCACTATGCCAAGAAGCTGGAAGAAGCCCGCGCGGCCTTGAACGATTCGGATGCGTCCGATGACGGCAAAGACGCAAAGGCGACCTTCCGCGAGCTGCTGCTGGATACGGAACAGCGCCTCAAGCGTCGCTCCGTCGTGCACCAGCTTCGCCGCCTCATGGATGCAAAGGAAGGGGACCGCCTTTACCGCGCGCCGCGGGGCCGCCGGCTCGCCCTGATCCACGACTTCATGGAAGACACCGGGTTTCTTGATGCCCCCGTGCCTGTGAAATGGATCAAGGAGCGCCCGGGCATCCTTCAGACCATGCTCTATTCCGGTGCCGGAACGGGCGACCTGGTGTACCATTCGATCCGCCTTGCGACGGGTCAGGATGATCCGAAAAAACCGTATAAGGACGATGAAGTCGCCCCCTTCGCGGGCGCCGTCTACCAGTCCTATGTGTTCGACAATCCGTATTTCAAACGCGGTGTGTTTGTGGTGCGGGCTGGCGACCTGCGTGGCCCGGTCGAGGTCGAGTATTTCGAAGGCTGGAATGTGGATCTTCAGACCGAGAACTATCGCAGCAACTTTGCGGCGACGGGCCCGGGCCTGCGCCAGCGTTACGAGGAATATTACCGCGGCTATCTGCTCGACCAGGGATATGACTCCTATGTCCTTCTGTTCGGTCCGCAGGATCCGGGCCTAAAGGTCAATGATCCGTATAATGCGCGGGTCGCGATCCTTGCTCTTCAGAAACTGATGAGCAACGCACCGAAAATGTGGAACCGCTCCGAGCAAACCATTTCGGAATATCTGAAGGACCTGTCCGAAGACTTCGTGCTCAAGACCCTGACGGAGTATCTCAAGTCCTGTGACTCCGAACTGGAACTGGCCAAGAAGCGGCGGGCCCAAGACATCCGGCGCACCGCTGAAGGTGAAGCGCGTTCGACGGGACAGGATCTGGTCGTTTACGAGCGTCACTATGCGGATCAGACCCGCATGGAAGCGGAGTTGCGGACGGACTTCACCGGACGCGCGGCCCGGTCTTCCGTGTTCGAGGATCCGGATCTCAAAAACCACTCGCTCTACGGCTATCTCCCCGGCCTGAATGGGCCTCACGAGGAAAGCCAGGACGGTGAAGAGTCCCGCTATGAAGCGGAAGCCGTGGCCCTTCGCGACGCGCTGTGGAAGATGTTCGAGGTTGAGGGTCCTGAAGAGTACAAGGTTGGCAATGCCCGCCGGATCCGGACCCTGTATCTTGAAGGGGCGAACCGGAACGCGCTGACGCCGAATGTCCTCAAAGGCTCCGTCGTGGCCTTCGACAATACGGGTCACTCCGAAATGCTCCTTCAGCGGACGATCATGTATCGCCTCGACATGCCCACGGAAAATCCAGTGGATCTCGCCGGCATGACCGTGATGGCCCGCAACCGGGCAGACCGGTTCGACATGCGTTCGCCGGACGATGGGCGGATCAATATTGGCCGCTTCGAGCCGAAATACCGCGAGATCTTCCTGGCCCTTGGTTACGACGTTGCCCCGATTTCCGAAGAGCGACCCTACCGGGTGGACCCGCTCATCTCCAACACGGCCTCCGATGCCGAGGAGATGGAAGTCGTTCTCGAATAAGGGATCGCTTCTGGCGATACGGAAAAAGCCGCGGGTGTTTCCCGCGGCTTTTTTTGTGGCTCAGCGTTGCGGTCAGACTGTGCTGAATGACGTGGCGGGTGCCGAACGCTCTCAATCCGCTGACGGATAATGGGCGACCCGGGGCCAGCCACCGTCCCAGATCAGGCGGCGTTCGCCGATCCAGGGGAGCCCGTCCCGGCTCTCATCATAATAGTGGAAGGTGAGCCAGTCCTGCCCGTCCCCATCGGTCCAAATGCCGGCCTGACCGGGGCCAATATGGGCACCGCCCTTAAAGAGCAGAGGGGTTCCGTGCCCCTGGTCAAGGCGCTTGCCATCGCGGGTCAGATAGGGCCCCTCGGGGCGTTCGGATCGCCCCATATGGATCTGGTAGGTGGTCTCGCCGTCCCGGCAGCAGATGAAGTGATTGACGAATAAATAATAGAACCCGTCCCGGTGATGCAGGAACGGCGCTTCAATCCAGGTCTCCCCGTCCTCAGGCATTTGCGGCGGGCGGGCAAGAACGACATAGGCCGGATCATCCGCCGGCTGCCCACCGACCGGCACCAGCAGGCCCTCCTGACCGACCCGGGCCAACACCACCACGCCGCCCCCGAACACGAGATAGCGCTCGCCCTCAGGCGTGATGAGCGTTGCCGGATCAACGGCTTCCGGCCCGCCCATGCCAACCGGCTCATCCGCACGGGAACGGGTGCAGGTCACAGGGCGCCCCAGATCCTCCCAGGCCATTGCACTCCCGGACCCGGCGGCCCGTGCAAGGCCAAGACAGGTGGCGCCGTCCTGATCGAAACCGTCGCTCACCGCATAATAGAGAGTATGCTCATCAAGAAAGGCTGGTGCCAGGAAGGCACCCTCCACATCCTGGAATGCCTGTTCGATCCAGGCCGGCGTTTGCGTGAACAAGCAGAATCCGGGCTGCCAGGGCGCCTCCGGCCCGTCACGTGTCCAGATCTCAAGACCGCAGCCATAGCCGTCTTCATGGGCGCGGGCCGTGGAGGCGACCATCTGTTGCCCACCCACGGTCACCACACGGCTCGGATCATGGATCGTCCAATCGGACTCCGTAAACGGCGGATCCATTTGCGCGAAATGATCCGCCAGGGAAGAGTCGCCCAAGGCTTGACTGCCCGCGGAGAGGCACAGCCAGGACAAAAAGGTCCCCGGGATCAGATATCTCGGCTTCATGGGCGACGGCACACTTTTGAAATCGTTGATTTCGAAGGATAAGAAGCGCTGCGGCCAAAGCGACTGAACTTTCGTTCATGCTTGATCCGTGGCCCCCTTGTCAGCCATCGCGCCCGCTTCGGCCGGGCTGGCGCCGGACCACGGAACGATCACACCACGGAAAAAGGGAGTGGGTGCACGCCCCCCCCGTATTGTGCCCTTGGCATGGGCCTTGGAGGGGAACGGAAAATGGGCCGGAAACGGACGGATGGCGCGCTGGAGCGGGTGAAGGGA
>CAYUYV010000169.1:5017-9035 GCA_964449455.1 uncultured Alphaproteobacteria bacterium | reverse complement strand
GGGGCTCACCAAACAATCGCTGATCACGGAGACGAATACTGAGACTGGTTGGCGGATGGGGTGGGATTCGAACCCACGAGACGGTTGCCCGCCTACACGCGTTCCAGGCGTGCGCCTTCGACCACTCGGCCACCCATCCGTGCAAGGCCATAAACGCCGCAGGCAGCCCGTCAGGACCACCCCATGCGGCTTGGATGCGGAATTGCGCAAGCAATCTGTCCGCCCTGTTCATGGAGCGCGGACTATACCCGCTCCGGCACGCCCTGCAAGTCCTGCTGCACAGGTTCTTCGCCCCTAACGCGTCTGCGGGAATACGTCCATGGTGGAGTGTTTCCCGAGGGCGCCGGAAACACTATCCTGGACGTCAGGACATCAGGCGCCGCCTGGTCGGCGGCACACGGGGTGGATCGGTACCTATGGTTATTTTCAGAATTCTGGCGCAAATCCTCATTGCGGCGGCCCTCATGCTCCTGGGTGCGGATGCACTTGAGTCCCTTGAAGCCGGCACCATCAAGCTGAGGAGCCTCGCCGCCTTCACGGACCTGCTGCATCTGGGCAATCCGGATCTGGCGCTGTCGGCCTGGGAGGACAGCTTTTACCGCAACGGTCTTTTGTATCTTGTGCGCCTGCCGGCCTGGGTCTCCCTCGGCTTTGCTGGTGTGCTGCTGGCCTGGGCGAGTGCGCCGCGCTATCAAGACGACCGGTAAGGCTAAAGGGCACGGCGGAGAGGGGGCTGGCAGATATCAGCCGGCAGGCCGCGCACAAGGAGAGTTCCATGGGATTTTTTACACCATTACGGATGGTCGCCCTGTTTTTCATTGGGGTGGCTCTTGGCATCGTGGCCGCTGACATTGTGGATTTCGTGCAGACCGGTGGCTGGGCCCAGACGCTTCTGGGCGAGGCTTGGGCGAAACTGCATATAAAGTCACTCAATGGCTTCCAGGTGATCATTCAGCGTGAGGAATATCTCAACGCCCCGTGGATCTGGGACACGCTGGTGACGCCGGTTCTGCTGTCGCCCCTCTGGATTGGTCCCTTGTTGATCGGGATCGTGCTGCTTTTGATCAAGCAGCTCTTCTTCCGCACGCCTTAAGCTCCGGCGCCTGGACCTGAAGGGCCTTTCTCTGTCCGCCCGCTGATCTAGGTTGCTGAACTCAGGTTGGCGTTAAAAGGGTCTTCACATGATGGGCAAATTTATCCCGCGCGCGGCGGCTGTCCTGGTCCTTCTGTTCTTCTTTGCCTATGGAGGTTTTTTGGCGGTGGTCGCTTCGGCGGAAAAACCGGCCTATGCCGTGGTCATCGGCGAAGGCGCGTATGAAATCCGGGATTACCCGGCCATGATCGTGGCCGAGGTCCGTGTCCAGGGCGATCGTCAGACCGCTGTCGGTAATGGCTTTCGTCCGCTTGCCGCCTATATTTTCGCGTCCGAGCGGGAGGGGGACACCATCGCCATGACGGCCCCCGTGACGCAAAAGCCGCGCGAGAAGATCGCCATGACGGCGCCGGTCACCCAATCTCCGGCGCAGGGCAGCGAACGGGAATGGACCGTGCGCTTTATCATGCCCGCTGAATACACGATGGAGACCCTGCCGCAACCCGCCAATGGGGATGTTCAGCTCATCGAAATCCCGCCCCGGCGCGTCGCGGCCATCCGGTTCAGCGGCTACCCGTCTGACGAGCTGTTTTCTGGAAAGGAAGCGGACTTGCGGCTTTGGCTTGAGGGACGGTCTCTGGTGCCTTTGGGCGAGCCGACCTACGCCTATTACAATGATCCGTTCACGCCGGGTTTCCTGCGCCGCAATGAAGTGCTGTTCGATCTCACGCAGACGCCGTGACCGGCAGGGTTGGCCGGTGTCCTGACATACGAGTCCGAAAATGGCGAGCGGTGGCGGCATGGCCGGTGTTAAAACACCGGCATGATGATGCCCGATGACGACACCTGCTATCAGGCCATGATGCGCCGGGATGCGCGCTTCGATGGCGTTTTTTTCACCGCGGTGAAGACCACGCGGGTCTATTGCCGGCCCATCTGCCCCGCGCCAAAGCCCAAGCGCATCAATTGCCGGTTCGTTCCCTCGGCCGCCGCGGCTGAAGGTCTTGGGTTCAGAGCCTGCTGCCGCTGTCGTCCCGAAAGTGCGCCGGGCAGTCCGGCCTGGCTCGGCGTGGGGGCAACCCTTGCCCGGGCTCTGCGGCTGATTGAGGGCGGCGCGCTTGACACGGGATCAATCGAAGACCTTGCTGTGCGCCTTGGCGTCAGTGATCGGCATTTGCGCCGGCTGTTCACGGATCATCTGGGGGCTTCGCCCAAGGCCGTGGCCCAGACCCATCGCCTGCACCTGGCCCGGCGCCTTGTGGAAACCACGACACTCGCCATGCCGGATGTGGCGGCCGCTGCCGGCTTTCGCAGCTTGCGCCGCTTCAATGATGCTTTTGTGAAGGCCTTTCACCAGGCGCCCGGGACGCTGCGGGACCGCCGCCGGAAGGGGCGGGGGGTGGCAGATAAGATGGCACGTGATCCGTGTGCCGAGGGGAGGGGGGCCGAGGTTCCCTTTTTCATCCGTTTGCCCCTTGCGACTCGGCCGCCCTATGACGCGGACCACCTGTTCGCCTTTCTGTCGTCTCGCGCCATTGCGACCCTCGAAACCGGTGAGCGGGACGGTTACGCCCGGGTGGTCAGGGCGGGGCAGGGATCTGCCGTCATCAGCGTTCATCCGCTAACGGAGGGTCATGGTGTTGAGGCCCGGGTCTGGCTCACGGCGGCGGCTGCCCTGCGCAGCGTGATCGGACAGATCCGTCATATTTTCGATCTTGATGCGGATAGTAACCCCATTGATGCGGCCATGGCCGGCGATGCGCTGTTGGGGCCGGCGGTGGCGGCGCGCCCGGGCATTCGTGTGCCTGGCGGACCCGATCCGTTTGAGTTCACCGTTCGGGCGGTCATCGGCCAGCAGATCAGCGTGAAGGGCGCGCGCACGATCGCATCGCGTCTTGTGGAGCGTCTGGGCGACCCTTTGCCGCCGGCCCTGGCCGACATGGTGCCGGGCCTGAGCCGGGGCTTTCCGACACCGCACGCGGTTGTGGCCGGTGACCTTGACGGGTTGGGTCTCACCACAAGGCGGGTGGCGACCCTCAAAGCCGTCGCGTCGGCCTTTGTTGAGAATGCGCCCCGACTGCCCGACCTTCTGGCCATTCCGGGTATCGGTCCGTGGACAACCCATTATGTTGCCATGCGGGCGCTGGGTGACCCGGATGCCTTTCCCGAAAAGGATCTCGGCCTGCTGAAGGCCTTGGGGCTCGGCCCATCCGATGGCAAAGCGCTTATGGCGTGTGCGGAACACTGGCGTCCCTATCGAGCCTATGCGGCAATCCGACTCTGGCACAGCCTGGAGACGGGTCCATGACGGCCATATGGACCAAAGTTCAAAGTCCGCTCGGTCCCTTGATGATTGTGACACACCGGAACGGGGCTGGCCGGCCGGTCTTGGGCGGCCTTGACTTTGCCGACCGGGAAGCGCGCCTCGTGGCCCTTCTCGACAAGGCTCCCTGGGCCATGGAGGGCCGTCAGGGTCAGGCCGATTCTGAGATCGCGAGCGCGCTCGAAGCCTATTTCACCGGCGAGCTGAGGGCTCTCGACGATTTGGCGGCCGAGCCCTGGGGCAGCCCGTTTGAGCGGTCCGTATGGGATGCATTGCGCCGTATCCCGGTGGGATCGACCACCAGCTATGGGGCGCTCGCCAAAGCACTCGCCAAAGCACTGGGACGGCCAACCGCCGCCCGGGCCGTGGGCCGTGCCAATGGCCGCAATCCGGTCAGCCTGGTCATTCCCTGTCACCGGGTGATCGGGGCAAGTGGTGCGTTGACGGGCTATGCGGGCGGCCTGGAGCGCAAGTCCTGGCTGCTGCGCCATGAAGGTGTGAGCCTTGTTTGATAATCGATATCATTTGTATGGTGAATAATAGGATGTCTTGCGGCCGGTGCCCGGGATCCCAAGCCACAGACATGACGCGAACACCGGCAT
>CAYUYV010000169.1:0-4917 GCA_964449455.1 uncultured Alphaproteobacteria bacterium | reverse complement strand
GTCCAATCGGGGCCTGTTCAAGTGATCTGACAATTAATCAGTCAGACTGGGGCTGACAAATAGTCAGTTGAGCAGCAATGTTGCTTTGCAATGACACGGCAAAATGGCTGTGTTCGGCCTATCCATCCCAAAAATAGGAAACGCAACCCTACAATCACTTGGCTGCTCGGCTTCCTCAACCATTGTTGAGCCGGAAATGGCTTCTCGAATGCCCATTAAATCAGTAAGATTACAAAGGGTATGGGCGTGTGCTGCCTCGGTCGACCCGGGAGGGTTGATCTGAAGTCGGGGCGGGCTTGCCCATTAAGTTTGCGGCCGGCGGGCAAACGGTCGAAGAAAATGCGGGGTTTGGGGCCAATCAAGAAGATTGCCGCCCGCTTGGCAGGTCTGGGGAGATGATCATGACGCAGAACAACAAGACTAAGGGCTGGGGGTTGGGGTGCAGCGTTTCCGCAATGGCTCTCCTTATGGCAATGCCGGTCATGCCGGCGTCGGCCCAGGAAGTTGAGACCATGACGGTCACGGCCCAGCGGCGGGAACAGGATCTCCAGGACGTGCCGATCGCGATTTCGGCCTTCAGTACGGAATTCATCGAGAATGCGGGCCTCGACGATGCAATTGAGCTGTCGTTCTTCACGCCAAGCCTTGGCATCGCGTTCGCCCAGTCTCCCGTTCAGACCTCGATCTCCGTGCGGGGCGTTGGGACGGCGGGGAACAGTCTGTCCCTTGAATCATCCGTCGGCGTCTATGTGGACGGCGTCTATCGCGCCCGCCAATCCTCCGTCATTGGTGATCTTGTTGATCTTGAGCGCGTCGAGCTTTTGAAGGGGCCGCAGGGCACCCTGTTTGGCCGGAATACGGCGTCGGGCGCCCTGCAGTTCATCACCGCGGCGCCTACGGACGAATATGAAGGCTGGATTGAAGTCAATCTTGGCAATCTGGACTTCTACAATGTCCGTGGTGCCGTCAACATCCCCATCGTTGAAGGCAAACTCGCGACCCGGATCGCAGGCTCCTGGGCCGAGCGGGACGGCTATGTGGACAACCTGGCAACGGGTACCCAACTCAATGACCGGAACCGGTACCAGGTTCGCGCCCAGGCCCTGTTTACCCCCACCAGCGACATCTCGCTCAGGGTCATCGGCGATTTCTCCCGGATTAACGAATTGTGTTGCTCCGGATCCAATATTTTTGATGGTCCCGCGGACACCACGGCCGCTTTCAATGCGGCCGTCGCCGAGTTTGGCTTTCCGCTGCCGAATTTCAGCCCGTTCCTGGATCTGCAAACGGCCGGTGCCCTCTTTGGCATCGAGACGCCGATTGTTCTGGCAGATCAGTTCAATGACGATATCGTGGCCCTCGATACCGACCCATTTGGCGTGGTTGAGGAATGGGGCATTTCGGGTGAATTCCAGTGGGATACCAATTGGGGTACCTTCACGTCCATCACCGCCTATCGCGCCTATGATGCCTTCACGCGTAACGACTCCGATTTCAGCGCGCTCCCCAGTCTGATCAACGACATCACGACCGAGCAGAAGACCTTCACCCAGGAAATCCAGTTCGCCGGAAAGGCGTTCGACGAGAAGCTCGATTATGTGGTCGGCGCGTTCTATTTCGACCAGACCCTGGATGACGTGAACGACTTGATATGGGGGCCCAGCGCAAACGCGCTCCTCGCCGCGAACCTGACGGTCGACCAGTTCTTCGTTGCCAATGGTATTCTTCCGAGCACGCAAGCATGTGCGTTCGTGAACCCTCAGGTTGTGCCGTTCTGCACCCTTCCGGTCTACCCGTCCGGAACGAGATCGGTGAATATCTCCGCACAGGAACAGACGAGCTGGGCCATTTTTGGTCAGGCGGACTATTTCATCACGGACACGCTGTTTATCACTGGTGGCCTGCGCTACAACAACGAAACGAAGGACATGAATGTGACGTTCACGGAATCGGATATTCATCCGGGTTTCGTGTTCTTCCAGCCCTTCTCGATTTTCCAGCCCGACGTGCAGAACGCGCGCTTTGAAGATTCCACCTTCACCTACACCGCACGGCTCTCCTATTTCGCCACGCCGGACATCCTGACGTACATGTCCTACAGCCGGGGTTACAAGTCCGGCGGCACGAATATCGCGCGGATCCCGTTCAACAATCGGGATGAGGTGTTCGCCGCCTATCTCGCGGGCATCAACAGTTTCCCCCTGGAAAATTTCGTGGTCCAGCCTGAGACGATCACGAATGTTCTGTTTGATCCGGAAGTGTCGAAGTCCTGGGAGATCGGTTTCAAGAGCAATCTGCTTTCGAACCGACTGCAAACCAATGTGGCCCTGTTCCGCACCACCTTCGAGGACTTCCAGGCCAACACCTTCCTTGGAACGGGCTTCGTGCTCCAGAACGCCGGTGAGATCGTCAGCCAGGGTGTGGAGGTTGAAATCCAGGCGGCGCCCACGGAATGGCTTAGCCTGTTCGCCTCAACGGCCTATATCGACGTGGAATATGACAGCTTCGTCGGTGGCGTGTGCATTCTGACGCCCTTTGGCGATGAACCGGATCGGAACGATCCAGGCTTCCCCGGCACGTGTGACAATTCCGGCAACACGGTTCCTCCGGGGCAGGAATGGTCCGTGTCCGGTACGGCGCGGGTCACCAAGCCGATCATGGATGACTTCATCGGCTACAGCCAGCTTGATGTGCGGTGGTCAAGCAGCATTGTGGGCGGCAATGACAACGACCCCAATAAGGGCTTTGACGCCTTCACCCTGGTCAATCTGCGGGCCGGCGTGATCTTCAGCGAGGGCAAATACGATCTCTCGCTCTGGGCCAAGAACCTGTTCGACGAGGATTTCCGGGGCGGCGGCTTCAACTCCGTCGGCCGGGAAGGGTCCCTCACGGCCTATCACACGGAGCCGCGCACATGGGGCGGCACCATCCGCGCCCGGTTCTGATCGGGCCGGCTCTGAACCAGCGATGCTAAGACAGGGCGGCTTTAAAGCCGCCCAAACCTGATTTGCTTTGGCCTGTTTTTACCGCTTGCGCGCCAGGAGCAGGCCATCGCTAATGGGGATGATGCTGGGGTCAACGCGATCGTCAGCGAAAATCTTGGCCGTGACGGCATGGATGGCCTTGCCGTCCTCATCATCCGCTCTCGGATGGATGGCGGTGCCGTCAAAGAAGATATTGTCGATGGCAATGGCGCCGCCGGGGCGGATCAGCGCCAGGCAGTGTTCGTAATAGGTGTCATAGCCGGTCTTGTCGGCATCGATGAAGGCAAAGTCGAACTGGCCTTCTTCCCCGGCCGCACGCAGGCCCGCCAGGGTCTGGTCCGCCGGTGCGATGCGCAGGTCGATCTTGGCGGCGACGCCGGCCTGGGCCCAGTAACGCCGACCCATGGCGGTCCAGTCCTCCGACACATCGCAGGCGATAAGCTGGCCGTCCGCCGGCAGATGGCTTGCCACCGCCAGCGCGCTATAGCCTGTGAAGACACCCACCTCGATGGCCCGGCGCACCCCGATGAGCTGGACCAACACGGCCATCAGCCGGCCCTGCTCCACGCTGATCTGCATATTTGACTCAGGCAGCGCAGCCGTTTCCGTCCGCAGGCGGGCCATCAGGGGCGTCTCGCGCTGGCTGGACAGGCTGTGCACATAGACATTGACGGTCTCGCCCAGATGGGCGGTGTCGCGGGACATCTTGGCCTCCACACTTCAAAAATTGACGCGCCGGTTCTCCGGAAAGGGACAATAGCGGGCCTCATCGGAGAAGCGGACGAAGTATTTGATGCCATTGCCAAGGAGCCGCAGATCCCGGACTGCGCGATGGGTGGCGCCAGTGGGGAGGGCCGAGCGCAAACGGCAGTCAGCGCCGGAAGCCTCGTCCTCAAAACAAACCTTAATGTCGACGGGCTGGTCGCACTGGCTTTGGAACGTCAGGGTCAGCCGGCCATCGGCTTCTGCCTGACCAATAAGCTTAACGCATTGTTGGGGAACGGGGCTGCATTCGAGACCGGACTGGCGGGGCTCGCATGCGCCCACCAGAACCATGAGCGCCGGCGCGACCCAGACAAACCTGTTTTTGGGCCGGTATTTGGGCCGGTATCGGGGCCGGTATCGGGGTCGGTATCTGGCGCGGTATCCGGGCCAGCCCGAAAAATCCCTCTTCTGGTTTCTTGACAGGTCCATGCCCCTTTCCTATTTCTCGCCTACGTAGCGCTAGCACTCTCCCGACACGGCTGCTAACGCCGGTCCAGGGTGCAGCGCTCGGCTGTTATCCGCGCCGCCACTCGGCGGTGCCCCATCCACATTCACTAAGATGGAGACGTCTCATGGGATTTCGTCCCCTGCATGATCGGGTCCTGATCCGTCGGGTCGAAGAAGACACCAAGACCGCCGGCGGGATCATCATCCCCGACACCGCTCAGGAAAAGCCCCAGCAGGGCAAAGTGGTCGCCGTGGGTCCCGGCATCAAGAAAGAAGACGGCACGATCACCCCGCTCGACGTGGCGGAAGGTGACTTGGTGCTCTTCGGCAAATGGTCCGGCACCGAAGTGAAGGTCGACGGCGAAGATCTGCTGATCATGAAAGAGAGCGACATTCTCGGCGTGATCGAAGGCACCAACGCTGGCGCCAAAGCGGCCTGACGCACTCCCGCGTCGCCGCTTTTTTTGTGTCCGGATCGCCGCGACCCGGCTTGATCCTGAACCCAACAAATCCAAGGAGTAGTCAATGGCTGCCAAGGAAGTGAAGTTTTCCACCGAAGCCCGCGAGCGCATGCTCAAAGGTGTCGACATCCTCGCCGATGCTGTGAAAGTGACCCTGGGCCCGAAAGGCCGCAACGTGGTCATCGAAAAGTCCTTCGGTGCCCCCCGCACCACGAAGGACGGCGTGACGGTCGCCAAGGAAATCGAACTGACCGACAAGT
>CAYUYV010000168.1:0-9393 GCA_964449455.1 uncultured Alphaproteobacteria bacterium | reverse complement strand
CGCCGCCCACTCAACGCCGCCCACTCAACGCCGACGGTTTTGCGCAATTTCGGCCATGAGAGCGAACAGGGAGACGGCATCGGCCCCGGTGCTGTCACCGCGATATTCCCGGTAGAGGGTCGTGACATTGACGGCAATGCGTTCCGCATCGATCCAGGAGTCGAAATCGCCAAGGGCGATGTCGAAGGCCGCCTCCCGTTCGTCCATCCCGGCCTCGAAACGTTTGCGCGCCTCGTGGTCCACATAGGTGAGATAGCTCTTGACGCGCTGAACACCGACCTTGTCCGTAATCGGACCATGGCCTGGCACGATGACGTCCACATCGAGCCCGAGAATGACATCGCAAGCCTTGATCCAATTGGAGACAGGGCCGGCCCACATGATCGGCGTGCCGTCGATGAACAATATATCGCCGGTGTAAATCAGCCGATCGGCGGGCACATGGACCAGGGTGTCCCCGCGGGTATGGGCTGGGCCCACTTCGATCAACTCCACGGCCTTGTCACCGACCTTGAGGTCCATGCGGCCGGTAAAGGTCCGGGTTGGCAGTTTCAGCTCTATGCCGTCAAAGGAAAAGGCGCCGAAGCACTCTTCGAAAAACGCGCCCAATTCGCCCATTTGGGGCGCCTGCTGCATCATCATCGCCATCATGGATGGCGGCACCTCCGGCATTTCCGCCGCGGTGGCCGCCGAAGCGATGATTTCGGCCTCCTCCACAAGGCGGTTGCCATAGGTATGGTCCCCATTGGCATGGGTGTTCACCAGGGTGGTGATATCACGCGCCTTAAGGCCCGTGGCATCGCGCACCGTGTCGAGCATCGCCTGGGTAAGCACCTCGTCATAGAGCGTGTCCACGAGCAAGGAGGCCTCGCCGTCTTTGATAAAGCCGGAATTGCTCCAACCCCAGCCGCCATCGGGTTGCAGATAGGCCCAGGCGCCGCCGCCCAAATCATGAAGCCCTCTGGTATATTGCCAGCCTGCCATGGGGTGTCTCCTCGACCCTTGAAGTGCCCCATTGGCGGGGCTTGTCTTGATTTCCACCCCTGACGCTACCATGAAGCGGGAACGGGCGCCGCAGCCCGGCAGGCCGGCCTGATGCGCCGGCGAGGAAAGGAATGTCCATGTCCGTGCTCGATATTGTGGCCCTTCTGATCGTCTTTGCCGCCCTGTTCGGCACGTTGAACCATTTCTTCCTGCGCCTGCCCTCCAGCATTGGCATCACGGTCATCGCATTGCTCGCCTCTTTGCTCGTTGTCGGGATCGACTGGCTGGTGCCGTCCCTGGAGCTTGCGGCAACGGCGCGCAGCTTTGTCCTCGACATCGATTTCAGCGAAGCCCTGCTCAAAGGCATGCTAGGCCTGCTGCTCTTTGCCGGCGCGCTTCATGTGCGCCTTGAGGATCTGAGGGCGGAAAAATGGATCGTGGCCATCATGGCGAGCCTTGGCGTCCTGCTCTCCACCCTGATCATCGGCGCGGGCGTGCACTGGCTCCTTGGCATCCCCTTGATGGTGGCTCTGGTGTTCGGCGCGCTGATCTCACCCACCGACCCTGTGGCCGTGCTGGGCGTCCTGAAAACCGCGGATGTACCGAAATCCCTGGAAACGAAGATCGCCGGGGAATCCTTGTTCAATGACGGCATTGCCTATGTGGTGTTCCTGATCCTTGTGGCCGTCGCTTTCGGCTCAGGCGCGGCGGGGGATGACCATGGAACCGGGTCCATCGGCCCAGTCGACATTGCCAAGCTTTTCCTGGTCGAGGCTGTCGGCGGCGCGGTGCTGGGCGGAATTCTGGGCTGGCTCGTGTTCCTCGTGATGCGGAGGATTGACGATTATGCCCTTGAAGTGCTCCTGACCCTGGCGCTTGCCTTTGGTGGTTATGCCCTGGCGACGGCCCTCCATATGAGCGGGCCGATCACGGTCGTCATTGCGGGCCTCTTCATCGGCAATACCGGGATAGCCCATGCGATGAGCGAGACGACTCGGGAGCATGTGGATGCGTTCTGGCGGCTGATTGATGAGATCCTAAACGCCGTCCTCTTTTTGCTGATTGGTCTTGAGGTTTTTGCCGTCTCTTTCGATGTGGTGTCGTTCGAGACCGCGATCTCGGTGATTGGATTGGTGCTGGGTGCGCGCGTGGTGGCGGTTGTCACCAGCATGACCCTGCTGCGCCGGTTCCGCACCTTCAGCCCTGGCGCGGCGCCGATTCTGGTATGGGGCGGCTTGCGGGGCGGCATCTCGGTGGCCCTTGTGCTCTCCCTGCCGGACAGTGAATGGCAGACCCAGCTTTTGACCCTGACCTATGCCGTGGTGCTGTTCTCGATCATCATCCAGGGCTTGACCGTCCCCCTCGTCGTGCGCCGCTTCGCCCGCAACGAGATTTGAGTGTTCGTCAGTATCTCACGGCGGCGGTGCGCCACAGCCCACCCTTTAACCGGGCATGACATCCGAAATCGTCATGGTGGGGAGCACTAAGGCGATTGGCATGTCTTGCCGATGCCACTTTGGGGCGTCTCACATGAGACGTTTTAATTCATAAAGCTTTGCCAGAGCGTCCCGAGGGGTGAGGTCATCCGGGTCAAGAGCACGCAAGGCCTCTTCCGCTTCGCTTGGAGTTCCGGCGGCCGGGCCTTCGGACAAGCCCGTATCGAGGGCTGAGAACAGGGGCAGATCGTCAAGGGCGAGGGCATTTTTGCCCTGGGATCGGCCGTCCTCAAGCTTTGCCAGCACGGCGCCGGCGCGGGTGATGACGGGCGAGGGCAGGCCCGCGAGCTTGGCGACCTGAATGCCATAGGACCGGTCGGCCGCCCCTTCCACGACCTCGTGCAGGAAAACCACCTCCCCGTTCCACTCCTTGACCTTCATGGTCAGGTTCCCAAGCCCTGGCAGGCTTTTCGCCAACGCCGTCAGCTCGTGATAGTGGGTCGCGAAAAGACCCCGGCAGCCATTGACGTCATGAAGATGCTCAAGCGTCGCCCAGGCAATGGACAAGCCGTCAAAGGTCGCCGTGCCGCGCCCGATCTCATCGAGGATGACCAGGGAGCGCGGTCCCGCCTGGTTCAGGATTGCCGCCGTCTCCACCATTTCCACCATGAATGTGGAGCGCCCACGGGCAAGGTCATCCGCCGCGCCCACACGGGAAAACAGCCGATCCACGATCCCGATATGCGCGCGGGCGGCCGGCACGAAACCGCCCATCTGGGCCATGATGGCGATGAGTGCGTTCTGGCGCAGGAAAGTGGACTTACCGGCCATGTTAGGGCCCGTCACAAGCCACAGCCGCCGCCCAGCCCGCCCATCGGGCCCTTCCGCCGACAGATCACAGTCATTGGCAATGAAGGGCGTTCCCGAACTGCGGGCCAGCGCCGCCTCAACCACGGGATGGCGCCCCCCCTCGATGTCAAAGGCCCGGCCCTCATCAATCAGGGGACGGACATAACGATATTCTTCCGCAAGCACCGCAAGTCCCACCGCCACATCAAGGGCCGCAAGCGCGGAAGCCACCGCGCCGATACGCGGCGCCGCGCCGCACACTTCTTCGAGGAGCGCGCCGAAAATCTCCATTTCTATGGCCAGCGCATCCTGGCCCGCGGCCCTGATGCGTGCCTCAAGATCAGAAAGCTCAATGGTGGTGAAGCGCAGGGCGCTCGCCGTGGTTTGACGATGGATGAAGGTCTCCGACAAAGGCGGGCGCATCATCGCTTCGCCGGCCTTGTCAGACACCTCAATGAAATAGCCGAGCACATTGTTCTGCTTGACCTTGAGGGTCTTCACCCCGGCCTGTTTCTGGTAGCGGTCCTGCAGGCTGACAATGATCCGCCGGCTTTCATCCCGCAGAGTCCGCGCTTCCTCCAGGCCGTCGTGATAGCCCTTGGCGATAAAGCCGCCGTCCCGGGTGGAAACTGGCAGGTCCTCGCCGAGCGCTGCCGTCAGCATACCGACGAGTTCCCGATGCCAGGTACCGAGCGCCACCACATGGTCCGCAATCTCGTCCACAAGGCCCGACAGGGGAACAGGCGTCGCCTCCAGCCGGTCATGGAGATCGCCAGCGGCCGCCAGGCCATCCCGAATGGCGGCAAGATCCCGCGGCCCGCCGCGGCCCACAGTCAGACGCGCAAGGGCGCGGGCGAGATCGGGTGTGCGCTTGAGTACATCACGGACCGCGCCGCGCAAGTCAGGCCCATCCACAAAGAAGGAAACCGCGTCAAGCCGGCGATTGATGATGGCAGTGTCCGTGAGGGGGCTCGACAGGCGCCGGGCCAGTTCTCGGGCGCCAGGCCCTGTCACGGTTCGGTCGAGCACGGACAAGAGACTCCCCGAGCGCTCACCCGACAGTGTACGCACCAGTTCCAGATTGGCCCGGGTCGCCCCGTCAAGGGCCATGGCATGGCCGGGCGCGTCCCTGCGGGGAGCCTTCAGGGCCGGCAGATGCCCCTTCTGAGTCAGGGCCACATAGTCGACCAATGCGCCCGCGGCAGCGAGTTCGGCGCGGCTGAAGGCCCCAAACCCGTCAAGCACCGCCACCTCGAACATCTCCTTGAGCCGAAGGGCGCCGGTATCCGCCTGGAACCGAATGGACGGCAAGGGCGTTGCCCGGCTGCCAAGCAGGGCCGCCACATCCACCATGCTCTCATCACTGAGGAAACGGTCCGGCACCAACACTTCCCTGGGCTCAAGCCGGGCAAGCTGGGCGGCAAGGTCATCCCGGCCCAGTTCCATGACAGAGAAGTCGCCGGTGGAAATGTCGAGCCAGGCCATGCCCCATCCCGCTCCTCCCGTGTTGCGTCCGGCGGAAACGCTGATCGCACACAGATAGTTATGGGTGCGGGCATCGAGCAGGGTGTCCTCGGTCAAGGTGCCGGCCGTCACGAGACGGATGACCTCCCGGCGCACGGGCGTCTTGGGCCCCCGTTTTTTCGCCTCGGCCGGATCCTCCATCTGCTCGCATACGGCCACTTTGAAGCCGGCCCGGATGAGCTGCTCCAGATAGGCCTCGGCCGAATGGACCGGCACGCCGCACATGGGAACTTCCTCGCCATGGTGCTTGCCGCGTTTCGTCAGCGTAATGGCGAGGGCCTCGGACGCCTTCTCGGCATCCTCGAAAAACAGCTCGTAGAAATCCCCCATGCGGAAGAACAGGAGATAGTCCGGATGCGCCGATTTGATTTCCCAATATTGGGCCATCATGGGCGTTGAGGCCGCGGCGGCCTTTGCGGACACAGCACCATCTTCAACCGGCTTCGACGTGCCCTCTCCAGCCGGCGCCGACGCGGGCGCGGAGTGTTCCGGAACGGACACGGACGCTGGCTCGGACATGGCAACGCGATCCTTTTCTCTTAAAGGCGGGGTCCGGCGGCGGGAGGCGCGAGCGCCAGACAAAGGCGGCGGGGCGCTGAGCTAAGACCGAATTGCCGGCCGGAGCAAGACGCAGATGGGCGCCAGAATGGCAAAGCATCTGGCCAAAGCAGAACGGCTGGCCCAAAGTGTTGAAGACGCTCCGGTTGCGTCGCGCGCATGCCGCCGACGGGATCCTATCTTGAACCCGATTCCCACCTTGCCGTGCGAGATGGCCGCGCGAGGATCCACCTCCCAAAGCCAGATGCCAAACCCTGCCCCCTCCGCCACGACCGAAAAATCGAAAGACCAACGGGACCTGCCCATGAACCGCGACCGCATGACTTTCACGGAAGAAGAAGCCCTGGAATTCCACAATACCGGCAAGCCCGGGAAGTTGGAAATCTCCGCCACCAAGCCCATGGCGACCCAGCGGGATCTCAGCCTTGCCTATTCCCCCGGCGTGGCCGTGCCGGTGCGCGCCATCGCGGACGAGCCGGAAAAGGCCTTCGACTACACGACCCGCGGCAACATGGTGGCGGTCATCTCCAACGGCACGGCGATTCTGGGTCTCGGCAATCTCGGCGCGCTGGCCTCAAAACCGGTCATGGAGGGCAAGGCAGTGCTCTTTAAGCGCTTTGCCGATGTGGACTCCATAGATCTTGAGGTTGATACGGATGATGTGGACCGGTTCATCGACGCGGTCTCGCTGCTCGGCCCGTCCTTTGGCGGCATCAATCTGGAGGATATCAAGGCCCCTGAATGTTTCGTCATCGAGGACCGCCTTCGTGAGCAGATGGACATCCCCGTCTTCCATGATGACCAGCACGGCACAGCCATCATTTCCGCCGCCGGCATTCTGAATGCCCTCGACCTGACCGGCCGCCCCATCAAGGAAAGCACGGTGGTGGTGAATGGCGCCGGCGCGGCGGGAATCGCGGTCCTGGAACTGCTCAAGGCCATGGGCCTGCCCCATGGCAATGCCATCTTGTGCGACTCCAAGGGCGTCATCTATCAGGGCCGCACGGAAGGCATGAACCAGTGGAAATCGGCCCATGCCGTGGACACAAAGGCCCGAACCCTGGCCGAAGCGATGGACGGGTCGGACATTTTCATCGGCCTTTCGGTCAAGGGCGCCGTGACCACGGAAATGGCAAAGAGCATGGCCGACAAGCCGATCATCTTCGCCATGGCCAATCCGGACCCGGAAATTACGCCGGAAGAAGTGGCCGAGATCCGGCCCGATGCCATCATGGCCACGGGGCGCTCGGATTATCCGAACCAGGTCAACAATGTGCTGGGCTTCCCTTATATCTTCCGGGGTGCCCTTGATGTGCGCGCGACACGGATCAACGATGCCATGAAGATCGCAGCCGTTGAGGCCCTCGCAGATCTCGCCCGGTCCGACGTGCCGGACGAGGTGGCCCGCGCCTATCGGGGCCGGCGCCTGACCTACGGACCGGACTATATCATCCCGGCCCCCTTCGATCCGCGCCTCATTAGCCATGTGCCGCCAGCGGTCGCCAAGGCCGCCATGGATAGCGGCGTGGCCCGGCGCCCGATCCGGGATTTCCGGCAATACCGCATGGCGCTGTCAGCCCGGCTCGATCCGACAGCCACGTTCCTGAACGCGATCATGGAGCAGGTGCGCGCCGCACCAAAGGATGTGGTCTTCGCCGAAGGCGAGGAGCCAAGCGTCATCCGCGCCGCCGTTGCGTATCAGGAGGCCGGGCTTGGCCGGGCGATCCTGGTGGGCCGGGAGGACGTGATTGCCACCAACCGCGACGCCCTCGGCATATCGCCGGATGTCACGCTTGAAGTGCGCAATGCCCGCATGAGCGAAAAGGCGGCCAGCTATACCGAACGCCTTTACCAGCGCCTGCAGCGCCGGGGCCATTTGCAGCGGGACGTGCAGCGTCTGGTGAACAATGATCGCAACGTCTTTGGCGCAGCCATGGTGGCCTATGGGGACGCCGATGCCATGGTGACGGGCGTGACCCGCCGCTATGCCACAGCCTTTGCGGACATTCGCCAGGTGCTGGACCCCATGCCACGCCAGCGCCTGATCGGCATGTCGATCATCCTGGCCCGGGGACGGACGATTTTCGTCGCCGACACCAGCGTGACGGAAATGCCGTCTCCGGAAGAACTGGCGGATATCACCATCCAGGTGGCCCGGACCGCCCGCCAATTCGGGTACACCCCGCGCGTTGCCGTCTTGTCGTCCTCGACCTTCGGACATCCGGCGGGCCCACGCTCGTCCGACATGCGCGACGCGGTGCGCGTGCTCGATGAACGCCAGGTCGATTTCGAATATGACGGCGAGATGACCCCGGCGATCGCCCTCAACGCCGAAGGCCTTGCGCTTTATCCCTTCGCCCGCCTGTCGGGCCCGGCCAATGTGCTTGTCATGCCTGCAACCCACTCGGCCATGATCAGCTCCACCATGCTCCAGGAGCTGGGTGGATGCACCGTGCTCGGACCGTTCCTGGTCGGCCTTGAGAAACCGGTGCAGATCGTCCAGATCGGCGCCACGGTCAACGACATTCTGAACACCGCCGCCATGGCCGCCCTTGACCTGGGCAGTGGCCAAAAACGCGTGGTGGAGGCGTAAGGGGGCACCCGTGGATGCGCTGCTCCGACAGCACAGCTCAACCCTGGTCCTGGCGGGCCTGACCCTAACGGACACGCTCGCGCTCGCCATCCTGACGGCGATCATGGGCTACACGGACAGTCCGGCCTGGACGATCTGCACAACCGTGATCGCATTGGTCGGCGGCTTCGTCCTCGGGACGCGGCGGGTCACGGCGACACCGGCCGTGTCCTACCCCTTGTGGGGTATTGGCCTTGCGGCCACCTCGGGCTTTTTCGGCGCGCTTTATTTGTTCGCGGCTGGCTATGTGGACAGCGTCGATGCCATGCTGGCCGTCTCGGGACGCAATGCCAATGTGTTCCTGCTCGCCGTGCCGGTAGCGTTTGTCTGCGGCGCCGCGGCCGGACACCGGCGGGCCATGGCGCAGGCGGCGCAAGCGGCCGCGCAACAGCCGGGTCTCCCGGTATCGGTCAATGGCATCGCCCATATTCAGCTCAGCGTACGCGACCTGCCCCGCGCCAAAGCGTTCTACAGAGCCTTGCTGGTCGAGAATTTCGGGATGACCGTCCAATATGACGGTCCGGGCACGTTCTATGCCATCGGTGCCCGGACGGGGATCGCCTTGACGCCGGCCGGCCCGGACTTCCTGGACGAGCCATTCAACCAGCGCCGCCCCGGCCTGCACCATTTATGCTTTCGCGCCCGGTCACGGAGCGATGTCGACGCGCTCTACAGGATCTTTCAGGATCGGCTTGAAGCGTTGGGCGGGCGGCTGGTCCATGCGCCTGAGGACGGTCCGTGGGCCTCCGGATATTATTCGCTTCTCTTCGAAGACCCCGACGGCATTCGCCTGGAGATCAATCACGTGCCCGGCCGGGGCAATCTTGATCCGTCGGTTCAGTTGCCCAAGATCAGTTCTTTGTAAATGGGCCAATAATGGATCTAAATTAGAACTCGGCATTTCTCGACAAGAACTGAATAGAAGATAAATTTCCTTTTTCAAAATAAATTGAAAACGAAACTGAGTGACGGATTGATTGATCTTCACTGCAGGCAATTTCTTTATGTTCTCTTATAACTATCGGCGCACGAGGATCGACCAACCTCATCACAGGCTCTCATTATTTTGAATATGAAGAAAGCACAACAGAAACGTTGCCTAAGAACAAAAACAGGATCACGACGCAACATAAAACAAACACAAGGACGATCGCTGTCACCTTCAGTCTTCATTGATCGGATCGCCCACACTCAATGACTGTTTCAGGAAAGAGCTCTACCCTCTTTTTAGGGCAGCATAAAAATCCGAAAGGTCCGTTTGATTGCACGGTTTCCACACGTAAAGCACGCTCTCAACAGCGCATCTCTCAGTGGGGTGCAATTGTGATGAGAAGAGATGCATGATCCGACATGCTCTCTCAAGAGAAGAGAATGCTCAACTGTTCAAATCGTCGATCAGTCTTCGGACGA
>CAYUYV010000167.1:0-9437 GCA_964449455.1 uncultured Alphaproteobacteria bacterium | reverse complement strand
CGGACTTCTGATCCGAAAACGACACGAGAAACACCATAGTGCTCGTGTGGCTCTTCCCTCAGTGCAATCTTGGGATCCTACACTTTCTGGTACACGATGCGGCGGGCGCAGGCGGCGGTCTCAGGATCGCCTATGGCGGCAATCGTCTTTCATGAAGGTGTCCCCGTATGAAGGTGTCCCCGTGCCAGCGGGCTTTCCGTCCCCCCCTTTGGACGTGCGGATCAAACGCAAGCAGTGGGCGCCCTTTTCGAGCGTGAAGTCGGCCCGCCAGGTGCCGCTCTGGGCCGGTGCCAACGCAATCCGGGGTATTTCACCGGCCTTGCCCGCGCACGGGGCAAAGAAGACGCATGCCCATGCCAGGATCCCGATTTTCACCCTTTCGCCTCGCCCGAGCCGGAAAACCCTCAACGCGCTCTGCCCGACACCCATAGACAGCAAATCCTTCCAGATAAAGCAGTGCGCAATACAGGAAGAGCCTAAGAACAGCGGCAGTATCTTCAAATCACTCCTTCTTCTTGTCCGCTTTATACTCACCACAGCCATGGTTAGGTTGCACTTCAGGAAAATCCCAGTTCATATATTGACCCAGGCTGTCTTGATAATAGCCGACACGCCCAGTATAGACTGGGGGAAACCTTTGGCACTTCCAGACTTCCTGACGGTAGGCATTATGAAAGACTTGCTTATAGACGCATAGTCTGCACGGCCCGATCATATTCTACCCCTATGCCACCAGATCGAGTTCCAGAAAATACCCTGGCGAAGACACACCCAGCGTTATGATCCGCCTGCGTGCCGCGATCACCGTCTTGCCATCCCTTAAAGAAAGATCCGTCCATTCGACAAAAAGTGAAACATCGCGCGGGGGATATTGGAAGTACTTTCTCAAGCAACAACAATGATTTCTGCGTAAACTCCCCGTTCCCAAAGCAGCGCGATACTGCGCCAGAGACCCTACAGGACACCACGCGCAAGCCTATGGTCAGCATACTAATAATATGCCGCAACTCCCGGCTCTTGTGGCAGTGTCCCTATGGCGTGCCCCCGAAATTGGGCTAGATTTGAGGCAGGGAGCAAGGCGCAACCCGTCAAGACCCGGTCGCCAGCCCCCAAGGCAACCGCGCAGGCATGGTTTCGACACCCCGGAAATCACGCGCGAGACTGGGAATGATGCGCAAGGCCGGAAATCACGCGCAAGAGAGGAAACGCCGCCATGGGCACGCAACGCACACAAGATCTCAGCCTACAGGATGGCGATTTGCAGGCCTGGGTAGGCCGGAGCGAAACCCTGGTTGATACGGTGACGCCGGCACCAGTCATGGGGCTCTCGGCAACCCTTGGCGACATTGGGGATGTTCCGGCCACCATTGGCGATCCGCTTCCCCCCCTTTGGATCTGGATCTATTTCCTGCCCATTGTTTCCATGGCCCAGGTTGGCCCTGATGGTCATCCCAAACGAGGCGGCTTCCTGCCACCCATCGCGCTTGAACGGCGCATGTGGGCTGGGGGGCGCCTCACCTTCCACGCCCCCATCCATGTGGGCGACCGGCTGGAGAAGACCTCCACCATTTTGAAAGTCTCGGAAAAGACCGGCCGGTCCGGCACCATGGTGTTCCTCACGGTGCGCCACGAGATCCGGGTCGCCGGCGCCAGCCTTGCCGTGGATGAGGAGCAGGACATCGTCTATCTCGCCATCCCGGACACGTTTTCTCCGCCGCCAGCCACACAGGTGCCCGAGGGCAACTGGCGCGAGCCGGTGACCATGGATCCGGTCAAACTGTTCCGCTTTTCCGCCCTCACCTTCAACGGCCACCGCATCCACTATGACCGGCCCTATGCCATGGATGTGGAGAAATATCCCGGCCTCGTCGTCCATGGTCCCTTACAGGCGCTAATGCTGTTTGAAGCGGGCCGGCGGCGTCATCCGACCAGGATCCCGGCGGGCTTCACATTCCGGGGTATGCGGCCCTTGTTCGATTTTGACACGATCAGCCTTACGGGGGCCGACCGCGACGACGGCGCACTCGATCTCTACACGGCCAATGGCGAGGGCGCGATCGGCATGCAGGCGGCCCTGTCGTTCCAGCCGGGCTGAGACGGTCCCGGACGATGCACAAGACCCTATGCGCACAGACAAAAAACCGTACCAAGACCACCAGGAGGACAACGCCGTGACCCAAATTCTCAAAGGCCTTCGCATCGTGGAAGGATCTGCCTTCGTCGCGGCGCCCCTGTGCGGCATGACTCTGGCGCAACTCGGCGCGGATGTGATCCGCTTCGACCGGATCCGCGGCGGCCTGGACTATCACCGCTGGCCGGTGACCAAGGACAACAGAAGCCTGTTCTGGGACGGTCTCAACAAGGGCAAGCGCTCGCTGGCCGTGGACATGTCCACCCCGCGCGGCCAGGACATCGTTACCCGGCTTGTCTGCGCTCCCGGGGAAGATGCCGGTATCTTCGTCACCAATCTGCGGGTGCGCGGATGGATGAGCTTTGAGAGTATGCGCAAGCACCGGGAAGATCTGATCATGGTCTCGGTGATGGGCGATCGGCATGGCGGCCCAGCGGTGGACTACACGGTCAATCCGGCCGTCGGTTTCCCGGAAGCGACGGGCCATGAGGGCACAACGGATCCCGTAGGTCATGTCTTGCCGGCCTGGGATGTGGCCACAGGCCATATGGCGGCATTGAGTATTCTGGCCGCGGAACGTCACCGCCGGATCACCGGTGAAGGTCAGCTCGTGCAGGTCCCCCTGAAGGATGTGGCCCTCGCCGCCCTTGGCTTTCTGGGCGTTCTTGGTGAGGTCATGATCAATGGCTATGACCGGCCCAAGGTCGGCAATGCCCTATACGGCGCCTATGCGCAGGATTTTGAGACCGCCTGCGGCCGGCGCGTGATGATTGTGGGGCTGACGAACCGCCAATGGGCCGGAATCGCGGCGGCAACACATCTCCAGGAGGAGTTGGAGGCCCTGGGCCCACGCCTCGGCGTCAACCTGGCCCTTGAAGGGGACCGCTGGAAGGCCCGCCATGAAATCACCGAGATCCTGCGTCCCTGGTTCAAAGCGCGCCGCATTGAGGATTTCGCCCAGGCCCTCGACGAGCATGGTGTGACCTGGAGCATCTATCGCTCCTTCCGTCAGGTCATCGAGGAAGATCCGGACTGCTCCGAAGACAATCCCCTTTTTGCCATGCTCGACCATCCGGGCGTTGGCGAATATCTCGTGCCCGGATCACCCATCCAGTTCAGCGGATCGAACCGGGATGCACCGGCCCGCGCGCCCCAGCTCGGCGAACACACAGACCAGCTTCTCACCGAAATCGGCTTTTCGGATGGGGAGATCGCCAAGCTGCACGACGACAAGATCATTGCCGGGCCCAGGGGCGGCGATCGTCAACGCGGTTGAGGGGGCGGTTGAGGGGGCGGTTGAGGGGGCAGTTGAGGGACGGTTTAAGGGGCGGTCCAGGATCCGGTCCAGTCATCGCCCGTTCGCGTGAACCGGGCCCGTTCATGGCCCTCCCGATCGAGTGTCAGGCAGTCAAGACTATCGATCTCGATCCGGATGACCTGGAAGTAACGCAAGGCCTGCGCCTCGGCGCCTGGCTTGCCCGCCACCTTGGCCGCGGCCCGGCTCTCGACGGGCGTGCCCGGCGCCGATGAAAGCCGGTAGGCATCCTGCTGAAGGGGTGTCAGACCCGCCCAGATGGTATCAACTGCATCCGCATCCGTCAGGATCATGGCGAGCCCCTGGGCGCGCACCTGGAACTGGTGGCGGGCATCCCAAAACACAAGGGCGACGGCCGGGTTCGCGGCAATGTCGGCCCCTTTGGCAGCCCGGTCATCCGTGTGGATCTCGATGCGATTGTGGGGGCGGTCCACCTTGCGCAGGACCACCATGCGCGCATCGGGACTCCCGTCCCGGCTCGCCGATATGGTTGCAAGGATGGGCGTGCGGAAGGCCGCGCCCCGCTGGGCGGGCGCCGCCATCATCCGTCCCCAGGCCAGTCCAAAAAGGGCGCCAAGCTCCGGGTCGTCAAAACTCATGGGTCGTGTCACCGATCTGGCCAGCCTTGCCCGATGGGCGTGGCCCATACTCCTTCAGTCCCAGGATCAAGGATGCGGCCGTCATGAGGAACGGCGCCTTGGGCAGGGCCATCACGATGGCTGCCGCGTCTACGAGGCTGCCTGTGTC
Organism: uncultured Alphaproteobacteria bacterium; assembly: GCA_964449455.1. GTDB lineage: Bacteria > Pseudomonadota > Alphaproteobacteria > JAJFIK01 > JAJFIK01 > CAYUYV01. The sequence goes on along the minus strand of CAYUYV010000167.1, from coordinate 5,244 downwards.
TGCAAGGAAACGGATTGCACGGGAGGTCTCCGCTTTGTCGAAAATCAGGGCCGAGAGCAATGGCCCGAGATCCGGATGATGGCGCAGAACACGCAGCCAGACCCGGTCCATGGCACTCAACCAGGCCGGCCGGGTGGAAATCACCCCGCGCAGGGCAGCGGGATTGAGACCATCCTTGCCTATGGCCGTGGCCAGGGCCTCCACCTGGCGCTGGATGGCGAGAAAGCCGTAGCCTGTGGAGGGGCGCAGGGCCCCGCCCGCGCCGCCGATTTTCACAATGCGGCTCCCCTTGGGCACGGGCTCCATGCCCACAGCGGAGACCATGGGCAGGCAGGCTGCCTCCTCGTAATGAACCGTAAACGGAGAATCCACATAGCGGGCGATGGCGTCCTCCAGGCCCTCGCGCGGCGGCGGCGCATCCGCCAGGGGCGTGAAACGCGTGTCTTCCACGAGCGCCCGGGTCGGGGAATAGGGCAACACGTAAAAGAAACGCATCTCACCAAGATGGGTGGGCGCCAGGAAATCCATGAGCACGACTTCGCCCGGGTCGAAACAGGGACGCTCGGTCTCGATTTCAAGGCCGGCAAAGGCCTGATTGAGTCCCTGGACCAGGGTGCGGCCCTGGGTATCGCGGTTCCAGGCTGGCGGGCGGGTGTCAATGCAAAGGTCTGCCCGCACTGTGCCAGAGGGTGTCTCAACCGACACACCATCCGCACCTTCCGTAACCGCATTGACGGGCGTGCCCAGAGACAATGAAATCCGGGGATGGTCCTTCAGGCGCGCCAGAACATCATCATACAAATGATTGGCGTCGATGGTCTCATAGGGCGTTTCGCCGGCATCGAAATGGACGGATCGGCCGCCACCACGCACAAGACAGCGCGACCATTGTGTGCGGGCCACGGAGTCGAAGGCGTGGCCGTGCAGCCGCCAATAGGACCAGGTGCGGTCGCGGCGATAGCCAGGCCGCGCTTCGACAATATGGGTCCGCGGGCAAGCGTCGCCCAAACCGGCAAGCGCAACAGCAAGGCTGAGGCCGGAAAGGCCACCGCCCGTAATGACCAGATCCACCTGGTCGGGCAGGTCTTGTGTTATCATTCTTTATCTCCCTGCAGCCCCGGAGCTGCACGCCCAGGGAACGCGATCCCGTGCTTTTGCGGCTCGAAACCATACTCTTTCAGTGTGGCCACAATTTCTCCATGCAGGCGCGGGTCATGGGATGCCGCCTGGCGTCCGGGTAAGAAGGCGAGGCCGGAAAGCGCGCCAAAGGTCAGCGTCACCTTGCGCAGGCGTGTCGTGTAGGCCCGGCCAAGCCAGTAACGGCCCTCGCCCCCATCCAAAACCACCGCCCCGATTCCCCGATAGACCCGGGAGGCCACATGGATCGCGGCGCGGGCCTGGAAGGGCAGGAAGCACAGACCGCTGCGCGCGCTTGCATAATGGGCGTCCGCCGTCTCCAGGAGCCGCAGAACCCCAGACCAGGCCCGCTCCCGGGCCGCCCCCTGTCCCGACACCAGATCTTCCGGATCAAGAGGACCATCGGTCCATTCCGGCGGCAAATAAACCCGCCCCTTGCCGGCATCCTCCAGCACATCCCTCGCGATATTGGTCATTTGCATGGCGATGCCGAGATCGATGGCGAAGGGCATGGCTCGGTCCGGCTCGTCCACCCCCAGCACGGGGCACATCATGATCCCGACACAGCCAGCCACGCCGAGGGAATAGACCTGAAGGGCACAGACGGAGTCGACCCGCATGGGGGTCAGATCGCCAATCAGCGTGTCCGTGAGCAAAATGGCCCCGGCCACAGCCTGGGGCGCGCCGTCGCACAGATCGAAAAAGTCTGCCACGTCCGGCCGGGCGCTGCGCCCGGCGGCCAGATCCGCACGCACGGCCCGCAGGTTCTGTTCCGCCTGGAGAACGTCGTCATGTTCGTCGGCGAGGTCATCAAGGTAACGGCAAAAGGCGTAAAGGCGGGCCGCCCGATCCAGGGTTCCGCGAGACAGGAAGCGGCCAGCCCAATTGAAACTTTTTCCATGATGGGCGAGCACCGCGCGGCTGCCAGCGGCGGAATCGTCAGTGATTGGGCCGCTCCCCTCACACCCCTCACTGGCCGAATCGGGTGCCGGCGGAGTCGAAGGGGCCACCATGGCCATTGCGACGGCCCTGCCCTGCCTGAAGCCGTCCACAGCGTTGTCACCTGCCTGTCGGGTCATTCCGTCCCCCGTTTCCGTGCCGGACAAGCCCACCTTACGGCGCGGAAGGCCATGGGGACCACTGATCGGATGGCCAGCTTAACGATCCTTCAATCCGGGTGAAGCCCCTTGCGGACCTGCAGCGTAAGGGCGGACCGCCAAGGGACTTGGGGAGCGCTGCACCTTTGCACGGCACCCTCTTATGCCCCATTCGCCCAACGGGCGTACCACGTTTCGAGGGCCGAAAGTGCTATGGCTTCCGGTGTATCTTGGGCCGGCGCATCGTCACCCATGATAAGCCCCGGCATCAGTGTCGCGTGTTCGATCATGCCCATGAGTTGGCCGGCGATTCGCGTGGCCGGCAGGGGACCGGTCAGCCGCCCGTCCTGAAGGGCGCGCTCCACGGTGCCAGAAAAATGTTCGGCAATACGCATCTTCACGATGTCATGGAAGCGGGCGGAAAGCTCCCCGCCGGCCCCGGTCTCGGCGATCAACATGCGCACCACGCCCCGCGACTCCGGGGTGCTCAGCAGGCGGGCATAGGAGACGGAGAGCGCTTCCAGTTGCTCAAGGGCCGAACCACCGGGCGCGGGCAGCTCTGCTTCAAGGGCCTCGACGCTGCGGGCGCAAACCGCGTCGAAGAGGGCCGCCTTGGACGAGAAGTGACGATAGAGCGTGGCCGTGGAAACCTGGGCGTCCCGGGCAATATCCTCCATGGCGGCCCGTGTATACCCATCCCGACGGAAGCGCGCCATAGCCGCCTTCAAGATCGCACACCGTTTTGCGGCGGAGCGGTTCAGCCGTGCCTCTCCCGTGACCATGCCTCACCTTTTTTTGCTCAGGCCCCGCCTCGTCCCTTGCTTAGACCTTGTAAACGAAAATCTTCATTTTAGTTATTTGGTCAGCGCGTTGACGTCCCGCATCCATGACCAATCGCCAAGTGGTTGAAGGGACCATGGGGCGCGAGGGTTGGCAAATCCCGGGCGCGGACCCGGCGAGACGGCAGGGAGGCACCGGCCATGGAAACGACGACGGCGGCGGCGGATTATCAGGGGCGACTGGCCCTGGTTACGGGGGCCGGTGACGGCATCGGCGCGATGCTGGCCCGGGGCTTTGCGGCATTGGGAGCAAGGGTCTGCGTCCAGGACATCCGGGTCGAGGCGGCCGAGCAGGTGGTCGAGGACATCGGGCGCAGCGGCGGCCAGGCCTTTCCCCTGGCCTTTGACGTCAGCGACCGGGAGGCCAGCTTGGAGGCTGCTGAAGCACTTCAGGACAGGGGGGAGCGGCTTGCCCTGTTGTGGCTCAATGCGGGGGTCGGTGTCGGGTCTCCCGTGGTGACTGGCAGGCCCCAGCAGGTGGAATGGGCTTATGGGGTCAATGCCCTTGGCCTCATCTGGACGGCACAGGTCTTCCGCCCTCTGATGGAGAATGCCGGCACGCCGCGCCATGTGGGTGTGACCGCGTCTTCGGCAGCCCTGCGCTCGCCTGAAGGCCCTTTCCCGCTTTATGCCGCCACCAAGCACGCCACTTTCGCCATCGCCGAAGCCCTGCGGGGTGAGCTGGAGGCGGACGGCATCGGCGTCACGATTTTGTGTCCCGGTCTTCTGAACACCGATATCTGGGACGGCGGCCGGGCGCGCCCTGACCGCTTTGGCGGCCCCGTGCGCATGGATCCCGCGATCTCCGGCCGCTGGCGCGAGGCCAAACCGCCGGAGGTCATGTGGCCCCATATCGAGCGCACGGTTCTCGGCGGTGGCGGCTATCTCGTCTGCGCCACCGATCAAGGGGACACCCGCGCCGCCTTTGATGCCCGCGCTGAAGCCATCCGGAACGCGATTGTGGAGGTGTGAGCCTTCTTGCGCCAGACCGGAGGCAGACGCGTCATACCCAGGTGACGTCGAAATCATTGCTGTCGGACGAGAAAACAAATTCCAGGTCTTCGTCCAGGGTAAAGCTGAAGCTGTCCGTGTCGCCCGTATCGCCGCCCAGGTCGAAAACCAGGTGACCGTCGGCATCGAAGCCGACCATGTCGTCGGCTTCCAACGGGGAGGGACCATCGGGATTGTCGGATAGAGAACTCGCGGCGGACTGGAAATCGAACACCAGATCATCAAGGTTCGGATCGAGTTTGAAGCGCCCTTCGGCACGGGCCTGCGCATCATCAACCCTGGCCGTCACCGTGACCCTATCACCGGACCGGTCGATCATAAGGTCGATGGGGCGCACGGGCATGGCATAAGCGGTCGCCGTTCCGGTGTCCTGATGCAGCGTGTAGACTGTGTTGGCGGCCAGGCCCTGGATTTGGCTCACGGTATTGTCCGCCCAGACCACTTCCACGTTCACAGTATTATGGTGGGCAAGACCGAAATGGAGGCGCTGATCATCCTGGGAGCGGGAATGGACACCGCCATATTGGCCGCGGGTCTGGCTGACGGTCCCTGCCGTCACGGTCACACGGGCACCAAGGCCATTAAGATTGGCGATATCGTCGAGATCAAACTGGATCCAGTTATTGGCCGTCACATCGCCCTTTAGCAGAATATAGCTGCCTTGCGCGCCGCCGCGGTTGGCCCCGCCCTCTCCGTCACCAAAGAGTAGATCGAGGGCCCCATCCACATTGTAGTCCGCCTTGGCCACATTGAAGGCGAAGCCCACCTGCTCCTCGTCATGGATTTCATGTGACGTGAAATTTCCGCTGCCGTCATTTTCCCAGAAGACGGCGCCAAATGTGCCGTCCTCCCGGTCAAGATAGGTAACGACATCCACATCCATGTCATTGTCGAAGTCACCGGATGTGACATTGACGTCCGAATAGTCCGGGGCATCGGTCCAAAGCGACAGCTCAGCCTCTTCCGACACGGAAAAGGAAAATTCGTCCACGTCCGAAACGGACTGGGCGATCAGAAACTCGATGTCCCCGTCCTGATTGATGAAGACGGCGTCCTCGAAATCCTCCAATGCGCTGGTTTGCAGGTTTTCCAGCACACCGCCTGTGGCACGGATCACGCCGAACCCACTATCGAACGCTGTACCGTCAGATTGGAGAGTA
>CAYUYV010000166.1:0-9541 GCA_964449455.1 uncultured Alphaproteobacteria bacterium | reverse complement strand
TCCCCATTGCCCAGGCGATCAGCGAGCGCTTTGCCGATCTTGAGCGTCAGCAGACTATTGGTGAGCTGAAGGTCAAGATTTCCGGCTGTATCAATGCCTGTGGCCACCACCATGTGGGCCATATCGGCATTCTGGGCGTCGACAAAAAAGGCGTCGAGTTCTACCAGATCAGTCTGGGCGGCAGCGCGGATGAGACCGCCGCCGTGGGCGACATTGTGGGCCCGGCCTTCGCCGAAGAAGAAGTGCCCGGTGCCATCGACACCATTGTGGACACATTCCTGGCCCTGCGGGATGGCGAAGAGCGCTTCCTCGACACCTATCGCCGGGTGGGCGCGGCGCCCTTCAAGGAGGCTCTTTATGCCGATCATTAAGGACGGAGCCGTCGTCGCGGATCCCTGGATCTTCGAGGAAGGCGACACGGTGCTTGGCGGGGACGCGCCCATTATCGTCACCCTGGAACGCTGGCAGACGGACCGGGAAACGCTGATCGGTCATAATGGTCCCATCGGCCTGCGGCTCAAGGATAATCAGTCTCCGGCTGTTATCGCCGAGGACCTCCAGCGCTTTGCCCTGATCGCTCTTGAATTTCCCATGTTCAAGAATGGGCGCGGCTATTCCTCCGCGCGGCTCCTGCGCGGGCGCTACAAGTTCACGGGGGAGATTCGCGCCGTGGGCGACGTGCTGCGTGATCAAGTGGCCTTCATGGCCCGCTGCGGCATCAACAGCTTTGACGTGGCTGAGGACTTCCCCGTCGAGGCCTGGAACGACATCATGGGCGAAATGACCCATGTCTATCAGGCGTCCTCCGACGGCATGGAAACCGTGCTGGAAAAACGCCACAGCGATTAAAGGATCGCCCGTCCCATGCTCCGCACCCTGCGCCGCCTCCTCCCGGTTTCCCTGATCCTCGGCAGCGGCGCAGCGCTCGCAGTTGAGCCAGAGCGATCCCTGCGCTCTGCCTGCCCCTGTTGCGGCGGCAGTCACCGACGTCCTGAGCCCGTCGGATGATCTGAGCCAGCCCGGCTTTGCGGTCGGCATTACGGAGCCGTGCGGCCTGATGCAGGTCACGGCATCTGGCGCAGCCGATATCGAACAGGGCCGGGCGATCACCGCCACCACGGTCTTCCATATCGCGTCCCTGTCAAAGCAGATCACGGCGGCGGTGCTGGCCCAAGCCATCCTGGACGGTGCTGTGGATCTTGCTGACCCGATCTCGCGCTATGTTCCGCAAACGGCCCAATATGGCCCTGATCTCACCATCGCCCATCTTGTCTATATGACCAGCGGGCTGACGGAATATTACACCATTGACCGGCCCGGCGCGGCGCCCTGGTCCACCTTCCATTACTTCACAGTGAGTGATGCGATCCGGGCCAGCCTGTCCGTCCCCACCCTGTCATTTCCCCCAGGCACACGCTGGCAATACAGCAATATCAATTACATGCTGTTGACCCGCGTGGCCGAGAAGGCCCTCAAGCGGCCCTTCAGCACCTTGGCGAAAGAACGGATCTTCTCACCGCTCGGCATGTCCGCAACCCTTATCAATGACGACATCACGCAAATCATCCCCAATCGGGCCAATGCCTATACAGCGCGCACGCAGGAGCGGCTCCAGGAGTTGCGGGACTATAGCCGCATCACCGTGGATGACGCAGGCGGCCTGGTGATGATCCGGCGCAACGCCCCCCATTATGGCGGCAGCGGGGTCATGACCAGCATCGCCGACTGGAGCCTGTGGCTTCAGGATTTCATGACCCAAGACCGGCTTGGAGAGGCATTCTGGACCTTGATGCTGCGGACACAGACATTCGACCATGACAAGGCCAATGATGCCTTGGGCCTGGTGCTGTCATCGCGCCATGACCAGCCCATGATCTGGTATGAGGGCGGCGACATTGATGCGTCGAGCTTCATGGCCGTGTTCCCGGACGCAGGCCGCGCCGTCACCTGTTTTGCCAATGACCCCAATGGTCGCTGCAGCACCAAAGCCCTTGCCGTGGCGGACCGGCTCCACGCCCTTGGTGCCCTCTCCCCTGCCGAGTGATCCTTGAAAAGAGAGCTTCGCGGCCATGGCCAGCGCGGCGACGCCATCGAGTGCGACGCGGCACGAGCCCGGGCCTGTTGAGGGCGTTTTCGCGGTGCTCTTCGCGAAGGACAGTGCGGGCCATTTCACGCGCCCCGGTGAGGCTCACAACCCCGTCGGCGGGTCCGCGTGGCCTGTCCCATTGGCGGCATGGATTTCCTGTTTTAAGGCCTGGACCTCGCTGCGCAGGGCCCGGATTTCCTCAATCAGGGCCACATGATCCTCATGGGAATGGGCATCAGCTTCCTGCAGGGCGGCGACATCCTCCTGATGCAAGGCGTTCATTGAATTCACGATGATGGCAATGAACAGATTGAGCACCATGAAGCTCGTGACGAAAATAAAGGGCACAAAGAAAATCCAGGCCAGCGGATATTTTTCCATCACCGGCCTGACAATACCCATGGACCAGCTCTCCAGCGTCATGATCTGGAACAGCGTATACATGGACGCCCCCACATCGCCGAACCATTGGGGAAACCCTTCGCCAAAGGTCCGCGTCGCCAGGACAGCACCCACATAGAAGAAGAGTGTCAGCACACCCATGATGGCGCCCATGCCCGGAATAGAGGATAAAAGCGCCTCCACCACTCGGCGCAATTGGGGCACCACAGACAATAAGCGTAAGACTCGCAAAATCCGGAAGGCGCGCAAGACCGACAGATTGCCCGTCGCGGGAACCAAGGAAATGCCCACGATCACGAAATCAAAAATGTTCCAGCCGCTGCGGAAAAACCAAATCCGATAGGCCACGAGCTTGACCAGCAGTTCGAACACGAACAATGCGAGGATGGCTCGATCTATTCCATCAAGCACCGGCCCGGCAAGGGCACGCACCTTTTCGGACGTATCCAGCCCCAGTGTTACGGCATTTACCAAAATGGCGATGGTGATCAGAGTCTGGAAGCGCGGGCCTTCGACGGCGGCGCGCAGGGCATCGAGCAGCGACCTGAAAAAGCCGGCGGCCCGGCCCCCGGCGTCGGGTTGAGACATAGGCGCGTGTCCCCTGGTGACGGCATGCGTGATGAAGACCCCATCAGGTACGCAACACGGCCCAGCGTGACAAGCAAAACGGCTTCAAATGGCGCGCCTTACGGGATGGCGGGCCCGGATCGGGGCAAGGCGTCAAAACTCTGGTCCAAAGCCTCATGGGCGGCCACCAATCGGCGCAAGGCCGCATCGTACCGCTCCAGGCCATCGGACAGGCGCCCCGGAACGTCACTTAAAGGCTCAATGACCACCGCGCGCTCGGCAGCGGCCTGGAAAGCCTCGCCCCAGCCGTTTGCCGTTGCAACGGCCTCTTGCAGGGCAGCGCGGTTGCGCCAGGCGCGGCGGCGAATCTCGCTTCCAGCTTCAAACCGCGTTCCGCTGCCCAGGGCCTGGGCCAAAATCGCGAGGCGCGCCCGGTCGGCCTCCACAATGTCTTCGGCCTGGAAGCCCAACCGTTCCATCTGGGCCACGGCCCGTTCCACATCATCAAGCACCCGGGAGACCCGAGCGGATAGGGAGACATCGCCCGCCTCGAACCGATAGGCGAGATAGTCCTGGGGATCTTTCAGCCGGATAAAGCTGAACCCGATGACCGGAATATGGCCCGGAAGCACCAGCGGCTGCGCGCTCAAGGCCTCGGGCGGCGCCGCGAGGACAGGGGCCGATGCCCGCAGGTCGGCTTCTTGGACGTCCTCAAGGGGCTCAGGCAGGCGCAGACAGGCCGGGAGGCCGGCCAACAGCCCAGCCACCAGACTCATCTGCGCCCACCGCACCCTCGCCAAAGCCCCCATGAGCGGTCCCCACACCCCGAACATGGACTCAAGCCTAATCCGGAAAGGACTGCGGTCTGGTAAAGCCAATCACACACGCCCGCGCGCCCTTCGCCGGAAAGCGCTCGGCGTGACCATACTCTATCCGCCTACAGACAACAATTCAGACAAAGTCAACAACAGTGCCTTTGGATTGCGGATCGGCGCGTGATCATCCGCAGGCGGCGCCGGCGGCTGCGCAATCTGAGCTTTGTGCGTTTGCGTGGCCGCCCATATTAGGGGCTCGCCGGGAAACAGACTCGCGGATTTATGTGGGCGATTTCGGATCAATGGTCCTGGAGCGAACGGATATTGAACGCTGGCAACCCTTTGAGGGCCATGTCGTCGGTTCCATGTTCATCCATGACGGCCGGCCCGTCGGGCAATTCGCAAATGACGAAAGCCGTCTGGTGGCGCTCTATCCGGTGGAGTGAGGCGAAGATCCACCGGCTTTGTGCCGACGGGACGCACGCCCCCAGGCTGCGACATTGCAGACTTGGCCGATCCGCACGGCTTGTGATCTTGTCCCGCGGTGATGTTTAACCGGGTAGGACAGGGATCGATTTGACCGAGCACACCGACACGCGAGGCCATGGCGGGGCGGAAGACAGCCTGCCCCGCGCCTTCAAGGATCGGGAAGCCTTGACGGACTTCCTGCGAGCAACCTTTCCCGCCGCGGTCAAACGCGATGACCAGGTTGCCAAAACCCGCGGCGGGCGGGCGGCAGCGCAAGAGCGGCTGGCCGCGATTGATCCAGCTCGGTATGGGCGTACACGGAATCATCTCGACGGAGCGGTCTCACGCCTGTCCCCTTATCTGCGCCACGGGGTGCTCGATCTCGCCGAAGTGCGGGACACGGCCCTCGACGCAGCCGGTGAAAAGGCTGGCTGGAAATTCATCAATGAGCTGGCTTGGCGGGACTATTGGCAACGTCTCTATGACACCCTCGGCGATGGGGTGTGGGCGGATCGTGAGGACCCGAAAACGGGGCATGGGGCGCAAAGCTACGGAACGGACCTCCCGGCAGTGCTTTTGCAGGCGCGCACAGGGCTTGCCTGCATGGACGGCTTTGTGACCGAACTCCATGACACCGGCTATCTGCATAATCATGCCCGCATGTGGATGGCGGCTTATGTGGTCCATTTTCTGCGCATCCGCTGGCAGGCCGGCGCCCGCTGGTTCCTCACCCATCTGCTCGACGGTGATCCGGCCAGCAACAATCTCTCCTGGCAATGGGTGGCAAGCACCTTCAGCGGCAAGCCCTATTTTTTCAATCGGGACAATATTGAGAAACACACGGACGGACGATATTGCGATATCTGCGCCAAGGCTGATACGTGCCCTTTTGATGCGCCTTATGAGGATCTGGCCGCTCGCCTGTTCCCGGATGCGGGGGACCGGTCATGAGTGATCTCCTCTGGATCCATGACGATTGCCTTTCGCCGAAATCCCGGCTGTTCGAGGGGCCAGAAGCGCCGGCCGTCTATGTCTTCGATGACGCTTTTATCGAGGCCCGAGGGTATGGCCTGAAGCGCCTGACCTTCCTTTATGAGTGCTTGTTGGAGATGCCGGTGGGCATCCATAAAGGTCCACTGGCGCAGACGGTGTCAGACCTGGCAATGGCCCAAGGCGCCTCCCGCATCCGCACCATGGACACACCAGATCCCCTGTTGCGCGAAACAATTGAGACCTTGCGCGCCCATTTCGATGTAGCGGTGGTCAGCCCCCCAAGCTTTGCCACCCTCTCCGGCCGGGTAGATCTGAAACGCTTCTCCCGCTACTGGAAAAAAGCTCAGACGGCTGCGTTTCTGCCGACAGTGAAGCAGGATTGACAAAGCGAAAGCTGGGCCGGCCCCATCTCGCCCATGCGGGCGCAACGGATCCCTTATAGATGCGGATCCCTTATAGACGCGGATCCCTTATAGATGCGGATCGTCTCTTAATACCGCACCTGGAGGGAGACGCCGAAGACCCGCTCGGAGGCGAAGGTCACGAATTGTCCGTAGCCGCCGGCATCAAAGGGCTGGTCAAAAACCGACTCCACAAAATCCGTATCCGTGATATTACGGCCGAAAGCGAACAGGCTGACTCGGCCATCCATGGCGGTAAATCCCGCCTGGAAATCCACAAGCGCAAATCCATCCTGGATGCTGTTGGGATCATTGTCCTGGGCTGTCACCGTTTCGGTACGATACTGAACACCGAGCTGGACGAATGGAGTCACATCCTCCCAAATCGGCGTGTGATCATATCGGGCCGCCGCATTGATAATCCAGTCCGGTGAGTTGGGCAGATCCGAACCGGTCAAGTCCTGGAAGTCACAAGATCCATTGCCATCAAGATCAATGGCCGGAAGGCCGGGTCCCACAGGCTGATCAAAGAAACACGGCGCATTCGAAAAGTCCGAAAAGGTCGCATTGGTGTAGGCAAGACCCACATTGATGGAGAGGCCATCGGTCGGAAAGGCCATGAGGTCAGCCTCGAAGCCGTAGGTCTCCGCCTCGCCCACATTGACCACTTCGAAATTGACCGTGCCGCCTTCGGTCGGGATCAAGGCCTGGGACTGGAAATCCTCGATCTGGGTGAAATAGCCGGTAATATTGGCGAAGAGCCGGCCGTCGAACCAGGATGTGCGGGCGCCTGCCTCGATTTGGAACGGGATTTCCGGCTCCACCACTGGAAGGGTGGTCGTTCCCGGTATGGCATTGATTGTCAGTCCCGATACGATCCCGGCGGATTTGTAGCCGCGGGTGACGGTGGCAAAGACATTGGCGTCATCCGTGACATCATATTGGAGGCCCGCGCGCCAGACGACGGCCACATCGTCAAAGTCCGCTTGAAACGGAACACTTTCGCCCGTCTCCGGATCGAGGGTGACTGTTTGGCCCGCAAAAGGGCCGATGGCGCCCGGTGCCACCGTGCGCAGATTGGTGCCTTCAATATCCGAGTAAAGCACCCGCAGCCCGCCGATCAAGCGTAAATCGGGCAGGATCTCAAAGGTGGCCTGGCCGAATGCCGCGAGATTTGTTTCTTCGAACGTCGCATCGGAATTGGTGATGAGCTGTACGCCCGGCGGGATCACACCGAGGAGGTCCAGCCCCGCCGTGCCGCCCTGAATCGTGACAGCCTCAATATCTTGATAGAAATAGAAGGCACCCAGAACATATTCGAGCCGCTTGCCGGAGGGGGATTCAAGGCGCAGTTCCTGGGAGATTTGGGTCTGGGTGCTGTCCCCCGAATTGATCGACAGGAAGGGCAGCGGGATGAGATCCGCATCATTGTTGTCAAGGGCATCCCAGCGCCGATAGGCAGTGAGCGACACAAGCCTGAAATCACCCACATCCCAGGTCAAATCACCGGATAGACCGTACACTTCCTGGTCCAGGAAAAAGGACTGGTCAGCGGCAAGACGCGTGTTGGTCGGTGAGGCAACAACCCCATTGGCCAGGCTCTGGGGACCGATCACCGGCACACCGGAATTGAGCAGTCCCGTGAGCGCTCCATTGGGCGCAGCGCCCCCTTCAGACGCGGAGCGCAGAGTGAAGGCACCGGAGTCGGACTCTCGGCTGGTATAATCCGCATTCAGCACGACTGTGACCGTGTCCGTGGGCCGATATTCAAGCTTGCCCCGGAACCCGAACTCGTTCCGGTCGTTCAAGTCATCCTGGGGCGCATCTGCGAAGACATTGTCCAAAAAACCGTCGCGATTGTTGTAATAGCCGGAAAAACGGAACAGCAGCACGTCTTCAACAATCGGTCCGGAGACAGCGCCATTCAAATTGATGGTATTGAACGAACCATAGGACGCCCCGAAATCGAAACTGATTTCCTCCGTGGGCGCCTTGGTCACGATGGAAATGACACCGGCGGACGCGTTCTTGCCAAACAGCGTGCCTTGGGGCCCGCGCAGGATCTCGACTCGCTCCACGTCGGAAAAATCCGAAATGCCCCCACCTTCCCGGCCAATCACCACACCGTCGATTACGGTTGCGACACTGCCCTCAATACCAAGATTGAACAGACCCGTGCCGATGCCACGGATCGTGGACGCCGATTGCCGGGAGTTCACGCCCGCATTGAAGTTGACGCCGGGCACAACGAATTGGAGCTGGGAGAAGTCGAAAATCTGGCGTTCCTTGAGGAGATCGCCGGCAATCGCCGTCACGGAAATGGGGACATCCTGAATATTTTCCTCACGCTTCTGGGCCGTGATGGTCATACGTTCCAGGATCGCGCTTTCATCATCCAAAGTGGTCAGCGGAGTATCTCCGCCCTGATCAGCGCCCGTTTCCTGAGCGCTGGCCGGGGGCAGTGGCAAGGCCATCATCCAAAGGGCCGTACCGACCATAAGGGCTTGGTGAAACAGATTAATCCGCGTTGTTTCAATCATTGACGGGTCCCCTCTTCCCTGTGGCCATATCTGGCCCTTAAGCCGTTAAGGCCCCAACATTTTTTGCTGTCAATCGGCATTTCATGGTCGCACCGCCATCGACCTTTTGTGCGGCCTTGATCTAGCATATCTGGCACAGTGGCACACGCCTTTTCGCCGCCAGCAGGCCATTGCCCCCCCCTCAAGAACAAAGGCGTCCTTTTTTGAACCGTATACGGCGGACTGGCCGATCCAAAGGGAATGGAAAAATGGTCATGATAGGAATTTTAGGCGCAGCAAAAATCGCGCCGTCCGCCATCATCGCTCCGTGTGCTAAATATCCGGATGTCAGAGTCCGAGCTGTTGCCGCAAGGAGCCTCGATCGTGCCCGGAGTTTCGCCGCAGAACACGGCATCCCGGAGGCGCTGGACGATTATGAGGCCCTGGTGCGCCATCCTGAGATCGACCTTATCTATAATGCCCTGCCCCCGGTGCGCCATGCGGATTTGAGCATTGCGGCCCTTGAAGCCGGTAAAGCCGTTCTATGCGAAAAACCCTTTGCCATGAATGCGCTTGAAGCCGAGGCCATGGTGGATGCCGCCGCGCGAATCGGCCGGGTGCTGATTGAAGCCTTCCACTATCGCTATCATCCGGTGTTCCGCACGGTGCTGGACTGGGTGCACAGCGGCCGGATCGGGCAGGTCCGGTCCATTGACGCGGTCTTTTGCGTTCCCATTGCCGACAGGCCTGGAGAGCTGCGTCACGATCCCGCCCTGGGGGGCGGCGCGCTCATGGATCTGGGCTGTTACCCGCTCCACTGGATTCGAACCATCCTCGCCTCTGAGCCAAGTGTGCACACGGCAGAGGCAACGATCAGCACACCAAATCTCGATCTCGCGATGGCGGCAACGCTGGAGGGCGCGGATGGCGCGCGCGCCACACTCACCTGCTCTATGGCGCCCGATGCGCCAATCGAGGCGCGGCTCGACATCAAGGGCACGGCAGGATGGATTCGGGTCCAAAATCCCCTGGCGCCCCAGCTCGGCTACCGGATTGAAACCGATTTCGGCACTGGCCCCGACATCCACGAAATTGACGGGCAAGGCACGACTTACGATCATCAGCTTGCGGCTGTTCTTGATGTCTTGGCGGGCCGAAGTACAGCGCTCACTGGCGGCGCGGATGCCGTGGCGAATATGACGCTGATCGATGGGCTCTACAGGGCCGCTGGTCTCACGCCGCGCGGAGCCACGATGACGTAAAGCGGCGCTCGTGTGGCGGGTCAGGAAT
>CAYUYV010000165.1:8148-9630 GCA_964449455.1 uncultured Alphaproteobacteria bacterium | reverse complement strand
CCGGTGATGGTGAAGGATCCGGTGAAGTGCAAGTGGATCAGCGACTGGCTGATGGACAAGCACAGCATCTATGTTCAGCCCATCAACTATCCCACGGTTCCACGGGGCGCGGAGCGGCTGCGCATCACGCCGTCGCCCATGCACACGGATGAAGACATCAAGCGCTTGATCTCGGCCTTGCATGAAATCTGGTCCCAGTGTGCCCTCGCCCGGGCCGTGGCTTGACGCAACAGGGTCGTCGTTGCAAGCGTAGCGGAGCAATCCAGTCCATCACGGTGTCGAGCCCTTGGCTCTGGACGGCTTCGCCGCTTCTCGCTTTGCAGTGACGGCGTCGGATGATCGAACCGGTCTTTTTACCTGCCCATGGGATGGGCCCACGGAATGGGCCTATGGGATGGGAAAGAGACTGGACACAAATAAATGGTTCAAGTCATGACTGCGTCCCCTACCCCACTCGTGCGGATCGGCACTCGCAAAAGCCGGCTTGCCCTTGCCCAGGCCCAGACCGTGCGCCTCGCCCTTGCCCGGGCCCATGGTTGGCCTGAGGATGAGGACTCCTGCCCGGCCAAGATCGTCCCCATGACGACGACCGGGGATGAGGTCCAGTCTCGGGCTCTGCTCGACATTGGCGGCAAGGGTCTGTTCACGAAGGAAATCGAGGAGGCACTCCTTGATGGCCGCGTGGATCTGGCGGTCCATTCCATGAAGGACGTGCCGACGGAACTCCCACGCGGGCTGACAATCGCCGCGATCCTGGAGCGGGAAGATCCGCGCGACGTCTTTATTGGTCACGAGGCGGACCACCCTGACGACCTGCCCCAGGGTGCCGTGGTCGGCACCTCCTCCCTGCGCCGTCAGGCACAGCTCCTGTCCCGCCGGCCCGATATCGAGATCGGCCTTTTGCGCGGCAATGTGGAAACGCGTCTGGGCAAAGTGGCCGCTGGTGAAGTGGCGGGCACATTCCTCGCCCGCGCCGGGCTGAACCGCCTTGGCCTCAGTCCTGAAAAGGCTCGTGACCTGAGCATGGACGAGATGCTTCCCGCCGTTGCCCAGGGCGCCGTTGGCATCGAAGTTCGGGACCATGACACGCGGGTGCGGGACCTGATCGCGCCCCTCGATCATGGGGACACGCATCGGTGTGTCATTGCTGAGCGGGCTTTGCTCGCCATGCTGGACGGCTCCTGTCGCACGCCCATCGCCGGCTTTGCCTCGATCAGTGCCAGCGGCACCATGCAGCTGCGCGGTCTGCTGCTGAGCCCGGACGGTAAACAACGCTGGTCCGCCGAGCGCCAGGGCAATGTGAGCGATGCCGGCACCCTTGGCCGGGACGCGGGTGCGCAGATCAAAGCCCAGATCCCGGAAGCCGCCCGTGTCGCCGCCGGTTGAGCGCCTGCCATAAACGTCCAAGGGCGGCCCAGGGCCGCCCTTTTTTTGTCCGCCCATCATCGCACGCGCAGCGATCAGGCATTCCACGCGCAGCGA
>CAYUYV010000165.1:0-8048 GCA_964449455.1 uncultured Alphaproteobacteria bacterium | reverse complement strand
TTTTTTGTCCGCCCATCATCGCACGCGCAGCGATCAGGCATTCCACGCGCAGCGACCAGGCCATGTGCGCCGAGCCGCGGGGCATGTCTCATCCCAAAAGGCGTTAATCCAGACCCATCACCATTGCAGCCGCAGCCGAGCAAGTCGGAACAACGCCTTCGGCGCAAGCGCCTCTGGAGTGCTTCGCTGCGCCCGCGATGATGGATTTGAGACTCAAACATATGAGCCTTGGACTCAGTCAAGGTCCTCGACAGTGACCTCATCGCCGCGGACGCGCACCGCAAGGGCGGCGGCCATGAAGTCGTCAAGGTCGCCATCAAGCACATCCGACGGGGTCGGACTTTCAACACCGGTCCGCAGATCCTTCACCATCTGATAGGGCTGAAGGACATAGGAGCGGATCTGGTGGCCCCAGCCGATCTCGGTCTTGGCTGCCGCTTCCGCCTGGGCCTCGGCTTCACGCCTCTGCAGCTCCTGCTCATAAAGGCGCGCTTTCAGCATATTCATGGCCGTCGCACGGTTCTTGTGCTGGGAGCGTTCGTTCTGACACTGAACAACGATTCCGGAGGGCGCGTGGGTGATACGCACGGCACTGTCGGTCGTGTTGACGTGCTGACCGCCGGCGCCACTGGCCCGATAGGTGTCGATCTTCAGATCCTTCTCCAGCACCTCGACTTCAATGGAGTCATCGACCACCGGATAGGTCCAAACACTGGCGAAACTGGTGTGACGGCGGGCATTGGAGTCGAAGGGTGAGATCCGGACCAGACGGTGGACGCCTGCTTCCGTCTTCAGCCAGCCATAGGCGTTCTCGCCCTTGACCTTCACGGTCGCGGATTTGAGCCCCGCCTCTTCGCCGGGGCTTTCTTCGATCAGTTCGACTTTCATGCCGCGCTTTTCCGCCCAGCGCGTATACATGCGGGCGAGCATGCTGGCCCAATCCTGACTTTCCGTCCCGCCGGCGCCTGCATGGACCTCAAGAAAGGCGTCATTGCCGTCGGCTTCACCGGAGAGCAGCGTCTCGACCTCGGCAGCCTGGGCCCGGGCGTGGACGGCGCGCAAGGTCGCTTCGGCATCCGCGACAACCGCCTCATCGCCTTCGGCCTGGCCCATCTCGATGAGCTCCAGGGAGTCCGACAGGTCGGTTTCCAAGCTGCGATAGAGGCTGACGGCGCCTTCAAGCTTTGTGCGCTCCCGCATGACGGCCTGGGCGGCCTCCGGGTCATCCCAAAGGGACGGGTCTTCGGCGCGGGCATTGAGTTCGTCGAGGCGTTTCTGGGCAGTATCCCAGTTAAAGATGCCTCCTCAGCAGTTCGAGCGACTGCTTGATTTCATTTGTCAGAGTCTGGATTTCCGCGCGCATGGCGGGATGATCTCCTGAAACGGTCAGTGGCCTGTCTAAGGGATATGGCGGCGAAGGGCGCCTTCGCCAAGCCGTTGGTCTATCACCCGCCAGCGCGTCAGTACAAGCCGCCGGTGCCCCGGTTCACCTTGCCTTCGCCATCCGTGGCCACGCGCCCGGTTCCGTCCTGGAAATTCGCATAGGCATTAGGGTCCGGCTTGGTGCCAGGCTTGAAAGCTTCAAGGATGATGCCCTTGCCGGATGCGGAGTCTGCCGGCAGGCCCGTTTCGGCGTCAACCGGGATCAGCTCAATCCCCGGTGGCACGCGGAAAGGCACGGCGGCCGCGCCGTCCAGCGCTTCGGCCATGAAGTCCCGGAAGATCGGTGCGGCAAGGCCGCCGCCGGTTTCCCGGCGCCCCATGGGCTTGGGCTGGTCGAAACCGACAAAGACACCGACGGTCAGGTTCGGCGAGAAGCCGACGAACCAGGCATCCTTTTCCTCATTGGTTGTTCCGGTCTTGCCGCCGAGTGGCTTGCCCACCTTGCCGATCGTCTTTCCCGTCCCCCGTTCCACAACGCCTTCCAGCATGGAGGTGATCTGATAGGCCGTGTGGGCTGCGATCACCTCTTCGCGGATATCGGGCAGCTCAGGATGGGGTTGGCCCTGCCAGGCGATGTCGCGGCAGTCCTTGCAGGATCGCTGGTCCGTGCGGAAGACCCGTTGGCCATACCGGTCCTGCACCTGGTCAACCAGGATCGGCTCGACCCGTTTGCCGCCATTCACGAACATGGAATAGGCGATCACCATGCGCATCAGGGTGGTTTCGCCTGACCCCAGAGCGATCGAGTTCAGGTCGGGCGTCGCATCGAGCACACCCATTTTCTGGGCGTAGTGAGTGACGGTGGGAATCCCCACATCCAGCGCCACCCGAAGGGTGAGCATGTTGTAGGACTTTTCGAGTCCCCGGCGCAGGGTCGTGGGACCGTAAAACCGTCCGGTGTAGTTTTTGGGCTTCCACATGGGTAGCCCGGCACCCTGGTCCTGGGACACGGGCGCATCGAGCACCACCGTGGACGGCGTGTAGCCATTGTCCAGGGCTGCGGCCATCACGAAGGGCTTGAAGGCGGACCCTGGCTGACGCAGCGCCTGGGTCGCGCGGTTGAATTCGCTGCGCTCGAAACTGAAGCCGCCATTCATGGCAAGCACCCGGCCCGTATAGGGATCAAGGGCGATGATCGCACCGTCGATCTCCGGGATCTGGCGCAGAGCCACCCGCAGGCTTGCCGGTTCATCGGACTCCGGCGTGCCGATGGGCTCGACATAGATAAGATCACCGACGTTCAGCACGTCAGCGGGTCTGGAAATCTCAGCGCCCAGGGCGGGATAGCCGCCTTTGGTCAGCCCGCGATGTTCCCGCGCCCAGGTCAGCTCTTCCAAAGGCAGGGTGGCAACGGTCCGCCCATCGGCAAGGCCGACCAGGGCCGCGCTGTCCCGAACCTGGAGCACAACGGCGCCGATCCAGGGCGCAACGTCCAAAAAGAAGGGCTGCTGGCGCACGACACTCTGCCAGTTGGCGGTCGTTTCCACCTGGCCGACGGGCCCCCGGTAACCGTGACGCTGGTCGAATTCCATCAGGCCCTTGCGCAGGGCGTTAACCGCGGCGCGCTGGAGGCGCGGTTCAAGGGTCGTCCGAACGGACAGACCACCGTGATAGAGGCTGTCGTCTCCGAACAGATCCGCCATCTGGCGGCGCACTTCCTCGGCAAAATACTCATATTCCACAGTCTGCGCGCCGGAGGGCCGGTCATAGACGACCAGTTCCTCGGCCTGGCCTTCGCGCATTTGCTGGAACGTGATGTGGCCATTGGCGGCCATGCGATCGAGAACCCAGTTGCGCCGTGCGATGCCCCTGGCCCGCGGCCTGGCCCGATCTGGCCGGTAATTGTTCGGCGCCTTGGGCATGGAAGCGAGATAGGCCGCCTCGGCCACCGTGAGTTCATCTAGGGACTTGTCGAAATAGTTGAGCGCGGCGGCGGCGATACCATAGGAGCGCCAGCCCAGATAGATCTCGTTCAAATAGAGTTCGAGGATCTTGTCCTTGGAGAACGCCTCTTCAATACGCCAGGCGAGCAGGGCCTCCTTAACCTTGCGCTCCAGCTTCACTTCACCCGAGAGCAGGAAGTTCTTGGCCACCTGCTGGGTAATCGTGGAAGCCCCCTCCAACCGGCGATTGTTCACGTAATTGGACAGGTTCGACATGAAAGCGCGCACGATGCCGCGGTAATCGAGGCCATCATGCTCGTAAAAGGTCTTGTCCTCGGCGGAAATGAAGGCGTCCGTCACATGTTTGGGAATGGACCCGATCGGAACGAAGATCCGCCGTTCGGAGGCGTATTCCGCCATGATTGTCCCGTCACCCGCATGAATGCGGGTCATAACCTTCGGGGAGTAATCCTTCAGCGCCTGGTATTCAGGCAGGTCCCGGGACATACGCCAGACATAGAGGCCGACATAGCCGGCACCGGCGAGGCCCCCGACAAATGCCAGGATGAAAAGCGATAAAACGATGCGTCCGATCCAGCGCCACACGGCCTGTCCCTTCCCGCTTGTGTGGTGAGATGACCAGACCCGTCCGCCCCAAGACAGGCCCCGAAACGACCAGGCCCCAAAACGACCAGGCCCCAAAACGACCAGGCCCCAAAACGACCAGGCCCCAAAACTACAGTAGAAGCCCAACACCTCCGTGACCGGAGACGCGCTTCACATCCCTTCGAGTCTTTAACATGCTTCGTGGATGGGACAGTACCGCAATCCGTGCGGCGATGCGGTGTCCGCATTGCGGCCGGTTATGCGAAAGCCCACCGGTGTTGCAGGCCCGCATCATTGCGCCGTTGAGGGGCCTCGGGATTGCGCCGTTGAGGGGCCTCGGGGTCGGCCCCCCTTTAAGGAACCGCGGCGGCCTCGGCCGGGAGGCTCGCCAGCTCGCTGAAGCCGAAATAGTCATCGAGCGACTGGACCATGCCGGCGGCGAGCTTCTGGCGCCATGCCTTGGAAGACACCAGTTTTTCGTCGGAAATGTTGGACAGGAAGCCCATTTCCAACAGCACGGACGGCACGTCAGCGGCCGTCAGCACCCAGAACGGTCCGAAACGATGGGTGTTGCGCAACAGGCCGATATCCTGGCGGCGCAAGGCCGGCAGCAGGGTCTGCGCGAAACGCACGCTGTTGTTCATCGTGTCGCGCTGGGCAAGCTCGATGAGGATTTTCAACACGTCATCGGTGACTTGCTCCGACTGGAGGCCGTTGATGCTGTTTTCTTTCCGGGCCAGCCGGGCGGCTGCGGTGTCCGAGGCCCGCTCAGAAAGCGTGTAGACGGAGGTGCCCCGAACGAATTTGGACGGGTTTGAGTCTGCGTGAATGGAAATGAACAGGTCAGCCTGACTGTCGCGGGCAAAGGCCACCCGGTCCGGCAGCGTCACGAACACGTCCTTGGTCCGGGTCATGCGGACCTCATAGCGGCCCGTTCGCTCCAGACGCTCCCGCAGTTCAAGGCCCATGGCCAGGGCAACCGCCTTTTCGAAGATGCCGGAGAGGCCGATGGCGCCGGGGTCATGCCCACCATGGCCGGGATCCAGCACGATGGTGCGCAGGCCCGCTTTGCCCCGCTTCGTGCGCCGCGGCCGCGACGCGGCCACCTTGACCGGCATGGCTGGAACCGCATCCGGCTCAAAGCCGGCCGGCATGGGCACCACCTTTTCGGGGGCGGCGTTACCCATATTGCTCAAACCGGCGGCGAGCAGGTGACGGGCCGGCCAGCCCTCCGTGCGCATGAAAGCTTCGCGCGTGGTGGGGTTGAGTTCGAGCGCCAGTTCGACAGCGTTGCCCGTGTCCGTCACGGTCCGGTCGGTGATCGAAACAGGGCCCGCAAGATCAAGCACAATGCGGGACCGGCCAGGCCGGTTCCGGGCATAGCGCAGCCCGGTAATGTCTCGGGTGCCCTTGAGTACCGTGCCGCCCGGCACGGCCCACACCACCTCAGGAAGGTCGATGACGAGGCGATAGTCGTCGGCCAGGGAAAAAATCTCAGGCTCAACGGTCTCGGAGAGAGTGAGCACGACTCGGGTGCCTGCGCTCGCCTTGAGGATACGGGCATCACGGACGACCGGGCGCGTGTCTGCCCCCTGGTTTGCAGCAAGGGACGCGGCAGGCAAAGCAGCCAGACACACCAACAGGACCATCAACCCGGCGGCCAAGGGCTGCAGCGCCGGGAACACGCCCCCATATGCCAGCCTGTCCATGCGGGCCGCGCCAACTTCAAGGACCATGGTGGTACTCTTCCATGTTTCTCAGGTGACCGTCGCCCAGACCTTTACCAAGAAAGCCTGGAGGAAGGCCAAGCCGTTGTCGCGGTTTTCAAGCCTGTTTTTCAGTCTTTGTGTACCCCCATTCGGCGCAACGCCCCACGCGAAACCCCGAACGGCGGTCCAAAGAAACCAGCTTTGACCCTTAATCAATAAATCTTGCCGAATCGTTGCCAGTATAACCGTGGATGACAGATAACCGTGGATGACAGATAACCGTGGACGGCAGATAACCGTGGACATAAGGCTCGTCGTGGACGGGTGCAAAATTGCCCGGGGACAAGCCAACGAATGTCCGAGAGGGCGCTGACCGCCGCACCCTTGTCATTTTGTTTACGCAAACGCTACATATAGAGATATCCTTGCATGAGCAGAGATATTCAGTCTCTGCCCATGTGGCTGATTTAAGGTTTAGGGCCACGGCGGCGGGTGGCGGGATCGCAAACCCTTTTTGATCACGAGACCCCGTTGATCGCGATGCACACGGCAAAGCCGCGCTGGCTGCAATGCAGTGCTGGATCGCTCACACCATCGCTGGCCTTGCAATCAGGGCCCTAAACCGACACCGAGCTCCGGCCAGAATGCCTCTTCAGGCGTGCCAGGAACTCAAGGGAACGCAGCGTGGGGCTTGGCGCCAGGCAACGCCAGAGTTTCTTCACGCAGACAATTCCGCGGGGTCATCCAGATGACCTGTCGCGCGGAGTGATGATCACCGACCCGTTCCGAGACCGGCGCGACAGGACGCCTCCAGGAATGGGGTAGCAACCGACCGGACCCAGTCTGGTCTCCGGCCATGTCCGTTTCCGCGGAACCAGCCGGATCGCGTCTCAACCCAGGACGTCGTGCTTCGAAGCCGACGTCACGTCGCAACAAGCGCCCGGAGTTTCATGGTCACCGAACCCGCCTTAATCGCAGACGCTCCGCCGCAGCGCGCGCTCACCCGCGCGCCCGGCCGCAGCCTGCGGCCGTCGCGGAACTGTGTCCCGGGCCGATCAACACGCACCTTTCCTTCCATCGCGGACATGGGGCCTGTCGCCATGCCGACCGCGGGGTGTGGAGGTGCGGGAGACACCCCCTATGGGCAAGAAAATGTTAATCGACGCGGCCCACCCGGAAGAAACCCGGGTCGTGGTCGTCCAAGGCAATCGTATTGAAGAATTCGACTTCGAATCAGCGGCCAAGCGGCAACTGCGCGGCTCGATCTATCTGGCGAAAGTGACCCGCGTCGAGCCGTCCCTTCAGGCGGCCTTTGTGGACTATGGCGGCAACCGCCACGGCTTCCTCGCCTTCAGTGAAATCCATCCGGATTACTACCAAATACCAGTCGCGGATCGGCGTGCTCTGATCGAGGAAGAGGCCGCCGAGGATCGCCGGCTGGCCGAGGAACAGGACAGCGAGGACGAGCGCCCGAATGTAAAACGGGGTCCGCGCCGGCGCAGCCGCCGGGGTCGTGGACGCCGTCCGCGCTCCCATTCGGGTACGCCCACGCCGGGTGGTGAAATCCCCCGGCTCGCCGTGTCCGTCGACGCGCTTGCCGGGCCGGAAGCCCCTTTCTCCTTCGAAGGACAGGCGCCGACATCGGATGCCGGCATCACACCGGATACGACCCCTGCCCCATCCGTCACGGTTGAGAGTGGACCCGTCGACGCCGCTTCACCTGCCGACGCAGCCGAAGGATCTGAGCGGCCGGACCGTCCCTCAGCCCTCTCCACGGGGGCAAGCGAGGCATCTCTCGATGTCAGCGCCGGCGATGCCATAACCATTGATGCGCAGATCCCGGCCACCGGCGATGTCACGCCTGCCGCGTCCTGGCCCACGGATGAGGACTCCATGCCATCGGTCGCCCTTGGGCCGTTTGGCGGCGCCGAAGCCTCAAGCACCCGTCCCCTGCTCTCAGACCCCATGCCCTCGATCGCCGTGCGCCTTCCCAACGAGGATCAGGACGAGGCTGCCACATCCGATGCCGAAGAGGCCGATGATGCCCCCGAGCAAGCGGGCGACGAGGCAGGCCCGGCCGGAACAGAGGCCCGAGAGGCGCAAAGCGCTCCAGATGCGGACGAAGGCCCAGATGCGGACGAAGGCCCAGAGGCGCAGGAGAGCCCCGCCCCGCAACAGCCCGGCGCTGTTGAACCCTCGCAGATGAGCGCACCTGCGCCGTCAGCCGAAACGCTGGATGAAGCCGCTCCTGATGCCGCCATCGAGGCCGCCGCCGCCGATGAGCCCAAGGCCCGCGGCGAGGGCGACGACACGATCATTCCCGAGGACGAGACCCCCGCCGAAGACGAAGAAAACGGCGGTGAGAAAGAAGACGGTGACGACGCAGAGGACGAGGACGAGGAAAACG
>CAYUYV010000164.1:0-9636 GCA_964449455.1 uncultured Alphaproteobacteria bacterium | reverse complement strand
CCGACCCCATAGTCAGTCGAAGGATGCCTCGGATCACCGTTCCCTAGAGCCGAACCGATGGACACAAGAAAACGGGCAGACACGCCGCCATCACGCCGTTGGCTGGTTCGCCTGAACCCGGGGCCGGCATGAATATGCCGACCCTCTTGGACCCGGGGCCGGCATCCATATGCCGCCCGTCTTGGACCCTCTTGGAGTGACCACGATGGTCGTAAAATTGCTTCTGGCCCCGGCATTGGTCTTTGCAAGCGCATTGATCGCGGCGCTTTATGGGGCCATCCACAATCAGCTCTCCTACACGGTGTCTCCGGATTATTTCCATGCCTTCAAGTTCGACCAGTTCGGCATCCCTGACGACCTGCGGAACCGTTGGGGCGCGGCGCGGGTGGGGATGTTGGCGTCCTGGTGGATGGGGGCAATTGTCGGGGGGCCTTTGATCCTTCTGGCCTTGCGCGTGAAGGGGCCGTTGCGTTTCGTCCGCACAGTGCTGACCGCCGCCGCCGCGGTGGCCGCTGTCACGCTCATCATTGGGCTGATCGCTCTGGCTGTGGCCTTCGTCCTGGTCGAGCCCGATATGGTGCCGCCTTGGGTCAGAAATCTGGGCCTTAGTCCCGCAAAAGCCGTCCGTTTCCTGAGGGCCGGCATCATGCATGATGCCGCCTATGCCGGTGCCCTGGTCGGCGCCGTAGCCGGGTGTGTGGTGGTCCTGAGAACGTCCCGGGGCAGGTAGCAGAGTCGCGTACTCCATTGCCACCTCAGATCCATGTTTTCCAGGGAAAGTCTTGGCCAGATTGAGGAGTCGCATGACTATGGGGCGGGCATGACCATGCCAACACGCCAAAATCTGGCGATTTGACCGCCAACCCGGCCCTGGAGGAGACCATCCATGCTCGATTTCACTGGCAAAACCGTCCTTGTGACCGGGGCGGGGTCGGGGATTGGGGAGGCTTGTGCGCAGGCATTCGCGCGCCAGGGGGCCGGGGTTGTGCTCGCCGATATCGACGCGGCCAAGAACATGCAAGCCGCCGACCGCATCGCCAAGGAGACGGGCGCGAAGACCCTTGCCGTGCCCTGCGATGTTTCCGATCAGACGGCCTGCGCGCGGCTTGTCAAACAGGCCATTGCGGAATTCGGCCCGGTCCATGTGCTGATCAACAATGCGGGCATTATCGCATCGGGCACCATTCTTGATCTTGATCCGGCGGATTTCGACCAGGTGATCGGCGTTAATCTGCGGGCCTGTTTCATCCTGACACAGATGGTCGCCAGACACATGGTGGAGGAAGGGACCAAAGGTGCGATCGTCAATATGTCCTCGCTCAATTCCGTGCTCGCGATCCCCAATCAGGTGGCCTATGTCACCTCCAAGGGGGGGCTGCAACAGCTCACCAAGGTCTCGGCGCTGGGCCTTGCCGAACATGGCATCCGGGTCAATGCGGTGGGGCCCGGCTCGATCATGACCGACATTTTGAAAGTGGTGATGACGGATGACGCGGCCCGGCGCAACATTCTCTCCCGCACGCCTTTGCGCCGGGTGGGTGAGCCATGGGAAGTGGCGGCCGTCGCCCTGTTCCTCGCCAGCGATATGGCATCTTACATCACGGGACAGACAATCTTTCCCGATGGGGGCCGCGCCGCCCTCAACTACACGGTTCCCGTCAACGATTGAGAATGGCCATGACCCAGTCAACGACGTCCGCAAGACTGGCTGTCGATATCGGCGGCACCTTCACCGATGTGGTGGTCGAAAAGGCCGATGGCACACGGGTCACGGCCAAGGTGCTCACGACCCATGGCGATCCGGGGGAAGGGGTGTTGGATGGCGCCGCCCGTGCCCTCGCCGACGCCGGCCTGAGCCCGCAAGACATCTGCGTCATCATTCACGGTACGACCCTGGCCACCAATGCCCTCATTGAGCGACGCGGTGCGGTCACGGCTCTTCTGACTACGGAAGGCCACCGGGACAGTCTCGAAATGGCCTATGAGAACCGGTTCGAGCAATATGACATCAATATCGACCGGCCGAGGCCTCTGGTGCCCCGCTGGTTGCGCCTTCCCGTCCGGGAGCGGATGAACAAGGATGGCCGGGCGCTCATTCCGCTCGATGAGGCTTCCGTCACCGCCTGCCTGCCTGCGCTTGAGCAAGAGGGGGTGGCCAGCGTCGCCATCGGCTATCTGCACGCCTATGCCAATAGCGACCATGAACAGCGCACGGCGGAAATTCTGGCCAAGGCACGGCCGGACCTGTCCATTACGCTTGCAAGCGAGGTGGCGCCGGAAATCAGGGAATTCGAGCGCCTGTCCACCGCGGTTGCCAATGCCTATGTCCGCCCCCTGATGGAAGGCTATTTACGGCGCCTTGAAGGGGCGCTTCAGGCCCGCGGCTATACTTGCCCCTTTTACCTCATGACCTCGGGCGGAGGACTCGCCACCCTCGACACGGCGGCCCGTTTTCCCATCCGGCTGGTGGAGTCAGGGCCCGCGGGCGGTGCGGTGCTCGCGGCAGCCGTGGCTCGGGAGTGCCGGCTGCCGGAACTGCTGTCTTTCGATATGGGGGGCACGACGGCCAAGATCTGCATGATCGACGGCTACACACCGCTCACCTCACGGACGTTCGAGGTCGACCGTGCCTATCGGTTCAAAAAGGGCTCCGGCCTGCCCGTGCGAATCCCCGTGATCGAGATGGTGGAGATTGGCGCCGGCGGCGGCTCCATCGCGCGCGTTGACAAGCTGGGCCGGCTCCAGGTGGGCCCCGAGAGCGCTGGGTCCGAGCCGGGCCCCGTCGCCTATGGCCGGGGCGGCACCAACCCCACGGTCACGGACGCCGATGTGGCGCTGGGCAAGATCATCCCGGATCGCTTCGCTGGCGGACGGATGCCCCTTGATGCGCCGGCTGCCCGCGGCGCCATTGCGCGAGCCGTGGGAGAGCCTTTGCGGTTGGACGGGGTCAGCGCGCCTTTCGGCCTTGCCGAAGTGGTGGACGAGAATATGGCCTCCGCCGCCCGGGCCCATGCGGTGGAATGGGGGCGGGACATCTCGGCCCGCGCCATGGTGGCCTTTGGCGGTGCTGCACCTCTCCATGCGGCGCGCCTTGCGGAAAAACTCGGCATCCGAACGGTCGTTGTGCCGACGGATGCTGGCGTGGGTTCGGCGGTGGGTTTCCTGCTCGCGCCTGCGGCCTATGAGGTCGTGCGCAGTCGGCCCATGGCGCTTGAGGCGTTCGACCCGGACCTGGTCAATGGTCTTTACGGGGCCATGCGGGAGGAAGCGGCCAGCGTCGTGCGCGGGGCTGCTGGCGAGGCACCGCTGACGGAAACCCGGCAGGCCTTCATGCGCTATCGTGGCCAGGGCCATGAAATTGCTGTTGAGGTGCCCTTCGAGCGCGCCGATGGCAAGGCGGTTGACGCTCTGAAGGCAGGCTTTGAGGCTGCTTACGCCACGCTTTATGGGCGCACCATTCCTGGCATGGGGATCGAGATCCTGACCTGGACTCTCACTTTGTCCGGACCCAGACCAGCCGCACGCACGGCGCCGACCGTGGATGGGCGTCCCGCGCCGGCAGCCACGGCCCGCCACAGGGTGTTTGATCCGCCCCGCGCGGAAGAGCGGGACTATGCCGTCTATAACCGAACGGCCCTTGCACCGGGACAAACCATCCGGGGGCCGGCGCTGATCGTGGAAGACCAGACCACCACGGTGGTCACTTCCTTGTTCGAGGCGACCGTGAACGGGCTCGGCTATCTCATTCTCACACGGACGGAGGGCGGCGCATGACCACGGGCACCATGGGCGGCATGGACGAGATCCGCTTCCAATTGATGTGGAACCGGATGATCGCCGTGGTCGAAGAGCAGGCCCAGACCCTGATCCGCACGGCTTTTTCCACCACGGTTCGGGAGGCGGGGGATCTTTCTGCCGGTGTGTTCGACACGAAGGGCCGCATGCTTGCCCAGGCCGTGACGGGCACGCCGGGCCATGTCAACGCCATGGCAGCCTCCGTGGGATCCTTCCTTGCGTGCCATCCCTTGGAGACCCTGGAGGATGGCGATGTTCTGATGACGAATGATCCTTGGGACGGGACAGGCCATCTGAACGATTTCACCGTGGTCACGCCTGTGTTCCGGCACGGCGAGGCCATCGCCCTTTTCGCCGCCACATCTCACATTGCCGATGTGGGGGGCCTTGGTTTCGGACCCGATGCGCGCCAGGTCTTCGAGGAAGGGCTGCTCATTCCCATCGACTACCTGTTCCGCCGCGGGGCGGTGAATGAGACCTTGATGCGCATTATCCGGGCCAATGTGCGCGATCCTGTGGCCGCCGAGGGAGACCTCTACTCCCTTGCCGCCTGCAACCAAACCGGTGTGCAGCGCCTGCTCGCCATGCTTGATGAGTTCGGCCTTGAGGGGGTGGACACGGTTGGAGCCCGGATCATCGACAATTCGGCCCGGGCCATGGCGGCGGAAATCGCGCGTGTGCCGGCCGGCACGTATCACAATGCCATGCGGATCGATGGCCATGGGGCTCCGGTGGATCTGGTGGCGACCGTGACGGTCCGTGAGGGAACAATCCATGTGGATTTTGAGGGCACCTCGCCGGTCCAGCCCCTCGGCGTCAATGTGCCGCTGACCTACACCCAGGCCTATGCCTCCTTCGGTGTGCGCTGTGTCATCGGCGGCGATGTGCCCAACAATGCAGGCTCGCTCGGCGTGATCACCGTATCGGCGCCGGAAGACACGATCCTCAATGCGCCGCGGCCGGCGGCCGTTTCCGCGCGCCACACGGTGGGACAGATGCTGCCCGATGTGGTGCTGGGCGCTCTGCATCAGGCCATTCCGGAGCGCACGCCGGCGGAAGGTGCGTCCTGTCTTTATCTCCCGGTGCTGATGGGGGGGGCAGGGGTTGCGCCGGGCGCGCATGGTGAGCCCTTTGTGATCAATCCGTTCTACACCGGCGGAACGGGCGCCCGGCCGGCCAAGGACGGGTTGTCCTGCACGGCGTTTCCTTCGGGCGTGCGCAACACGCCGGTGGAGATCAACGAAACCACGGCACCCATCCTCATGTGGCGGAAGGAATTCCGCACCGATTCCGGGGGGGCGGGAACCTTTCGCGGCGGGCTCGGCCAGACCATGGAGTTCGAGCACGCGGGCGGGGCCGTGATGGCGGTCTCAAAAATGTTCGACCGGGTGAGCCATCCGCCCCGGGGGCGGGACGGCGGCGGGCCTGGCGGATCCGGCGGGGCAAGCCTGTCGGATGGCACGGTCCTGCCGGGCATGGGCCGGGACACCGTGCCGGCGGGTCTGCGATTCACGGTCGAAACGCCGGGGGGTGGCGGTCTTGGTGATCCAAAGGCGCGGGATCGGGATCAGGTTCGAGAGGATGTCCGCGCCGGCCTTGTCAGCGCGGATGCCGCCCGAACCCAATATGGGTGGGATGGTGACGGGTGAGCGCTCCCACGCGCAAGCACGCACTCAGTCCTGTTTGAAGGTGAAAGGTTCGACCAGGAAGTTGAGGAACGGAAGATCCACAAAGAACAGGATGGTCACCAAAATCCCCAACGCGACCACATAGATCATGAAGGGCCGTTCCCGATAAAGCTTCTCGGGCCGCTGGGCCACGCTGTCCCGGCGCATGCCGATCGAAAGATACCACACGAACAACAGGGCAAAGGCCGGCATGGCCAGCAGGAATTCAACCCGGTACTTGATCAGGAATACGCCGAAAAAGAAGGCCGAGGAAATCGCATAGAACACAGCAGAGAGCAGCAGGGATTCTTCCGTGTAGAAGCGGAAGGAGCGCCGGTAAAGGCCAGCCCGCTCCGGATCGTCAATATAGCGATATTCTGAGAACCGCTTCACAGCCATCAGATAGGCCCCGCCCATCCAATAGGCGAGGAGGATTGACGTCGGGGGCAACACCGATACGGCCACGGCTGTCCAGCCCAGCATGAAGCGTAGTGGGTTGTTCACGGACTCCGACAACACGTCGAGAAACATGCGGTCCTTGGTCCGGATCGGTTTGATGTTGTAGGCGAGGCTCATCAGCACGAGCGCCACGGCAAAGGCGAAATAGATCGGACCCAGAAGGAAGGCGAGACCGAGCCCGATGGCGTTCAGAACGCCCCACTGGATATAAATCATGCGGGCATTAAGGCGCCCGGCCGCCGATGGACGGTCCTTTTTGAGCGGATGGAACCGGTCAAACTCAGCGTCCAGCCATTCATTGATGGTGTAGTAGGCCGATGCGATAGCGCAGGTGGAAATGATGGACGTCACAACCCGGAAAACGAGTTCCGGCGTAATCTCAGCCTGGCTGAGCACGAAGGCGAGGGCGATCCCCGGCAACATGAAGATATTTTTGAACCAGTGACCTGGCCTTGCCACCGATATGAGGTCTTGAAGCACGCTGGTCGAGGCTTCCCTTTCCTGCTCGGCATGCGTCGGGTTCGAACTCACCATCCCTTGGGTTCCAATTTGGGATGCTCACGGGCGATACAAATCGGCAGGTCTACCGAGAGGGCACCAATCGGTTGGCGTGCAATCGATTGGCAAGTATTCGTGGCGAGCATGAAAATCACGAGAAGGCAGATCAAGACGGCCAAATCCCCCGACTCCCTCAGTCGCCGCTCTCACCACCAAATGAGCGATAGCATGCCCTCCTTTTGGGTCAAGTTCGAACGCATGACCAAATCTTAAGCAGGGCGCTGAACTGGGCTTGAATTGCCCGGAGTGCCCATTTTTGGATTATTCGCCACAGCCATGGGTTTGGCGCGCGCCGGGCTATACTTGCCTGTGACCGGCGCGGCGCTTTTCAATGTCCATTCTGTGACGTACACCATGGAGCGTGTCTGAGACGGCGGCGTTGGGATGGGGAGATTGGCACGATGGGCGGACGATTTCTTTTTGTTGGGGTCCTGGCCCTGGGTCTTGTCGCCTGTCAGCAGGCTTCGGCACCAAAGCCGGATCTTGCCACCGCCTATCGCATCCCCAACCAGGGCTATCGCATGCCTGAACAGGCGGCGCCCATGCTTTTCCCATCGCCTTTGGCCGGTCCGGCCAAGATCACCAGTGATTTCGGCCGCCGGCGGGGCAGTCGCGGCAGCCACAAAGGGATCGACCTCGCCGCGCCGCGTGGCACGCCGATCCAGGCGCCAGCGGGCGCCTTGGTTCGCGAAGTGGGATATGACCGGAACGGATATGGCCGTTATGTCAGTCTCGTCCACCTGGATGGGTTTGTGACGCTTTATGCCCATTTGCAGGAGACGGACGTGTCCGTGGGCCAGTCGATCCGGCAGGGCCAGGCGATCGGCACTGTTGGGACATCCGGCAATGCCACCGGGCCGCACCTCCATCTGGAGGTCCGGCAACACGGCATCCTGCTTGATCCGAAGACGGCCTTTGACTTTCGTGGTCTGAAACGGCAGCCAGTCTTCGCTGCCGTTTTCTAATCCGCTTTCTCTCCTCACGGATAGTCGGTCGACTGACAGACACCGGAGAGTGGGAACCCGGGATGGGGCTGCGAAGATCGGGTGCCGCGAAGATCGGGTAATGTGTCAGCCGGCGGATTGTGCCCGCACGTCAAGGCCGAGATCCCGCACCTTGCGATAAAGGGTTGAGCGCCCGATCCCAAGGCGCCGGGCGACTTCCGACATATGGCCCGCATAGCGGTCAATCGCGAGGCGGATCATCTCGCCTTCAATGTCTTCAAGCGTGCGCATATGGCCGCTTTCATCGACAATGCGAATCCGTTTGCCGTCCTCGCCAATTTCCCCGACACCGGATGCCGGATCCTGGAAATCCGGCTCTGAGGTGTTGGCGGCCCCCAGCGGTGTTGCAGCCATGGGGAAGGCGAGGGGCACCGGCATGCCCGCCCCATCATTCGCCGCCGCGATGGGCGCGGACGGGTCCGTGACATGGCCCACAGCATGGGGCGCGGATGGCGTGAAGACCGGCCTTTGGCCATCGCTGCCGGCCGCGTCCGCGGGCATCGCCCCGGTCCAGCCGCCCCGCTGCACCCGTGCGAATTGCGCGATCTGGGGAAAATCATCGAGTGTCAGGCGCTCGCTGTCGCTGAGCACAACGGCGCGGAACACAGCGTTTTCAAGCTGGCGGACATTGCCCGGCCAGTCATATTGGCACAAAAGATCCAGTGCCGAAGCGTCGATGCCGCCCACCTTTTTGCCCTCCTCAGCGGCAAAGCGGCTGACGAAGAGATCGATCAGGTCCGGAATATCGGCTCGGCGATCGCGCAAAGAGGCCACATCAATGGGGAACACATTGAGGCGGTAGTAGAGATCCTCCCGGAACGAACCATCCCGGGCCATGGTCAAGAGGTCCCGGTTGGTCGCGGAGATGAAGCGGATGTCCACCTTGACGGGCTTCTTTGCGCCGACGGGATCGATCTCGCCTTCCTGAAGGGCGCGCAGCAGCTTGACCTGCATATCAAGGCGCAGTTCCCCGATTTCATCGAGGAACAAGGTCCCGCCATTGGCCTCCTGAAATTTGCCGGCATGCTTCTCCATGGCGCCCGTGAAGGCGCCTTTTTCATGGCCGAACAGGATGCTTTCCACGAGGTTTTCTGGGATGGCGCCGCAATTGACTGTCACGAAGGGTTTGCCGGAGCGCTCGCTTTCGCCCTGGATCGCACGGGCAATGACTTCCTTGCCGACACCGCTTTCCCCACCGATCAGGATGGGAATATTCGAGGCCGCGGCCCGGCGCCCGAGACGGATGACCTGCTGCATGGCCGGACTTTTGGCCACGATGTCGTCGAAGGTGAGCTTGCCCTTCTGGCGTTTGGTCAGCCGGGAAATTTCCGAACTGAGCGCATTGAGCCGCAGGGCATTCTGGATTGAGACCTGAATCCGTTCCGGGGCCGCCGGTTTGACCATGAAATCGTCAGCACCCGCACGCATAGCCCCGACAACCGTATCGATGCCGCCCTTGGCCGTCAGCACGATGACGGGCAGATGGGGCCGTTTTGGCTTGACGTCGCTCAAGACCGCGATGCCGTCCATTTCCGGCATCACCAGGTCGAGCATGACGAGGGCCACGTCTCCCCCTTGGGGACCGGCGAGAATGTCGAGCGCTTCGCGCCCGCCGCCGGCCTGGAGCACCTTGTGCCCCAGCCGTGTCACCACGCTTTCGATCAGGCGCCGCTGGGTCGGGTCGTCGTCAACGATGAGTATGTTCTGGACCATAAGTCCCCGGCCTCTCTCTAGGTGAGCCCTTGGCGTCTCCAACCGGGCGCGTCACGGCACTTCCGCGTCCCTCTTTTTGGGGCTCGGGAATGGCCGGGATACGCCCATATGGAGCTGCCGGAACTGCCTCACCCCCTTCAGCAGGCGGAACGCGGGCGGATCTCCATCGACATGGGTTTGGACCTGACTGTGTCCCGAATTGGTAAAGAGGGAATTAACCAGTGGCCCGATTCGGGATGGAGGCCGCCGGGGGGGATCTGGCGGCCGAGCCTGCGAGCCTTGGGCAACCCTGGACGCGGGACCGGTCGCAAAGGCGCAAGATCATCTCAGGGCGCCTGATTGGCTCAGCCCCTGGTTCTGAGTGGATTGCGGGCAATCGCGTTCTACTAGTGTGGCGGGTCAGGAATTCGCCCGCATGATCGGCGGGCTCCGTAGCGAAT
>CAYUYV010000163.1:0-9714 GCA_964449455.1 uncultured Alphaproteobacteria bacterium | reverse complement strand
ATTTATCGCGTTTTCGAACCGCAAAACCGCACACACTTTTGCTGAAAACGCTAAGGACGCAGGCGTGCCGGGTATAAGGCCCATCCGATCTGACCTGCCCGGTCAGACCCGAACGGGGCCAACACGAAAGCGACTGTTGGAACCCGCGCAAGCCCATGGCTTGCGCGGGTTTTTGTGTGAAACACGCGGTTTGGGCCTGGTTTGACAGGTCAGGCGGATCGGCCATACTCCCTTTGATCTGGATTAAGCCGCAAAACAAGGTGTGGGGAGACAAGCCATGGGGGCTGTGCGCCAAAATCACATGGGCCGGTTGGCAATGGCCGGGCTGGGTGGACTGACCATCCTTATGGGGACCATCGCTGGTCCTGACGCGCGGCTTCATGCGGCGCCGGCAACGCTGGAGAATGGTAAGGCGGCGCAAGGACAGCCGGGCCAGGCGCCGGACAATCCCTTTGCTGGTCTTTCCTTGCGCAATATCGGGCCCGCCTATCCCTCAGGCCGCATTTCCGATTTCGCGGTCCATCCCCGCCAGTCCCATGTTTACTTTGCCGCGACCGCATCGGGCAATCTGTGGAAGACGGACAATAACGGCACCACCTGGACGCCCTTGTTCGAAAATGAGGGCTCCTATGCCCTTGGGGTCGTGGAGATCGATCCCTCCGACCCGCTCACAATCTGGGTGGGGACCGGCGAGAACAATGCCCAGCGCTCGGTTGCCTATGGCGACGGCGTTTATAAATCCGTGGACGGCGGCAAGACCTGGACGAATATGGGGCTGAAAGACTCTGGCCATATCAGCCAGATTTGGATCGATCCTTTTGCCCGCGGCCATGTCCTCGTGGCGGCCCAGGGCCCCTTGTGGAATGGTGGCGGCGATCGCGGTCTTTACGAGACGTTCGACGGCGGCGAAACCTGGACCCGTCTTCTGGAGATTGATGACTATACGGGCGTGAATGAGTTCGTGGTGAATCCCGACAACCCGAACATCATTGTCGCGTCCACCTATCAGCGCCACCGCCATGTCTGGACCCTGATCAATGGCGGCCCGGGCAGTGGGATCCACAAATCAACCGATGGCGGCGCAACCTGGCGGGAGATAACCGCTGGCCTGCCCAAGGACAGTATGGGCCGGATCGGCCTTGGCCACTGGTCCCGGAGCGCCAAACAGGGCTTTTACGCCGGGTCTGCGCCGGAGCCGCAGCGGGATCCGAACCTGATTTACGCCATCATCGAGGCCAGTGATAAGGAAAAGGGCATCTATGCCTCGACCAATTTCGGTGAGACTTGGGAGAAGCGGTCGGGTCGCATGACCACAAGCCCCCAATATTACAATGAGATCGTGGTCGATCCGTTGAACCCGGAGCGTCTCTATTCCCTCGATACGTTCACGCATATTTCCGAAGATGGCGGACGCAACTGGAGCCGCCTGGCGATTGCCCACCGCCATGTGGATGACCATGCCCTATGGATTGACGAGGCGAACACGGATCACCTCATCCTCGGGGGTGATGGCGGCATTTATGAAAGCTATGACCGGGGCCAGACCTGGCGGCATATTAACAATTTGCCCCTGGTTCAGTTCTACCGGATCCAGCCCGACAATGCCGAGCCGTTCTACAATGTGTGCGGTGGCACCCAGGACAACAATTCCCTGTGCGGACCGTCCCGGACCAGTGTGGTTCACGGGATCACCAATTCGGACTGGAAGATTATTCTGGGTGGTGACGGCTACAAGCCTCAGATCGATCCAACCGATCCCAACATCATCTATACCCAGTACCAGTATGGCGGTCTGGCCCGTTATGACCGGCGGACCCAGGAGCGCGTTTATATCACGCCCCAGCCGGACAGCGGCGTGCCGGACTACAAATGGAACTGGAACACCCCGCTGCTTATCAGCCCGCATAATCCGCAGCGCATCTATTATGCGGCTGAGTTTGTCTTTCAGTCCGATGATCGGGGCGATAACTGGACCCGCATCTCCCCGGACCTGACCCGCCAGATTGACCGCAATGCGCTGGAGGTCATGGGCCGGGTGTGGAGCGTCGACGCGA
Organism: uncultured Alphaproteobacteria bacterium; assembly: GCA_964449455.1. Lineage (GTDB taxonomy): Bacteria > Pseudomonadota > Alphaproteobacteria > JAJFIK01 > JAJFIK01 > CAYUYV01. Next base: position 7,660 of record CAYUYV010000163.1, on the reverse strand, counting down.
TTGCGAAAAACGACTCCACGTCCCGATATGGCAGCCTGATTGCCCTGAATGAAAGTCCGCTTACGGAAGGCTTGATTTATGTGGGGTCGGATGATGGCGTGATCAGTGTCACGGAAGATGGTGGTGCGAACTGGCGCTCCGTCCGCCGTTTCGAAGGCGTGCCCGACATGGCGCTGGTGGAGGACATCATTGCCTCCGTGCACGATGAAAATGTGGCCTATGCCGTTTTCGACAATCACAAAAAGGGCGACTACCGGCCCTATATTCTGAAAACGAAGGACAAGGGGCGCACCTGGCTGCCCATCACGGGTACGCTGCCCGAGCGCGGCTCGGCGCATACCATCGCCGAGGACCATGTGGATCCGGATCTGCTTTTTGCGGGCACGGAATTCGGCCTGTTCTTCAGTCAAAATGGCGGTGTGACCTGGCTGCCCATGAAGGGCGGCTTTCCGACCATCGCGGTGCGGGACATTGAGATCCAGCGCCGCGAAAGCGATCTGGTGGTCGGCACCTTCGGGCGCAGCATCTACATCCTTGACGATTACGCCCCCTTGCGGACCAAGGCAGAAACCCTGTCGGACGCGGAAGGCACCCTGTTCCCGGTGCGCGAAGCCAAGCTCTATATCGAAGGCGATCTGTGGGGTGGCCAGAAAAAGGGCAGCATGGGCGCCCAGTTCTTCACGGCTGAGAACCCGCCCTATGGCGCGGTGTTTACCTATCACTTGCGTGATGGCCTGAAGACCCTGGCTGAGACCCGGCGCAAAGGGGAGATCGAGATCGAAAAGGAGGGCGGCGACACGCCCTATCCGTCCTGGGATGATCTGCGTGCCGAGGATCGGGAGGACAAACCCGTGATTGTCTTCACCATCCGCGATGCCGATGGTGCCGTGGTTCGGACTCTCACGGGGCCGGTCTCGAAGGGCCTGCATCGGGTGGCCTGGGATCTGCGACTGCCGGCGCCCGACCCGGTCAAGCTAAGCCAGGGCGGGCCGCGCAATCCTTGGGACAGCGATCCGGAGGGCCCGCTGGCTCTGCCCGGTTCCTATACGGTCAGCATGGCGAAGCGGGTCCAGGGCACCCTGACACCGCTAGGAGAGGCCCAGACCTTTACGGTTCGGGCACTGGACCTGTCGCCGGAAATCACGGCGGACCGGCCGGCGCTGCTTGCCTTCCAGCGTGATACGGCGGAACTCGCCCGGGCTGTTGAAGGGGGCAGCGACTATCTTCGGGAAATCGGCACGCGAATCGCCCATCTGAAGGTGGCGCTGGTGCGCACGCCGGCGGCGGGCGAGGCGGTTTATCAGCGTCTCGCAGCCCTTGAAGCGCGCCATGACGATTTGCGGGACAAGATGTTCGGCGATCGGACCATTGGGGCGCGCAATGAGCCGGTGCCCGTCTCCATCCGTAGCCGGGTGCGCAGCATTATCGGCGGCCATTGGGGCTCCCAGTCGCCGGTCACGGGGCTTCACCGCCGCGCCTATGACATTGCGGCGGAGGAATTTGGCGCCGCGCTTCAGGATCTCAAAGACCTTGAGGAGGATCTCAGTGGTCTTGAAAGCGAGCTTGAGGCCTTGGGTGCGCCTTCGACCCCAGGCCGCATGCCGACCTGGCCGCGCGAGCTCTGAAATCGAGCGCTCATCGGCTTTAAACGGATAGGGACCGGCTCACCGGAAACGGTTTGGCCGGTCCAAAACGCCAAGACGTCCGACATTGGCATTGGAATTCCCGATAAGCGTTGCGGTGGCGCACAATCCACCATAGGGTCCGCACAACGCGGGACAGGGGCGGACTTTTGGCTTTCCGGCAGCTTTATGCGCGCTGGTGGTAACGGGCGTGTGGTTATGTCACTTGCGCTGACCCAGTGTCCTTTGCCATGTCATGGGACATCCAATTGCGCCACCATCCCACCGTATTCCGCGGCACGGTAGATATCCTGAGCCTTGGGCCATGTCCGGCCGAAGCGATAGGGAACAGGAGCCAGGGTCCATGAATGCTCTCTTGATAGACTATTTGCCCGTTCTGCTTTTCTTCGTTGTCGCCCTGGTGCTTTGTTTCGTGCTGCTCGGAATATCCCTTGCCGTCGCGCCGAGCGCTCCGGACCAGGAGAAATTGTCGGCCTATGAGTGCGGATTTAACGCATTCGACGATGCGCGGCTGAAATTCGACGTGCGCTTTTATCTTGTTGCCATTTTGTTCATCATTTTCGATCTTGAGGTGGCCTTCCTGTTCCCATGGGCCGTCGCGCTCGGCGATATCGGCCTTTACGGCTTTTGGTCGATGGTCGTGTTCCTGGGCGTTCTAACGGTCGGCTTCATTTACGAATGGATGAAAGGCGCTCTGGAGTGGGAGTGATCCGGACCGGGCATAAAGAGCCTGGAGCATGGACAGCTCGCCGAAAGGAAGGGTGATGCGATGACCAGTGGATCCGACACGAATGGCATTCCGGCGGGCCAGGCCGGTCGCGCTGGCGTGGAGGGCGGCGCGCCGATTGGGGACGATGATCCGTTTTTCAATCAAGTGAATGCGGAGCTTGTGGATAAGGGTTTCCTCGTCACCAATGCCGAGGACCTCGTGAACTGGGCCCGCACAGGATCCTTGATGTGGATGACCTTCGGCCTTGCCTGCTGCGCCGTGGAAATGATGCAAAGCTCCATGCCGCGTTATGACTTGGAGCGGTTCGGTTTCGCGCCCCGCGCATCGCCGCGCCAGTCCGATGTGATGATTGTTGCGGGCACGCTCACCAACAAAATGGCGCCGGCCCTGCGCAAGGTTTACGACCAGATGCCGGAGCCCCGTTATGTGATCTCCATGGGCTCCTGTGCCAATGGCGGTGGCTATTACCATTATTCCTATGCCGTCGTCCGGGGCTGTGACCGCATCGTGCCCGTGGATATCTATGTCCCCGGTTGCCCGCCGACGGCCGAGGCGCTGGTCTATGGGGTGCTGCTGCTGCAGAAAAAGATCCGGCGCACGGGAACGATTGATCGCTGAGGCGGATGCCAGGCTGGGACAACGGCTTTGAATGCAATGGCTCTTAAAAGGGGCCTGTCAGGGTGGGTCGGTGATGAGTGAAGACTTGAACATTCTCGGTGAGCACATCGCGACGAACCTGGAGCAAAAGGGCGTCAGTCAGGCGGTCCTTGGCTATGATGTCGCCTATGGCGAGCTGACCATACGGGTGCGTGCTGACCAGATCGTCCCGGTCCTGCGCGGTATTCGCGATGATGCCGAGTGCAAGTTTACCCAGCTGATCGACATCTCGGGCGCTGACTGGCCGCAGCGGGCCCAGCGTTTTGATGTGGTCTATCACCTGCTTTCCATGGAGCTGAATCAGCGCCTGCGCATCAAGCTGGCCGCCGACGCCCAGACCCCGGTTCCAAGTGTCAGCGATGTCTTTCCGTGTGCGAATTGGTACGAGCGCGAGATTTTCGACATGTATGGCGTGACCTTTTCAGGCCATCCGGACCTGCGGCGGATCCTCACCGACTATGGCTTTAGCGGATTTCCCTTGCGCAAGGAGTTCCCGCTCACGGGCTTTGTGGAGGTGCGCTACGACGACGAGCAGAAGCGGGTCGTTTACGAGCCCGTCAAGCTTGCCCAGGAATTTCGAAACTTTGATTTCCTCAGCCCCTGGGAAGGTGTGGACTATCTCCTTCCCGGTGATGAAAAGGCCGCAGCGCAGGCCAAGCAGGAGGCGGACAAGGCCAAGTGAGGCCGGTCCTGAAAGGAGCCCCAGGGGAGAGCAATGGCTGAAGCGGCAGAGACCAAAACCGGCAATATGACCATCAATTTCGGGCCCCAGCACCCGGCGGCCCACGGCGTGCTGCGTCTTGTGCTGGAGCTTGACGGCGAGATCGTCGAGCGGGTGGATCCCCATATTGGCCTGCTGCACCGGGGCACTGAAAAGCTCATCGAGTATAAGACCTATCTCCAGGCCGTGCCCTATTTCGACCGTCTCGACTATGTGGCGCCAATGAACCAGGAGCATGCCTTTGCCCTGGCCACCGAGCGCCTCCTGGGCATTGGTGTTCCGCGCCGGGCCCAATTCATCCGGGTGCTGTTTTGTGAGATCGGCCGGATTCTCAGCCACCTGCTCAATGTCACGACCCAGGCATTGGATGTGGGCGCGCTGACACCGCCGCTCTGGGGCTTTGAAGAACGGGAAAAGCTCATGGTGTTTTATGAGCGGGTTTCGGGGTCCCGCCTCCATGCGGCCTATTTCCGGCCAGGCGGCGTGCACCAGGACATGCCGGCCGGTCTCGCCGACGACATTCTTGAATGGTGCGATGATTTCCTGAAGACCCTTGATGATCTCGACAATCTCGTCACCGGGAATCGGATCTTCAAACAGCGCAATGTCGATATCGGGGTCGTGACCCGGGAGGTGGCGCTCGCCTGGGGCTTCACGGGCGTGATGCTGCGCGGCTCCAACGTGCCCTGGGACCTGCGCAAGGCCCAGCCTTATGAGGTTTATGAGGACCTGGATTTTGACATTCCTGTGGGCAAGAACGGCGATTGCTACGACCGTTATCTGTGCCGGATGGAGGAGATGCGCCAGTCCGTCTCCATCATGCGCCAGGCCATTGAGCGCATGCCGGAAGGCCCGGTGATGACAACCGATGGCAAGGTCGCACCGCCTCGGCGCGCCGAAATGAAGCGGTCCATGGAAGCGCTCATTCACCATTTCAAGCTCTATACGGAAGGCTACAAAGTGCCGGCCGGCGAGGTCTATGCCGCCGTCGAAGCGCCCAAGGGCGAGTTCGGCGTCTATTTGATCTCGGATGGCACCAACCGGCCCTATCGCTGCAAGATCCGCGCGCCCGGCTTTTCGCATTTGCAGGCGATGGACATGCTCACCAAGGGGCACATGCTCGCAGATGTGTCGGCGATCCTGGGCTCGCTCGACATTGTGTTCGGAGAAATCGACCGCTGAGCCGGTCAGTTGCTTCGGGCAAGGAAGATCCCGGTTCGGGAGAGGAAGACGATGGCGGTCAGACGACTCGCAGAAGAACAACCCAGCAGCTTTGCCTTCACGCCTGAAAACCAGGGCTGGGCGCAAGAGGTGATTTCCCGCTATCCCCCGGGGCGGCAGGCGAGCGCGATTATCCCGCTGCTTTGGCGTGCCCAGGAACAGATCGGCGGCTGGATCACCGAGCCAGCCATCCGTGTGGTGAGCGATATGCTGGATATGCCCTATATCCGGGGCCTTGAGGTGGCGACTTTCTACACGATGTTCAATCTGCATCCGGTGGGTGAACATCAGGTTCTCGTTTGTACCACCACGCCGTGCTGGCTGCGCGGGTCTGATGATCTGGTGCGGGTCTGCAAGAGGCGTATTGCGGAGCAGCAGGATACTGTGTCCGCCGACGGACGGTTTTCTTGGCAGGAAGTGGAATGTGCCGGTGCCTGTGTGAATGCGCCCATGGTGCAGATCGGCAAGGACTACTATGAGGATCTGACGGCGGAGCGTTTCGAGGCCATCCTCGACAGCCTGGAAAAGGGGCACGTCCCGACACCGGGTCCGCAGTCGGAGCGTTCCGCGGCGGAACCGTCTGGCGGTCAGACAACGCTGACGGACCCGTCGCTCTACTCGAACTCGTGACGTCAGACCTCCATCGGTGCGCCGGTGCGGATGTTTGAAGAGGCAGCATAAAGACCCATGCTTTCGGATCAGGATCGTATCTTCACCAATCTCTATGGCCGCCATGACTGGCGCCTTGCGGGTGCGCGGGCGCGGGGCGCCTGGGACAATACGAAGGCCTTGATTGAGTTGGGGCCTGAGGAAATCATCGATCGCATGAAGGCGTCCGGTCTGCGCGGGCGTGGCGGCGCTGGCTTTCCCACGGGGCTCAAATGGTCCTTCATGCCCAAGGAAGTGGGTGTGCGGCCCCATTATCTCGTGGTGAACGCGGATGAGTCCGAACCCGGGACCTGCAAGGACCGGGAGATTATGCGCCATGATCCGCATATCTTCCTGGAGGGCTGCGTGATCGCCGCCCATGCCATGCGGGCCCATGATGTGTGGATTTATGTCCGCGGCGAATATATCCGTGAGCGCGAGCATCTTGAGGCGGCGGTCGCCGAGGCCTATGACGCGGGCCTGCTTGGCGAGAATGCCTGCGGGACCGGCCTGCGCTTTGACATTCGGGTCCATCACGGCGCCGGTGCCTATATCTGCGGTGAGGAAACCGCACTTCTTGAAAGCCTGGAAGGCAAGAAGGGTCAGCCGCGCCTGAAGCCGCCTTTTCCGGCCAATGTTGGCCTCTATGGCTGTCCGACCACGGTGAACAATGTTGAGAGCATTGCTGTGGCGCCGACCATTCTGCGCCGGGGTGCGGACTGGTTTGCTGGCCTCGGACGGCCGAACAATACGGGCACCAAGCTTTTCTGCATCTCCGGCCATGTCAACCAGCCGTGTACGGTGGAAGAAGAAATGGGCATCCCCATGCGCGAGCTTATCGAACGCCATGCGGGGGGCGTGCGCGGCGGCTGGGACAATCTGCTCGCGGTCATTCCCGGCGGATCATCCGTGCCCATGATCCCGAAAGAAACCTGTGACGACGTGCTGATGGATTTTGACAGCCTGCGGGATGTGAAATCGGGCCTGGGCACGGCGGCCGTGATCGTGATGGACCGCTCTACGGACATCGTCCAGGCGATCGCTCGGATCGCTTATTTCTACAAGCATGAAAGCTGTGGCCAGTGCACGCCATGCCGGGAGGGAACCGGATGGATGTGGCGGGTGCTGGAGCGCATGGCCAAGGGCGAGGCGGACAAGTCCGAAATCGACCTGCTGCTCAATGTGACCTACCAGGTCGAGGGCCACACCATCTGCGCGTTGGGCGACGCGGCCGCCTGGCCGGTCCAGGGCCTCATTCGCCATTTCCGTCCCGAGATCGAGCGCCGGATTGACCAATATGCGCGCGGCGAGGCGGTAAACCGGACGCCGTTTTTGAGCCAAGTGGCCGCGGAGTAGGGACCATACGCCATGGCCGATATATCAAGGGACCGTCCGGGCAAGACTAACTTTAGCTGTCGGCGGTTTTCCGTGACGGACACACCGGCCGCGGTTACGTTCTGCACGGATAAACCGGCTCTCGCGGCGCGCATGGATGACGGCTTTTATGGCATGGCGGCGTGCGAGGGCGTGACGATCCATTTGTGGCAACGCGTCTTTTATGGCAACGCGCCTTTGGTTAAGACGCGAATGAGCGAGATTTTTGAGATGGGCTGCGACGGCATCCCTGGCGCAGGAACGTGGATATGACGGATACGGTTACCATTGTTGTGGATGGCACCGAAATCGAGGTGCCGCGGGACATTACCGTCCTCCAGGCCTGTGAAATGGCGGGGGCGGAAATTCCACGTTTCTGCTTCCACGAGAGGCTGTCCATCGCCGGCAATTGCCGCATGTGCCTCGTGGAGGCCGTGGGCGCGCCGAAGCCGATTGCGTCCTGTGCCTATGGGGTGCGCGATCTGCGGCCGGGTCGGGACGGGTCCCCGCCCCAGGTCAACACGCGCAGCGAGATGGTCAAGAAGGCCCGCGAAGGCGTGATGGAATTCCTGCTGATCAACCATCCGCTGGACTGCCCGATCTGCGACCAGGGCGGCGAGTGCGACCTGCAGGACCAGTCCTTGGCTTATGGGGTGGATCACACCC
>CAYUYV010000162.1:0-9738 GCA_964449455.1 uncultured Alphaproteobacteria bacterium | reverse complement strand
TCCCCTCATCCATGTTGATGTCGATGATCTGGGCGCCGTTTTCCACCTGCTGGCGAGCGACATCAAGGGCCGTGTCGAAATCGCCTTCCTTGATCAGTTTCCGGAACCGGGCGGAGCCTGTCACATTGGTCCGCTCTCCCACATTCACGAACCGGATTTCCGGGGTGAGCGTGAAAGGTTCAAGGCCCGAAAGGCGCATTTGGCGGGGGATGTCAGGGATGTCCCGCGGCGCTTTTCCGGCAGCGGCGCGGGCGATGGCAGCGATATGGCTTGGTGTCGTGCCACAGCACCCGCCAATGATATTGACGAAGCCCTGCCCCATCCATTCCTCGACATAGCCTGCCGTCTCTTCAGCAGTCTCGTCATAACCGCCAAATTCATTGGGCAGGCCAGCATTGGGGTGGGCACTGACATAGGTATTGGCAATGCGTGACAGCTCGGCGATGTGGGGCCGCAGCTCCTGGGCGCCTAGAGCACAATTGAGGCCGATACTGAATGGCTTGACATGGCGCACCGAATTCCAAAACGCCTCTGCCGTCTGGCCGGAAAGCGTCCGGCCAGACAGATCCGTCAAGGTGCCCGAAATCATCACGGGCAGGGTCTCGCCACTTTCTTCGAAGGCCTCAAGCACGGCGGCCAGGGCGGCCTTGGCATTCAGCGTGTCGAAAATGGTCTCAACCAGGATGATATCTGCCCCACCCTTGATCAAAGCGATGGTGGCCTTGCGATAATCGTCACGCAGCTCATCGAATGTCACATTGCGGAAGCCCGGATCATTCACATCTGGAGAAATCGATGCGGTCCGGTTGGTCGGGCCCAGAGTTCCGGCCACAAAACAAATCCGCCCGTCCTGTTCCTGCTCCACGCTGTCAGCGACGGAACGGGCAAGGCGCGCGGCTTCCTCGTTCAATTCGTCCACCAGATATTCAAGACCATAATCGGCCTGGCTGATCGCCGTGCCATTGAAGGTGTTGGTCTCGATAATGTCCGCCCCGGCATCAAGATAGGCGCGGTGGATCTCCCAGACGATCTGGGGCTGGCTCAGCACGAGCAAGTCATTGTTACCCTTGAGATCCCGGTTGGATTCGGCAAACCGGGCGCCCCGATAAGCATCCTCGTCTAGGGAATATTGCTGGACCATGGTGCCCATCGCTCCATCGAGAACGAGAATCCTCTCCTTGAGCAGATCGGGCAGGCGGGCGATGCGTTCGGCGCGGGTCAACATGGGTCGCAATACTCTCTGGTCTGATGGCAGGCGAATCGGGCGGTGGGAACCGCGGCCCTTCAGGCTGCGATCTGCTCGGAGGGCTCCGGCCGGATCCCCAGCATGTGGCAGATGGCGAAGGTCAGCTCCGCCCTGTTCAGGGTGTAAAAGTGGAAATGCTCGACCCCCATGGTGCACAGCTCCTCGCACAGCTCCACGGCCACCGTTGCGGCCACGAGTTTGCGGGTAGCCGGATCATCATCAAGGGTTTCAAACAGATCGATGATCCGCTGGGGAATGGTCGTGCCTGTCCCTCCGGCCATGCGCTTCAGCGCCGCAAAGGACGTGACCGGCATGATGCCGGGCACGATGGGGATGGTGATTCCGGCAGCGCGGACCCGATCCACATAGCGGGCATAATGCTCCGCATCACAGAAGAACTGCGTGATGGCCCGGGTAGCGCCATTGTCGATTTTCTGCTTTAGAAGATCGAGATCGAATTCGAAAGTCGGGCTTTCCGGGTGCTTTTCGGGATAACAGCCCACGGAGATTTCAAAGGCGCCGACTTCCCGAATACCGCCGGCCAGCTCCGCCGCATTCATGTAGCCACCCTCGGGCGGCACATAGGCCGCGCCAATCCCTTCAGGCGGGTCACCGCGCAGGGCCACGATGTGGCGCACGCCCGCGTCCCAATATTCACGGATGACCTCTTGCACGTCTGCCTGCGTGGCATTCACACAAGTCAGATGTGCGGCCGGTTTGAGATCTGTTTCCTGGACAATGCGCTTGACGGTGCGGTGCGTGCGCTCGCGAGTCGATCCGCCTGCGCCATAGGTGACGGAGACAAAAGCCGGGTTCAGGCATTCCAGACGGCGGATCGAGTCCCACAGGGTCGCTTCCATTTCCTCCGTTTTCGGCGGAAAGAATTCGAAGGAACAGGTCGGCGCGGGGGTGCCGCGGCGGGTCGTACCGCTCATCAGGAAGCCTCCTTTTCTTGCATCATATCGTTTTGTAGCGGAGCAACACTCCGCTGTTTGCGCCCCAGCCAAAGACCAACCGTCAAGGATGGTCCGCCTTCAGACTTTGGCTCCGTCTCATTGGGCAGGGCCCGGCGCCCCTCCAGGGTCAATCCGCAGGCACTGAACCACTCACGGACTTCCCCATCCGAAAAGCCCAGACGCCGGTGCGCGTGTTCTTCGCGCAGAAACTCAAGGCCATGGGCCTCGAAATCAACAATCAGCACGCGGCCATTCGGAGCGAGGACCCGGGCGGCCTCCTCAACGGCTTTGCCCGGATCCGCAAGGAAGTGCAGCACCTGGTGGATCGTGACCAGGGAGGCAAAATCCGGCGGCATGCTCAGCGCAAAGATGTCGCCATGGCGCACCTGGGTCTTGGTCAATCCAGCACGCTCCAAATTGGTGCGGGCCACGGCCAGCATGTCGTGGCTGAAATCGATGCCGACAGCCTCATCGGTCCGGTCCGCCAGCACTTCAAGCATGCGCCCCGTGCCCGTGCCGAGATCCACATGGCGCCCGACAGGATCGGTTCCGATCATCTCAACGACCGCATCCTCAATGGCCTGTTCCGGCAGATGAAGCGCCTGGATCCGGCCCCACTGGTCCGCATTGTCGCGAAAGTAAGCCGCGGCCGCTTCCGCCCGTTCCCGTCGCACCGTTTCAAGCCGGCCCCGGTCCCCCAGTAGCACCCCATCATCCTGGGGCAGGAAGGAGACGAGAGCCGAAGCCAGCGCCGGCATGTCGGAAGGCCCGCGATTGAAGACCGAGGGCCGCGCCATCCGATAAAACGCCCAGTTTCCTTCCCGGTACCGCTCCACTAGACCTGCGTCGGCGAGAAGCTTGAGGTGCCGGGAAATCCTCGGCTGGCTTTGCCCCATGATGTGGGTGATCTCGCTGACCGTCAGTTCGCTTTGCGACAGCAGGGCAAGGAGCCGCAACCGAGTCGGCTCACCGGCCGCGCGCAAGGCGCTCAAGATCTGCTCCATCGCCCGCCTCCGAAATTTCCAAGGACATAAACATATCCTTATGCGGTTATCCAGGAAGAAATTCAGCGAGCCCGCCGGCAATGGCGATCTGCCGCGGAGGCCGCCATCACACCCTTTTGCTCTCAAACCTTTGAAAGATCGCGTCCACCCGAAAACCTGTGCTAAAAGCCTTCAGGAGGGTCGACGGGCGCGGTGGGAGCCGTCGGCATGCCGGATTTCTAGCCATATTCGACGCCGCAGCGATCCCGGCCCCGCGGAGCGGGCTTGGGCATGTGGTGGCCGCGAGAGGTGGTCAATGCCGAGACGATCAGCAGGGCATGTGCCCGACAGTGAGCGTGCTGGAATGCAAAATATGGGCACAGCTTTGGAGAAGTCAGCGGTGCAAGGGTCTCAAGCCCGTCGCGGCCGAAAGACCACACTGAGCTCGCTTTTGCAGGCTGCGGCGCTTGTACTGATGCTGGGCGTGTGGCTTGGAGCAGCCGCACCATCCGTGATGGCGCAGGACGGCGGCGCCCCACAAGAAGCCACAGCGCGATCAGATGCTGCAGCCCTGACCCTGGCCCAGGCCCCTGATGCATTCGATGCCGCCGAAGATGACCTTGCGGGCGCGCCGACTGATCCCTTTGATGGCGATCCCGCTGATGATGCCGGCACAATCTATGCTGAAGACGACCTCAACGACCCCTTCGAGAATGTGAACCGGTTCTTCTTCAAGGTGAACAACACCCTGGACCGGTATTTTCTGCGGCCGATCGCCATCGCTTATCGGACTGTGGTGCCACGCCCCTTTCGGTTGATGACGCGCAATCTCATCAACAACCTGGCAGCACCTGTGACCCTAGCGAACGACCTGCTGCAGCTTGAATTTAAGCGCGCCGGCGTCACGCTTGGTCGTTTCGCCATCAACTCGACCTTCGGCTTTCTGGGTGCAGCGGATGTCGCGTCGGGACTGGGCCTGAACGGCCATATGGAGGATTTCGGTCAGACCCTCGGCGTCTATGGGCTGCCTGAAGGCCCCTATCTTTATCTCCCATTTATCGGCCCCGCGCCGCCCCGTGATCTTGTGGGCGGTGTGGTGGACGTTCTGCTTGATGCAACCACATGGCTTGGCGGCGATGTCGTGGAAAGCGATGCGGTGGGCCTTGAATGGCTGGCCGTGGGCCAGATCCGCTTTGGTCTGAACATCATTGATGCCCGCTCACAGGCCATTGACCAGCTCGACGAGATCGAGCGCTCCTCGATCGATTTTTATGCCACCATCCGGTCGCTCTACCGCCAGTCCCGTGAGGGGGCGATCCGCAATGGACGGATCGACTTCGACGACCTGCCGGAACTGGACGAGTTTGACCAGGACCTGGAATAACTTGGGTGCGCGGACGGCCCCGTGCCGCCGCGCCTATTTTTCTTCCCGCATTCCTCCAGCAGAGATCCGCAATGACACTGATTTTGAATGCCTTTGTCGCCGCCGCCGGCATGCTCGCCTTCGTTCTGGCCCCCCTCCAGGTCGCCCAGGCTCAGGACATTCCGGCCGATCCCAAGGCGGAGCGCTTTATTGCAGACCTTGCCGAGAAAACCCTCGGTGCCATTTCGGACCCGTCGCTGGACCAGGAAGGCCGCCAGTCTGCCTTTCGCCGGCTTCTCGTGGGCAACACCGATATCGAAAAATTTGGCCGCAGCGCCCTTGGCCGCTACAGCCGCCTGCCGACACAAGAGCAGTTTGCCCTTTATCTTGATGTCCTGGAGGACTACGCGGTCGCCATCCTGACATCCCGCTTTGCCCTGTTCTCGGACCACCAAATCACGGTGCTGGGGTCCCAGGTCAAACAGGGCCGCCGGACCCGTTATGTGATTGTCGGCACGGATCTGTCGAACCCGGAAGGGCGTCAGGTCGCCACCATCCAATGGGTGCTGATCGACGATGGAGAGGCTTACCGGATCTTCGACATCGTTCTCCAGGCGCCGGGCGAAACGGGCTCCTTTTCCCTGCTCAAAACCCAGCGGGACGAGTTCACCCAAATCCTGCGCGCCAATGGCCGGGACACGGATAAACTGATCGCGGATCTGCGCAAGCGCGTGGTCGCGGGTGTGCAGACGGAGCCGGTGGCGGCCCGCTGATTTCACACCCGCCCCCCCAAGGCTCTCCTGCGGATCCGTCCCGAGACCCCGGGGGACCCGGACCAGCCGGGCACGGAGACAGCCATGCTGACCCTTTACGAACATCCGCTCTCGCCCTATTCACGCAAGGTCAAGATCGCCTTGCGCCACAAAGGCGCGCCGGTCTGCGTCGTGACCCCGGACGCCTTTGGCGCGACCGAAGCCCGCGGCGCATTTCTGCAGGCGAGCCCGCGAGGCGAGGTTCCGGCCCTGATCCTTGAGGACGGCAGCGCGCTGTTCCAGTCTTCGATCATTATGGAATATGCCGAGGAACGCTGGCCCTCCCCGCCCCTGATGCCGCAGGACCCCAAAGCCCGTGCCCGGATCCGGATGATCGAAGAAGTCGTCGACACCCAGATGGAGGCGATCAATTGGGGCCTGATGGAAATCCATGTGTTCGGACGTGCGGGCCCTGAGCTTGCCCATACCCTGAACACCCGCGCCCAGGAACAGCTTGCCGGGCTCCACACCTGGCTTGAGCGCCAGCTCGGATCCGCGCCCTGGTTCAATGGCGAAGATTGGGGCCGGGCGGACTTGGCCGTGCACACCCATTGCCTTAATTCAGCAACCTTTGGCGTATCCCTGGAAGACGGCTCAGTTTTAGCGCAGTGGTATAGCCGCATGAACGCCCTGCCCGAGGTCGTCCGCGCGACGGGCGAGGCCATGGACGCGGCCGGCGCCGTCACGAACAATCTGCCCGACCTCGTCCGCAGCGGCGCCTTCAAGCGTCAGTACCGGGACCATCGCCTGGAGTGGATGATCCGGTCCGGCGGCCTCCAAATCGTGATCGACGGCATCGAAGCGGACACGATCCGCTTCAGTGCCGAACTGAGTTGACGGCATGATCAGGACATGGCGGCACTGCGGCAACACCAACGGAGATCGTGATGCCAGAGTCCTCTGACGGCACCGGCGAAAACGTGCCGGCCCTGCGCGGCCTTGAGGAAATCAGGAACGCGCTCAAGTCCCAGTCCAATGCTCTGCCCCCGGTTCATTTGTGGAACCCGCCCTATCGCGGCGACCTCGACATCCGGATCCATCGGGACGGCAGCTGGTCCCATGAGGGCTCCAAGATTGAGCGCGAGGCAATCGTCCGGCTGTTCTCAACCATCCTGCGCCTCGAGGAAGACGGCCGCTACTATCTCGTCACCCCGGTGGAGAAGATCGGCATTTCGGTAGAGGACGCCCCATTCCTGGCCGTGGCCGTCGGCATCGAAGGCACAGGAGAGAACCAGCGGCTCGTGTTCGAAACCTCCGTGGGCGACCATGTTCTGGCGGATGCGGAACATCCCATCCGTGTCGCCATTAATGGGGAGACCGGAGAGCCCTCCCCTTACATCCATGTCCGCCGCCGTCTGGAAGCGCTCATCGCGCGCCCGGTCTATTATGAATTGGCGGATCTGTGCGTCGAGCATGACCTGCCCGATGGCCCGGCCTTTGGGGTCTGGAGTGCCGGCATGTTCTTTCCGTTTCTGCCTTCGGCGCAGATGGGTCAGCCGCTCTGAGGCGTCCTGATCAAGATCCCGATGGCGCGTTTGAGAGGACCTGGCCCTTGAAGGACGACGTTCTGCGCCGGATCTCGGAGCGTGTGGCGCCCCTGTCCCGGCCTATCATCGCAGACGATGAGGAGCCGCAGACACTGCCTCCCCTGGAGCGGCCGCCCCGCAGCGATTACGACCTCAACCGCCATTTGCCTAAGCCGAAACGGGATCCGGCGGACCTGAAACCCGCTGCAGTGCTCATCACACTGATTCACGGGCCGGGCCCGGACGCTCTCACCGTGCTTTTGACCCAGCGGGCCGCTCACCTTGCGGCCCATGCGGGCCAGATCAGCTTTCCGGGCGGGCGGCTTGAGCCCCATGAGATCTCACCAGTGGACGCCGCTTTGCGGGAGGCGGAAGAAGAAGTGGGCCTGCCGCCCCACCGGGTCCAGGTGCTGGGGCTGATGGAGCCCTATGAGACCGTCACCGGCTACCATGTCACGCCCGTTGTCGGCCTGGTGGAAGGCCCGTTCGAGCCCGCCATCGATCCCGATGAGGTGGCAGAAGCCTTCGAGGTCCCGGCCGCCTTCCTGCTCGATCCAGCCAATCACGAGCGCCATGAGCGGATTTACCAAGGCACACCGCGCGCCTTCTACGCCATTCCCTATGGCGACTATTATATCTGGGGCGCCACGGCGGCCATGCTGATCGCCTTTTACCGGAGGCTGTTCGAGGAATGATCCGACTGTTTTTGCTGCGCCTGCTGATTATCCTGGCGCCTTTTATTCTGTATGCAGCCTATGTTGCCCTTGTCCGGCGACAGAACCCGTTCCGTGCGGAAAGCTGGCAGGAGGCCCCTTTGACCTGGCTTGCAGGCGCGTCCATCCTGTGTGCCGTCGCCAGCATTGTCGTGTTGGGCTTCATCCTGCGCGGGGAGCGGGACGCCGACTATCGCCCGGCCCGGTTCGAGGACGGACAGCTTGTGCCCGGCCGGCTGGAGCCCCGGAAAACGGACCCGCAAGACCCCGCCAAAGACCCCGCCAAAGCCCCCCGGGACGGTAAGAACGCGGAGCCGGAAACGGATCGTCCATGAGTGATGCGCGGCCATCAAAGCCGGAAGCGCCGCTCCGGCTCAAAGCGGATGATGCCCCCTGGCTCCGGGCGAGCACGACCCGCGCCGTCCTGGGTGCGCTCCAGGCGCCGGGCGAAGACTGCGTGCGCTTCGTGGGCGGATGTGTGCGCAATGCGTTGCTGAAGGAGCCCGTGGGCGACCTGGATCTTGCAACACAGCACGACCCCCAAGAGGTTATCGCCCGACTGGAAGCGGCGGGCCTCAAAGCTGTTCCCACCGGGATGTCTCATGGCACGGTCACGGCCGTCGCCGAAGGCTCGCCTTTCGAGATTACGACCCTGCGCCGGGATGTGGCCACCGACGGTCGGCGGGCGGTCGTTGCCTTCACCCGAGACTGGACGGAGGATGCCCGGCGCCGCGATTTCACCATGAACGCCCTTTATCTCTCCGCTGACGGACAAGTACACGATCCTTTGCGCGGATACGAAGACTTGGTCGCCCGGCGGGTTCGGTTCATTGGTGATGCCCGCACCCGCCTGCGCGAGGACTATCTGCGGGCTTTGCGATTTTTCCGTATGCATGCCTGGTATGGGGCGGGCCCCTTCGATGTGCAGGGCCTTAAGGCCATCGCCGCCGAGGTCGGGGGCGTCGCCACCCTCTCTGGCGAACGCATCCACCGGGAGATGTTGAAACTCCTTGAGGCCGATGCGCCGGGCCCGTCCCTTGACGCGATGGACGCGGTCGGCCTGCTGGCCCTTGTGTTGCCGGACGGTCGAGACCCCAGCCGACTGGCGTCTCTCGTTGCGGCGGAGACGGCCCTGGGCCTTCCGGCATCGGGGGTGCGGCGCCTTGCTGCCCTGAGCACGGGAGATCCGGCGCATCTTGCCCTGCGATGGCGGCTCTCCAATGCCCATCGACACCGGTTGACTGCGCTGGCGGATTTCGCTCCGGAGACGGATCTCACGGCACAGACTGTCCGCCGGTTGGTCTACACAGTTGGGCTGGAAACGGCCCGGGACCGGATCGTGTTGACGGCGGCGTGGGGCAATTGTCCCCATGAGGACGTCATACGAGCTTTGGATCTGGCCGCCACATGGCGCAAGCCGTGCTTTCCCCTGGCTGGGGCGGATGTGGTCGCGGCCGGCGTACCGGCGGGCCCCGCCGTGGGCCGCATTCTGGCTGAGCTGGAAGCGGACTGGATCGCCGCGGATTTCAAGCCGGACCAGGAAGACCTGAAACGCCGTCTTGCGCGCATGGCTGCGTCAGCCTGATGCACACGGAATGACGGGTTCCCGGATGATCACACGCAAAGTGAGCTGTTTCAGTGTCCTGAGGGACAGCTGCATCGGTGCATCTGGTACGCTGTCGGAGGCAAGCGCGGGACCAATGCACCTGCGACCGGCCTTTCTTCCCTGTGCATTTGGTTGAACAGGGGCCCAATCAGGGCCTGGAAGATGAATGGTCCGGTGGACACGGACGGCCACACATTCCGGCCAATCTGGGCTCTAGTGTCGTGGATCAGAAGTCCACATGAGAAGTCCCGGCACGTCCGTCTGCGGACTTCTGATCCGAAAACGACACTAGAAACAACATATTGCTAGTGTGGCTCTTGGGTCAGGCATTCGCTACGGAGCCCGCCGATCATGCGGGCGAATTCCTGACCCGCCACACTAGCGCCCTTTCACACAAGTCCGGGGCAGTGAAAGGGCCCTACCTTTTTGATTTATCGCGTTTTCGAACCGCAAAACCGCACACACTTTTCCCAAAAAGCGCTTTAACCGGTCGTCAGTCCTCGTCCTCATCGGACCCAGCGGCGCCCTCGGCA
>CAYUYV010000161.1:0-9827 GCA_964449455.1 uncultured Alphaproteobacteria bacterium | reverse complement strand
GCAGGGTCGGCGCCCGGTTGAGCATCACCGGGTGTTCCCGGATCACCTCTTCGAGCACGTCCCACACCTCCGGGCGCTCTTTCTCCACAAGCTTTTTCGCCTGCTTGACCGTGGCCGCGAGCCCCTTGGCATCGAGCCGCGAGTAGATGAAGGGCTTGAACAGCTCAAGGGCCATTTTCTTCGGCAGGCCGCACTGGTGCAGCTTCATGCCCGGCCCCACCACGATCACGGAACGGCCGGAATAGTCGACCCGCTTGCCGAGCAAGTTCTGACGGAACCGGCCCTGTTTGCCTTTCAGCATGTCGGCGAGCGACTTGAGCGGGCGCTTGTTGGCCCCCGTGATCACGCGGCCGCGCCGTCCGTTATCAAACAATGCGTCCACGGATTCCTGAAGCATGCGCTTTTCGTTCCGGATAATGATATCCGGTGCGCGCAGCTCGATCAGGCGCTTCAGGCGGTTGTTCCGGTTGATCACACGGCGATAAAGATCGTTGAGGTCCGAAGTGGCAAACCGGCCGCCATCGAGCGGCACGAGCGGGCGCAGTTCGGGCGGGATGACCGGCACGACGGTCATGATCATCCATTCCGGCCGGTTGCCCGACTGGATGAAGGCCTCAACGAGCTTCAAACGCTTCACAAGCTTTTTCGGCTTCAGTTCCGAGGTGCTTTCGGCGATTTCCTGACGGATCTTCTGGGTCTCGGCTTCAAGATCCATATTGATCAGCATCTCGCGGATCGCTTCGGCCCCGATGCTGGCGGTAAAGCTGTCCTCGCCATATTCCTCCTGGGCCCGCATATATTCCTCTTCCGACAGGAGCTGGCGCTCCTTGAGCGGCGTGAGGCCCGGCTCAAGAACAATGTAGTTCTCAAAATAGAGCACGCGCTCCATGTCCTTGAGGGTCATGTCGAGGATGAGGCCGATGCGGGACGGCAGGGATTTCAAGAACCAGATATGCGCCACCGGCGAGGCCAGCTCGATATGGCCCATCCGTTCCCGGCGCACCTTGGACAAGGTCACCTCAACGCCGCATTTTTCGCAGATGATACCCTTGTATTTCATCCGCTTGTATTTGCCGCACAGGCACTCATAGTCCTTGATCGGACCAAAGATCCGGGCACAGAACAGGCCATCCCGTTCCGGCTTGAAGGTGCGGTAGTTGATTGTCTCAGGCTTCTTAATTTCGCCGAAGGACCAGGAGAGGATCTGCTCAGGACTCGCCAGGGAAATGCGAATCCGATCGAAGGTCTGCGGATTCGCGGTGGGGTTGAAGATATTCAACACCTCTTGGTTCATTGACGTCTCCTCTTAGGGCCGAAAGCATGGGGGGCCGGAGAAAAAAGCTTCGCCCCAAAGCCTGGATATCCGTATCCGGACAATGGGGACCGAAAGGGCTCCAGGCACGGCGACCTGGGGCCCTCGCATCGTGATGGTGGCGCGGGGCTTACTCCCCACCCACGAGCTCGACATTGAGGCCGAGCGAGCGCATTTCCTTGATCAGCACGTTGAAGCTTTCCGGGATGCCGGCTTCGAATGTGTCGTCGCCGCGGACAATGGCCTCATAGACCTTGGTCCGTCCGGCCACGTCATCCGACTTCACCGTAAGCATTTCCTGGAGCGTATAGGCCGCGCCATAGGCCTCGAGCGCCCAGACCTCCATCTCACCGAAACGCTGACCGCCGAACTGCGCCTTGCCGCCCAGAGGCTGCTGGGTGACGAGGGAGTACGGACCGATCGAGCGGGCGTGGATCTTGTCATCGACCAGGTGGTGAAGCTTGAGCAGATATTTGTAGCCCACCGTGACCGGACGATTGAACGGTTCGCCCGTGCGCCCGTCATGGAGTGTGACCTGGCCAGACCGGTCGAGACCGGCCATTTCCAGATGCTCGGCGATGTCCTTTTCCTCGGCGCCGTCGAACACCGGCGTTCCGATGGGCACACCACGCTCCAGATTGCCGGCCAGCTCGACGACTTCGGCATCCGAGAAGCCATCAAGCTCCTCGTCGCCGCTATAGACCATTTTCAGGACCGTGCGCAGACCGTTGATGGGCTCACCGCGCAGATGGGCCGCCCGGGCATCGGACACCAGCCGGCCCAGACCGCGTGAGGCCCAGCCGAAATGGGTTTCCAGGATCTGGCCCACATTCATTCGGCTCGGCACGCCAAGCGGATTGAGCACGATATCAACGGGCGTGCCGTCTTCCAGATAGGGCATGTCCTCAAGCGGCGTGATCCGCGAGATGACACCCTTGTTGCCGTGACGACCGGCCATTTTGTCCCCAGGCTGAAGCTTACGCTTCACGGCCACGAACACCTTGACCATCTTCATCACGCCCGGCGGCAGTTCGTCACCACGCTGAAGCTTGTCCACCTTGTCATGGAAGCGGCGCTCCAGCCGGTCCCGGCCGTCATCATATTGGCGCTTGAGGGCCTCCACCTCGCCCATGGCCTGCTCGTCGTCCAGGGCAAGCTGCCACCACTGGCCCTTGGTCAGGCCCTGGAGCAGGTCGGCCGTGATTTCCGTGCCGGCCTCCACGCCTTTGGGGCCCGACACCGCCGGGCGGCCCATGAGCAACTGCTCAAGACGGGCAAAGATGTTCCGTTCCAGGATCGCCAATTCATCGTCCCGGTCCTTGCCAAGCCGTTCGATCTCGTCCCGCTCGATGGCGATGGCCCGCTCGTCCTTCTCCACGCCGTGGCGGTTAAAGACGCGCACTTCCACCACGGTGCCTGCGACACCCGGCGGCAATTTGAGGGACGTGTCGCGCACATCCGAGGCCTTTTCCCCGAAGATCGCCCGCAGAAGTTTTTCTTCCGGCGTCATCGGCGATTCGCCCTTGGGCGTGATCTTGCCGACCAGAATATCGCCCGGATGGACTTCGGCGCCGATATACACGATGCCGGCTTCATCGAGGTTTTTGAGTGCCTCTTCACCCACATTGGGAATGTCTCGGGTGATTTCCTCAGGACCAAGCTTGGTGTCCCGGGCCATCACCTCAAATTCCTCCAGATGGATGGACGTGAAGACATCATCCCGGACGATCCGTTCGGAAATCAGGATCGAGTCCTCGAAGTTGAAGCCGTTCCAGGGCATGAAGGCCACGAGGACATTCTTGCCAAGGGCCAGTTCGCCCAGATCCGTCGACGGACCGTCGGCGACGATGTCGCCTTCCTTGACCTCATCGCCCACCCGCACCAGCGGACGCTGGTTGATGCAGGTGTTCTGGTTCGAACGCTGGAATTTGAGAAGATTGTAGATGTCCACGCCCGATTTGGCCGGATCCCTCTCTGCCGTCGCCCGGATCACGATCCGGGTGGCGTCCACCTGATCGACAACACCGGTCCGTCGGGCCGCGATGGCCGCACCGGAGTCCCGTGCCACGACCGATTCCATACCCGTGCCCACCATGGGCGCCTCGGCCTTCACCAGGGGCACCGCCTGGCGCTGCATGTTCGAGCCCATGAGAGCGCGGTTGGCGTCGTCATTTTCCAGGAACGGGATCAGAGCCGCGGCCACGGACACAAGCTGTTTCGGCGACACGTCGATAAAATCAACCTGTTCCGAGGGCAGGCGGACGTTTTCACCGGCCTTCCGGCAGGTAACCATTTCATCCGTGAGGCGATTGCTCTCATCACGCTCCGCATTGGCCTGGGCAACGGAATATTTGCCCTCCTCCATGGCCGACAGATAAACCACCTCATCGGTGATCACGCTGTCCTTCACCCGGCGATAGGGGCTTTCGATAAAGCCGTATTTGTTCACCCGGGCGAAGGTGGCCAGGGAGTTGATGAGGCCGATATTGGGGCCTTCCGGGGTCTCAATCGGGCAGATCCGGCCGTAATGGGTTGGGTGCACGTCGCGCACCTCAAAGCCCGCGCGCTCGCGGGTCAGACCACCCGGGCCCAGGGCGGACAGGCGCCGCTTATGGGTGATTTCCGACAGCGGATTGGTCTGGTCCATGAACTGGCTGAGCTGGGACGAGCCGAAAAACTCTCGCACGGCAGCCGCGGCCGGCTTGGCGTTGATCAGATCATGGGGCATGACCGTGTCGATATCGACCGAGCTCATGCGCTCCTTGATGGCCCGCTCCATGCGCAACAGGCCAACCCGATACTGGTTCTCCATCAATTCGCCCACGGAGCGGACGCGGCGATTGCCCAGATGGTCGATATCGTCGATCTCGCCCTTGCTGTCCCGCAGATCCGTCAGCATCTTGATGACCGCAAGGATGTCGTCCTTGCGCAGGATGCGGACCGTGTCCTCACATTCAAGGCTCAGGCGCATATTCATCTTCACCCGGCCCACGGCGGACAGGTCATAGCGCTCCGGATCGAAAAACAGGCCTTCGAACAGGGCTTGGGCGGTTTCAACCGTCGGCGGCTCGCCCGGGCGCATGACGCGATAGATATCGATGAGGGCCTGCTCCCGGCCCTGGGTTTTGTCGATGGCCATGGTGTGGCGGATATAGCCGCCAATGGTCACGTCATCGATTTCGAGCACAGGGATCTCGGTAAAGCCGGTGTCGATCAGGTTCTGGACCAGATCGGCGGTCAGCTCCTGCCCCGCTTCCACATAGATTTCGCCCGTTTCGGTGTTCACCAGATCAACGGCGCAAAACCGGCCCTCCAGTTCCTCCGACTGCATCAATAGTTCGGTCAGACCATCCTCGGAGAGTTTGCGCGCGAGCCGCGGCGTGATCTTGCGGCCGGCCTCGACAACCACCTGGCCGTCGGCGGCATTCACCAGATCCCGCAAGGGCTTCGTGCCGCGCATACGCTCCGGCATGAAGGGCAGGCGCCAGCCCTTTTCATCCAGGGTGTAGGTGATGGACTCAAAGAAGAAATTGACGATTTCCTCCGCGTCCATGCCCAGCGCGAACAAGAAAGTGGTCGCCGGCAGCTTCCGGCGCCGGTCGATCCGCACATAAACAAGGTCCTTGGCGTCGAATTCAAAGTCGAGCCAGGAGCCGCTATAGGGGATCACCCGGGCCGCTAACAGCAGCTTGCCGGAGGAATGGGTCTTGCCCGGGTCAGGGTAAAAAAAGACGCCCGGGCTGCGGTGCATCTGGGAGACGATGACGCGCTCGGTGCCATTGATGACAAAGGTGCCATTCGCCGTCATGAGCGGGATGTCGCC
The DNA here is from genome assembly GCA_964449455.1 of uncultured Alphaproteobacteria bacterium. GTDB lineage: Bacteria > Pseudomonadota > Alphaproteobacteria > JAJFIK01 > JAJFIK01 > CAYUYV01. Next base: position 4,692 of record CAYUYV010000161.1, on the reverse strand, counting down.
CATATAGACGTCCTGCTCCTTGATGTCCTTAACGGACTTGGCGCCGGTTTCCTCGTCCACATCGAATACGATGAGACGCAAAGTCACCTTCAAGGGCGCGGCAAAGGTCATGCCCCGTTGCTGACATTCCTCGACGTCATATTTGGGGTCTTCGAATTCGTATTGGACATATTCCAAGGTCGCGGTCTCGGAAAAATCCGAGATCGGAAACACAGACCGGAACACCGCCTCAAGACCTGTGTCCTTGTCGCGCTCGGACGCGGACACATCTATCTGGAGGAAATGGTCATAGGACGTCTTCTGGACTTCAATCAGGTTCGGCATGGTTGCAGCCGACGCAAGGGTCCCGAAGGTTTTGCGAATCCGTTTGCGACCAGTGAAGGAATAGGGCATTCTCAACCTCGTGGTATGGGGTATTCAACCCCGCCGCAACGTGTTTAACAGCGTTGTTTTCAAATCATTTATTGACTTTGCCCCACGGGCAGATCAGCGTTGACAAATAATCGGTGGGCAGAACATTCGGCGTTTGGTCTGACATGCTGCTCCGCGGCTTGATGGGAAACAGTCGGAATTAAACTTCTGTATACTCAGAACCCACCCTCTCCGGTGTGAAGGTGAACGTCCTTGTGAAAGTGAACGTTCTTGTGAAGGTGAACGTCACGCCGATTGACGTTTCAGTTTTAACGAGACATTCGGTAAAGACCATGCATGTCGCGTCATAGCGTGTGTTTTTCCATGCGGCAATACGTCCCAACCCTAAAGGTTGCGCAACGACATTGACGCGCGGACGCGGAACGATGTGTCGTCCCTGTTTTTTTCGGCCTGGACCGAAGCCGGGCCCTAGACTCATTCACGGCTGGGACAAGCGGTGCCGCTTGATCGGCGCTTGTCCGCGGATGTGAGGCCTGCGCACGCTGCTCGCCAGCGCAGGCCCCGAAAGATCACTTAAGCTCGACAGTCGCGCCGGCTTCTTCCAGTTTCTTCTTGATTTCCTCGGCTTCTGCCTTCGGCACGTCGGCCTTGACGTCCTTCGGAGCGCCCTCGACCAGTTCCTTGGCCTCTTTCAGGCCCAGGCCGGTGATGCCGCGCACTTCCTTAATGACGTTGATCTTCTTGTCGCCCGCGGACGCGAGAACAACCGTGAACTCGGTCTTCTCTTCGGCAGGGGCCGCGTCGGCGCCGCCACCGGCACCCGGCATGGCACCCATCATCGGCATGGCCATGGGCGCGGCTGCAGCGGACACGCCCCAACCATCTTCAAGGCGCTTCACCAGGTCAGAGATCTCGAGCACCGTCCAAGACGAGAGCTCTTCATACATCTTTTCGATCTTTTCCGACATCTCGGGGATCCTTCACAGCAATCGTGGAATAGAGGTCTCAGGACAGCCAAACCGTCAGGCGGCTTCCTGTTTTGCGACATGGGCGTTGAGCACACTGAGGAGCGATTGGCCAGGCGCATTGAGCTGGCTGACGAAATCGCCACCCGGTGCGTTGAGGGTACGGACGAATTTGCTGGACGGCGCCGTAAGGGTGCCGAGCAGCTTGGCCCGCATTTCCTCGATGGACGGCATTTTCGCAAGCTGCTTGACGCCTTCGTCATTGAGCACGCTTGCGCCAAGGAGGCCGCCGATCAGAACCAGCTTCTGGTTCTTGTCGGCATAGTCCACGGCAGCCTTCGAAACGGCCACCGGGTCCTTGGCAAATGCAATCCCCACAGGTCCCGTGAACAAGGACGCGCCGTCCTCGCCTGGCAGGCCCGACAGGGCGAGTTTGGCGAGGCGATTTTTCACGACCTTGAACTTGGCACCCACGGCACCGAGCTTGAGACGCAGCGCCGTCATGTCCGCAACGGTAAGTCCGGCATAATGGGTAACCACCACCCCGCCGGCCTCGGTGAAAATGCCCCTGAGGGCATCCACCTGTTCGACCTTTTCAGTCTTGTTCATTGCGGTCTCCTTGGACGGACGGCCGGATCACCCGACCGCCATTGGAAACGCGGTACGCCCTGGCGATCCGCGGCAAGGCCACGGCTCCGGAACGCATCGCGCCGAAGCCTGTCCCAGGGTGTGAACCCGCAATGAAATCCGCTCGGAAAGACGAAGCCCCGAAAAGCGCCTGCCCTTGCCGATGTCTTCCACGACTTGCTCTCATCCCCGTCTATGCGGGCCCGGATGGCTTAAGGGAGGACGCCCGAGGGCTTCCACCCACCCGCAGTCTCGGACAGGTCGTCTTCCCCCGAATGGTTCCCGCATGGACGGGTCCCACGGTTAAGGGAAGTCTCGAACGGCTATGGCCCCTCAAGGGCCAACGCCAAAACGTCATGGGGCCGGAGCGCGACTCCGGCAGCCGATCAGATCGCCTTTTCGGCGACCGAAGTCACGTCAACCTTGACCCCGGGGCCCATGGTCGAGGACAGGGCAACCCGCTTCAGATACGTGCCCTTGGCGCCTGTCGGCTTCGCCTTGATGACGGCATCGACAAAGGCCTTAATGTTCTCAGAGAGCTGATCATCCGAGAAGCTTGCTTTGCCGACCCCGGCATGGACGATCCCCGCCTTCTCGACGCGGAACTCCACAGCGCCGCCCTTGGCATCCTTGACGGCCTGGGCCACGTCCGGGGTCACGGTGCCAACCTTCGGGTTCGGCATCAGACCGCGAGGTCCAAGGATCTTACCGAGCTTGCCCACCACCGGCATCATGTCCGGCGTGGCGATGACGCGGTCAAAATCCATATTGCCCTTCTGAATCTCCTCAGCGAGATCATCGGCGCCCACCACATCGGCACCCGCCTCCCGGGCCTCATCCGCCTTCTCGTTCCGCGCGAACACGGCGACCCGCACGTCCCGGCCGGAGCCATTGGGAAGATTGCACACACCCCGGACCATCTGGTCCGCATGACGCGGATCAACACCCAGATTGACGGCGACCTCAACCGTCTCATCAAATTTGGCAGAAGCCCGCTCCTTCACAAGCGAAATAGCCTTGCCAAGATCATACAGCGCCTTGGTATCGATGCCTTCGCGCGCCACGCGTACCCGTTTGCCCTCTTGCGCCATGGTTTACTCCTTGACCTCAAGGCCCATGGACCGGGCCGAACCCATAATGATCTGACAGGCCGCATCGACATCATTGGCGTTGAGATCGGGCATCTTGGCCGTTGCGATCTCGCGGATCTGATCCATGGTCACGGACCCCTTGGTCTCAGAACCCGGTTTGGTGGCGCCCTTGTCGACCTTGGCGGCCTTTTTCAGGAAAAAGCTCGCCGGCGGCGTTTTGGTCGCGAATGTGAAGGACTTGTCCTGGTAGACCGTAATGATGGTGGGGATCGGCATCCCCTTCTCCATCTCCTGGGTCTTGGCGTTGAACGCCTTGCAGAACTCCATGATGTTCACGCCCCGCTGACCCAGCGCCGGGCCGATCGGCGGCGAGGGGTTAGCGGCGCCTGCCGGAACCTGAAGCTTGATGTAACCGGTAATCTTTTTTGCCATCGTTCACCTCCAGGGGCCGCTTTTGGGCGTGCCACCCGGCTTTTTCGCGTTTCTTCACCCTGCGGACGGCCCCGTTCGGCAAGGCCTCCACGTCATCCGTTTACGGTTTTTCGACCTGGGCGTATTCCAGTTCGACGGGCGTCGCCCGGCCGAAAATCGAGACGGCCACTTTGAGCCGCGCCCGCTCATCATCGATCTCTTCCACAACGCCGTTAAAGGAGGCGAAGGGACCATCGGTCACCCGCACCTGCTCGCCGACCTCGAACTGGATCGACGGCTTGGGCCGCTCGGTACCTTCTTGGACCTGATGGATGATCCGGTCCACTTCGGTCTGGCTGACGGGGACGGGACGGTTGCCCGACCCGAGGAAACCCGTCACTTTCGGCGTGTTCTTGACGAGGTGATAGGCCTCGTCGGTCATTTCCATTTTTACGAGCACATAGCCGGGGAAGAATTTGCGCTCGGCATTGACCTTCTGTCCGCGGCGCACTTCAACCACTTCTTCCGTCGGCACAAGGATCTCTTCGAACAGATCCTCAAGACCTTTCTGCTCCGCCTGCTCACGGATCGCGTCGGCAACCTTCTTCTCGAAATTCGAATAGGCGTGTACGATGTACCACAACGCTGACATACCACTTACGCTCTTAAGGCGTCCTCTGACCTGGGACGGGCGCTCCTGAAACGATCCACAAACGGATGATCCTGCAATAAAGACCGGCTTTGCGGGCAACGGCCCTCAAGGCACCGTCTTCCCTTGGCTCAGCCGCCCAGGCCGAGAACGAACCGAACGATGGTTCCAAGGATCTGATCCACGACGAAGAAGAAGATCGCCGCCAGTGTGACCATGATGAAAACCATGATGGTCGTGACGGTCGTTTCCTTCCGGCTCGGCCATGTGATCTTCGCTGTTTCCTGTCGTACTTCCCGAACAAACTGGGCCGGGTTGGTCCGGCGCTTCACCGGGGCGTCGGCCTCTGCGGCGCTGGCCGTCGTGGCCGCTGCCGTCATGGACTTCCCCGTCGAGCGGGCCCCGCCGCCCGAAGCCTTGCGGCTGGAGCGCTTTTTCGATGCCGATGAGGACCGAGCCATTCTCGCGTGCGTACCTTCTGTCTCAACAAATCCAAACTGTCTCAACGCATTCAAAGCGGTCCGGTGAAACCGACCCCGCCAACTGCTCGGGCCAACTGCTCGGGCCAACTGCTCGG
>CAYUYV010000160.1:0-9843 GCA_964449455.1 uncultured Alphaproteobacteria bacterium | reverse complement strand
CTAGCCGGTGACGCCGCGTTCCGACGGTATCAGCCACATGGGCGGCTCGGCGTCGCGGAACACTGCGCGACCATGGCCGAACACCACCTTGCCCTGCGCGACCAAACGCACGCAGGCTGGATAGAGCTTGTGCTCCTCCGCCAGAATGCGCGCGGCAAGATCATCCGGCGTGTCATCGAGATAAACAGGGACGGCCGCCTGGCCAATAATGGGGCCCGCGTCCAGCTCCGGCGTCACATATTGCACGGTGCAGCCGGACACTCTCACGCCGGCATCAATTGCTGCCGCCCAAGGCTTCAGGCCCGGAAACACGGGCAGGAGGGACGGGTGGATGTTCAGGATCCGCCCCTGCCAACGCGCGGCAAACTGGATGCTCAGAATGCGCATGAAGCCGGCCAGACACACCGTGTCAACATTGGCCGCCAACAGGGCGTCCTCGATCACATTGTCAAAGGCCTCCCGGCTTGGATACTCCGTGTGATCAACAACCCGTGTCTCGATGCCAGCCTGTTTGGCGATCTCAAGGCCGGCGGCATCCGGACGATTGGAGATCACGAGGCCCACCTGGGCCGGGAAGCTGTCCTCGGCACAGGCGTCGATCAGGGCCTTCATGTTGGATCCGCGGCCGGAAATCAGAATGGCAATCGAATGCATCTGTCTCGATCCTTTGAGGTCTTGATCCTGTCGTGGTCGCCGTCGCGCGCTGCGCGGGGCAGATTATCATCCGTATCATGATGGTTAGCCAGCCTTGGCTGCCAGCTCACCCATCACCCATGGCGCGTAGTGTTGAAGGCCCGGATCGCCCAGAACAGTGTCCACATCGCCGGGGGCCACGACAAGCACCATGCCCACACCGCAATTGAAGGTAAGGGCCATCTCCTCATCCGAAATGCGCCCTGCGTCCTGAAGCCAGTCAAAGACCGCGGGCCGGGCGCCGCCTGCCTGGGTGTCGATCTTGGGCTCAAGGTCCTCGGGCAGAACCCGGGGCAGATTTTCTGGAACACCGCCGCCGGTGATATGGGCCAGTGCCTTGATCCGCCCGGCACGGATAGGGCCGAGCAGGGGGCGCACATAAAGATGGGTCGGCACAAGCAGGGCCTCGCCCAGCGAGCGCTCTGGCGCAAAGGGCGCGGCATCGGCATAGCGCAGCCCTGCCGCCTCGACCACCCGCCGGACCAGGGAAAATCCGTTCGAGTGCAGACCATTGGACGCGAGTGCGATCAGCCGGTCGCCTGCAGCCACATCCCCCCGGGGCAGGAGGGTGCCGCGCTCCACGGCGCCAACAGCAAAGCCAGCAAGGTCATAATGGCCATGGGCATACATGGCCGGCATCTCGGCGGTCTCCCCGCCGACAAGGGCGCATCCTGCCTCGGCGCAGGCATGGGCGATGCCCTCAATCACGGTCCCCGCGATGTCGGGATCAAGGCGCCCGGTTGCGAAATAGTCAAGGAAATAGAGGGGCTCGGCCCCGTGCACGAGCAGGTCGTTCACGCACATGGCCACAAGGTCCTGTCCGACGGTCTCATGGCGGCCGGTGGCAATGGCAATCAGCAGTTTCGTGCCCACCCCATCCGTGGCCGAGACGAGCAGCGGATCGGCATATCCGGCCGCTTTGGGGTCGAACACCCCGCCAAAGCCCCCGATGGCGGCGTCCGAACCGGGCCGCGCGGTCATCCGCGTGAAAGGCGAAATGCGGCGGACGAGGGCGTTGCCTGCCTCGATATCGACACCGGAGCCCGCATAGGTGAGACCTGCCGCGCCGCTGCCGCCGTCGCCAGCATCGCCGGATCCGCTTTTGGGGGTGTCTGACGCACTGCCCATGGCAGGTTTCCTCTCATTTGGGATGGCGCTTTTCCCAGACTGCGTTCCGGCAACCCGGTCCTGCGGCCAGCGCCCCAACGCATAACCCGGGCGCGTTCATGTTCAAAGCCCGGCCCGGCTGATGTAGGGTCCGCGTCGATGACTCGAGAGGAGGTGGCCTATGCCGATCATGAGGATAAGGGGGGACGTGACCCGGCCGGTCATCCGTCGCGCCGACTGGGGAATGAGAGGGGCCATGCTGGCCGTTCTCTTGGTGGGAATCTGGCTCGTGGGTGCGGGGCCCGCAGCGGCGAATATCTATGTCGTGGAAGGCGTGGGCGTTGATGCCACGGCGGACAATGCCTCTAATGCCCGCCGGATTGCCCACAATCAGGGTTGGAGCAAGGCCTTCGATACCCTCTTGAAGCGGATGACCCGGCCGGAGGACTGGCCGCGGTTGCCCTCGCTCTCTGAGGCACAGATCGCCGATATGGGTGCGGGTCTGCGCATTGAGGACGAGCGCAACAGCCAGAACCGCTACCTGGCGCGCATCACCTACACCTTCAAGCCCCAGTCCGTGCGTCAGTCCCTCGTTTCCGTCGGCATTGCGTTCAGTGAAACACAGTCGGCGCCCTTGCTGGTGCTGCCGATCCTGGAACGCAACGGCAAGCTCCAGCTTTGGGAACAGCCCAATCCATGGCTGCGGGTCTGGACGGATCGGCCGGACACGAATGATCTCGTGCCCGTTATTGCGCCGTTGGGCGACCTCACGGATATTGCAGCGATCAGCCCGGAACAGGCTATTGATGCCGACTGGCTGCGCCTCCAGCCTATAGCAGAGCGTTACGGCGCTGGGGCCGTGCTGGTGATCGTGGCCGTCGAAACGCCCATTGGGGCGTCGGCCCCCGGCGATCCCTTTGCCCGGGCAACACCAGATGGGGCGCCTGGAGGCGATGGGGCGGGCCCGGGTGGGTTTCTGCCGGATCAGGAGGCTGAGCCGAGTTCTTCGGCAGTGCCCGTGACGGGGGCCATTGGTCCGGATACGGTGCGTCTCACCCTCGGGGCCGTCCGTATGGATCGCAATACCCGGGTCGGTTTTGAAGCCGTGTCTCAGGGGGCAAGCACCGCCCGGCTGACCGATTCGACCTCCGTTTACCGCCGGGCCATGGTCGAGGTCATGGGCCTGGTCTCCCGGGACTGGAAGTCCCGCACTCTGGTGGATTTCGGGGCCCGCTATCAGATGGATGCCACCATCAGGCTCGCATCGATCCGGGACTGGACGGACATTCAGGCTCGGCTGGAGAAAATCCCCACCGTTGTGGGCTTTGAGACCGATGCCCTGTCCTTCCGGGGTGCTGAAATCCGGCTGACCTTTGTGGGCACGGTGGACCAGCTTGCGTTGAGCCTCGACCAGGGCGGTTTGATGCTGTCGGGGGAAAGCGGCTATTGGGAAATCACGCGCCGGGGCATTGTTCCGCGCGCCCTTGAAGATGCCAATGGCAACCGGCCCCGGGTGTTTCCGGTTGGCGCAGGGGCCTATGGCGCCGGTGTGCAGGTGGCGCCGTCCGGTGATCCCATTTATCCGAGCGCGCGCTATCCCGGGACGCAGCCTTCGGGGATTAGGTGACCCCTTGAGCCGTTTGCCGTCTTCCGATGGACCCGGTACCGCGCCTCAAGCGCCGGAGCCAGAACTTGTCTCCGGCGCTGGGGCGCAACTGACCCTGCCGCTCAAACTTGATCCGTCTTTCGCCCGGGAGCGGTTGTGTGTCACCGGCGCGAATGAGGATGCGGTGGCCCTGGTGGATGCCTGGCCCGACTGGCCTGGGCCTTGTGCGCTGATTACGGGGCCCGCCGGATCCGGCAAGAGCCATTTGGCGCGGATCTGGGCCGAGCGCAGCGGGGCCCGCCTCGAACCGGTTTGCGCGATCCGGGCGGGCGAAGTCCCGGCCCTCATTGAGACCGGGGCATTGACCGTGGATCTGGGCGAGCCGCCATTCGAGGACGAGCCGGCCCTGTTCCACCTCATCAATCTGGCCCGGGAAAAGGCAGCGTCCATTCTCTTCACCGCGCGCAGCCATCCGGCCGCCTGGACCCTGACGCGGGCGGATCTGGCAAGCCGGCTCCGCGCCATGCCCTATGCGGTGTTGGAGGCGCCGGATGATGCGCTGCTGGAAGCGATGCTGCGCAAACTGTTTGCGGACCGCCAAATCGCGGTTGAGCCCCGTGTCATCACTTTCTTAATGGCGCGGATGGAACGTTCGTTCGATGCGGCACTCGCCATCGCCCAGCGCCTGGACGAGACCGCCTTGGCCCGAAAGCGGCCCATTACCACGCGCCTGGCCCAGGAGGTTCTGGAGGCTGCGCGGCAGACCCGCGGTGTCGATCCCCCCTCGACCGACGGGATCAGTGACTGACCGAAACGGTGACGGTCTCGCCACCTGTGCCCCAAAACGGTCCACTTTTGCCGCGCGTCCCGATAGACTTTGGGCGGAAGCGGTGGCGCGGGACCGTGATTTGGGGGAGCGGGAGACTGCCATGACCGAAGACCATGGGGACACAGAGCCAAGCGGGTTGCAAAGCGAGGATCTTGCTCTGCATACGGATTTGCAGGCGGCCTTGATTGAGGGCTTGCTTCAGCGCGGCGTGGACGTGCCCGCCCTGAACGGGTATCGCGCAGATTTGCCCTTGAACGGATTCTTGCTGCGTCCCGGAGAACTCTGGGCGGACCCTTACTTTTCGGATATGGCTGAAGCCATGACATCGCCCAAGCGCTTCATAAACAGGGAAGAATCCTGGCTGGCCTTCAATCAGAGGGTTTTGGAGGAGGCGGCCAGTCCGCACCACCCGCTTCTGGAGCGGGTGCGCTTTTTGTCGATCTCGGCCTCGAACCTGGATGAGTTCTACATGGTCCGGGTCGCAGGTCTTGTGGACCAGGCCCAGGCCGGCATTGACGCCCAGAGCATGGACGGTCTGACGCCCTCGCAGCAGCTTGAGCGCATTAATGCCATCGCCGATGCGCTCATCCACGAGCAGCAGAAAGTCTGGCAGACTCTGCGTAGCGAATTGCGTGAGAACGGCATTTCCGTCCTCCATCCGCGGGATTTGACCCCGGATGAACGCGCCTGGATGCAGGACTATTTCGAGGCCCATGTCTTTCCCGTTCTGACACCGCTTGCGACTGGGCCCACCCATCCCTTCCCCTTCATTGCCAATCGCGGATTTGCCCTGGCGCTCAAGCTGCAACGGGATCGGGATCAGCAGATCATGAACGCGATCCTGCCCGTGCCGAACCAGCTTGAGCGCTTTATCCGGCTGCCGAAATCCGGCCCGCAGGGGGAGGGGTGGGGCGAGATCCGGTTCCTATCCCTGGAGCATATGCTTGCCGAATGCGTGCCGCTGCTCTTTGCCGGCTATTCGCTTGTGGATCTTGGCGCCTTCCGGATTGTGCGGGACAGCGACATCGAGATCGAGGAGGAGGCTGAGGATCTGGTCCGCCTGTTCGAGCATCTGTTGCGTGAACGCCGGCTTGGGCAGGTCATCCATATCAAGATCAATCATGGCATGCCGGAGGATCTGCGCGCCTTTATCCTGGAAAACCTCCATTCGCCCTCGCTTGAGGTGGCCATTGTCCAGGGCGAGGTCGGGCTGACGGAGACGGCCCAGCTGATTGTCGATGATCGTCCGGATCTCAAATTCACGCCCTACATTGCGCGTTTCCCGGAACGGATCCGGGACCAGGGCGGTGATTGCATGGGGGCGATCCGCCAGAAGGACATCATCGTTCACCACCCTTACGAGTCCTTCGATGTGGTGGTCCAGTTCCTGCGCCAGGCGGCGAAGGACCCGGATGTGGTCGCCATCAAGCAGACCCTTTATCGCACCTCCAAACAGTCCCCCATCGTGGCGGCTCTAATCGAGGCGGCCGAGGCCGGCAAATCCGTGACGGCGCTGGTGGAGCTGAAGGCCCGCTTTGATGAGGAAGCCAATATCAATTGGGCCCGGGAGATGGAGCGGGCCGGCGTCCAGGTGGTCTACGGATTTGTGGAACTGAAGACCCACGCCAAGATGAGCCTGGTGGTGCGCCGCGAGGCCGGCCGGCTTGTGCCTTACGTCCATTTCGGTACGGGCAATTATCATCCGGGTACGGCAAAGGTGTACACGGACCTTTCCCTGTTCAGTGCCGATCCGGTTCTGGGCATGGATGCGGTGCGTGCCTTCAATGTGGTCACCGGTTTTACCGAGCCGCGAGGCCTGCGCAAGATTGCCCTTTCGCCCGGCGGGATCCGGGCCCGGCTGCTTGAGCATTTGGACACGGAGATTGAGCATGCCCGTGCCGGCCGCCCGGCCGCCGTGTGGGCCAAAATGAATGCCATCGTCGATCCCATCGTGATCGATGCGCTCTATCGCGCGAGCCAGGCGGGGGTGCGTATTGATCTTGTCGTGCGCGGCATTTGCTGCCTGCGTCCAGGCGTGCCGGGGCTTTCTGAGAATATCCATGTCAAGAGCATTGTGGGTCGCTTCCTCGAACATTCTCGGATCGTGTGTTTCGGGAACGGCCATGCCCTGCCTTCGCCACATGCGAGCGTTTACATTTCTTCTGCAGACTGGATGCCGCGGAATCTGGACCGGCGGGTGGAGACTCTCGTGCCGGTCGAGAACCCGACCGTGCACCAGCAGGTCCTGTCCCAGATCATGGTGGCGAATTTGAAGGACAATGAACAAAGCTGGGTGCTGCGGCCGGACGGGACCTACACGCGGGTCCACCTGGCGGAGGGGGAAACCGGGTTCAGTGCGCATCAGTATTTCATGAAGAATCCGAGCCTGTCCGGGCGCGGACGTGCGATCGAATTTGATCGGCCGCCGGAAGTGGAATATGGGGACGACTGATGGATTCGCCTTTGACCATGGATCTCCGGAATCGGCCCATCGGCGCCAAGACTCGGGATCCAGTGGCGGTCGTCGATATCGGGTCGAATTCCGTCCGTCTAGTGATTTTTGAAGGACTGATCCGCGCGCCCGGCGTCATCTTCAATGAAAAGGTGGGCTGTGAGCTGGGCCGCGATGTGGCTGCCGGCCGGCCTTTCAGTGAGGAGCGGCTCGGCCAGGCGATGGCGGTTCTGGCGCGGTTTTCCGTGATCACGCGCTATTACGGGGTGGCCGCTGTCATGGCCGTGGCGACGGCGGCGGTGCGCGATGCCCGTCCCGAAGCGCGTGCGGACTTCCTCGCCCGCGGCGAGGCCGCTCTTGGCCATCCCATCCGGGTCCTGTCCGAGGAAGAAGAGGGCTGGTTCGCGGCCGCGGGCGTGTTGTCAGGTTGTCCGGACGCAGAAGGGATTGTCGGCGATCTGGGCGGCGGCAGCGTTGAGTTTGTGCGGATCGCGGGCGGCAGGGTACAGGAGGCCGTCTCCTTGCCTATCGGCGTGCTGAGGATCGGCGCCGGTGAGGATGGGGAGACCAAGGGCAGTGGACCCAGCGATGCGGTTGTGGCCAAGCGCGTGGCGGATGCCCTCTCCACAGTGCCCTGGTTGTCCAATATGGCCGGCCTTCCCTTCTATGCCGTGGGCGGGAACTGGCGGAACTTTGCCCGGGCTCATATGATCTATCACGGTTACCCCCTTAATGTTCTGCATAACTACACAATTCCGGCCCGGGACGTATCGACGGTGCTCAAGGGCATGCAGAAAGGCGAGGCGCGCACCCTCGGCGCCGTTGCCAGCCTGAAGAAGCGTCGCCAGGAGTTCTTCCGGACCGCGACGATTGCGTTGGACCAGACCGTGAAGGCCACGGGCGCCAGTTCCCTGGTGATCTCCGGCCACGGCGTGCGCGAGGGGCTGGTTTTCGATGCCCTCCATGGGCAGGATCGGGCGCAGGATCCTTTGCTGGCCGGTGCTTATGCCATGGCGGCGCGCATGGCCCGGACGGTCATTGATGACGATCATGTCGCCGCCTGGCTGGCACCGCTGTTTGATGATCCGGCAAGTCCCTTTGCACCGGAACCGGACGCGGTGGCGGAACGCCGTGAGCTTGCCCGCCTGCGCCGGGTGGCCACGGTGCTCGCCGATATCGGTTGGGGGTTCCATAGCGAAACCCGGGCGAGCCGCACGGCCGATCTCATCATGACGGCACCGCTCTATGGTCTTGACCACCGGGGGCGGGTCTTCCTCGGGCTGACACTCTGGTATCGCTATACGCGGATTACGGACTATGAGGGGTTGCTCGCCGCCGTGATGGCGCGGGGCCTGCCTGTCATCCCGGAATATTGGAAAAGCCATGCGGCAGCACTCGGCCACGCACTCCACCTTGCTTTCGAATTGACAGGCGGCGCGCCAAATCTTTTGGAACACTCCCGCCTTGGATTGTCCGAGGCCGGCCTCACTTTGACGCTCACGGGCCCCACCCGCGCGCTCAACAGCTACGATGTCGAAAAGCGCCTGGAACATCTGGCGCTCAGCGTGAACATCATCGGCACGGATGTCCGGATGGAGCGCTGAGCGGGATCGATGGTCGGCGTGACACAACGGTCACGTGACGTAGGCGCGATCGTCGACAATGCGGCTGAGGGCTGGTCCTTCGAGATCCGAGCTTTCAAAATTGGGCTGGCTCTCGCTAAGCGCCTCGAGGCTCAGGGCATCATTTGGTCCAGCACGGTCCATGTAGCGCCCGGCATCGTCGGAATCTGACTCTCCGGGCGGGGGGGCGATGCGGGGATCGAGCCGTGTCACGCCTTGGGTCGTGCGTGGCAGCATCTGGAACGGGACAAGATCCTCCCGCGTGAGGCGCACTCCGACCACCAGGCGATAGGCCGTGTAAAGAAGACCGGCAAACGCGAAAATACCGATATGGATGAACAGGCCCACTGGTCCGGCCGCGCCAATTAATGCCCCCGCGAGCAGGGGGCCGATCGTCGCTCCGAGACCAAACAGAAGAATGAGACTGGAACTGATGGCCACACGGTCTCCATCGCTCATGACATCGTTCACATGGGCCACATAAAGGGAGTTGACGGGGAAGATCGCCGCTCCGAACACGGCCATCACCAGCAGGAGCGTGGTGCCTTGAGGTGCCAAAAAGACCACCACGGCACTGATGGTTGCCACTGCACTCCAGGCGCAGGTGATGACCAAACGCCGATCGATGTGGTCGGACACCAGACCGACAGGCCAGGAACTCAAAGCGCCTGCAATGATGGGGACTGACATGAAAAAGGCGGTCTCACTCAATGACAAGCCTGCAGCCTGGGCGTAACTGGGACCAAGGCTCCAAAAGGGGCCGTTTGTCAGCCCATTTATGAAACATCCCGCCGTCCCTGCGGGTGATGTCATCCACAGTGTCCGAAAGCGCGGGGTCGCCGCTGGCGGCAGGTTCGGTGCGTCATGGCGTGTGAGTGTGATAGGCAGCACAGCGAGGGAGGTCGTCGCTGCGACGAAGAGGAACAGCACATGGCCATCATTCTCGGCCAAGGGCAGGAATTGCTGTCCCATGGCAAGGGCGCCGTAATTGATCAGGGCGTAGATGCCCATGACCGTTCCCCGGTTCTGCACCGATGCATGGGCATTAAGCCAGCTTTCAATTATCAAATAGAGGGCTGCCGCGGTGAAACCGATCGTGAGGCGCAGTACAATCCAGACTGCGGATTCGGAAATCATGCCATGCATGAGCGCGCCGACCGTTGCCAGCGAGGCGAAAGCAGCAAAGGCTCTGATGTGACCACGCCCACGGACGATTTTGGGCGCGAGGACGCATCCCAGCAGAAAGCCACAGAAGTAACTTGCGCCGAGCAGGCCGATGACTGTGGGACCGAAGCCGTCTTTTGCGGCCTGGAGCGGCACGAGCGAATTGAGGAGGCCGTTTCCCAGGAAGAGCATCGCCACGCCGAGCAGAAGCGATCCGATGGGCAGGAATATCTGTTTCATGGCACGCTCGATCAGGGACCGGAGGGAGGGGCCGCCTGCGAGCGGCAAACTGAGATAATCTTTTCAACGAGCACTGGCTAGTGTCGTGGATCAGAAGTCCGCATGAGAAGTCCCGGCACGTCCGTCTGCG
>CAYUYV010000159.1:0-9847 GCA_964449455.1 uncultured Alphaproteobacteria bacterium | reverse complement strand
CCTTCTACATCATCGGCACCGTGGCGGGCCCACACCCCTATCCGGCCATGGTGCGGGATTTCCAGTCGGTCATCGGGAAGGAACTCCGCACCCAAATGATGGACCGGGAAGGCCGCCTGCCGGATACGCTGGTGGCCTGTATCGGTGGCGGCTCGAACGCCATGGGCCTTTTCCATCCCTTCCTTGATGATCGTGACATTGCCTTGGTCGGCGTCGAGGCGGCGGGCGATGGGGTGGAGACGGGCCGCCATGCCGCGTCACTGACTGCGGGCACCCCGGGCGTGCTCCATGGCAACCGCACCTATCTGCTCCAGAATGAGGACGGCCAGATCATTGATGCCCACTCGATCTCGGCGGGACTCGATTATCCTGGCATCGGACCAGAGCATGCGTGGCTCCATGATCTGGGCCGGGTGTCCTATGTCTCGGCCACGGATACACAAGCGCTTGAGGCGTTCCAGCTGTGCGCCCGGCTGGAGGGGATCTTGCCTGCCCTGGAGCCGTCCCATGCGCTTGCCCATGTGGCGCGTCTTGCACCGACCCTGCCCAGGGACCATCTCCTGGTGCTGAATATGTGCGGCCGCGGCGACAAGGATATTTTCACGATCGCGGCAGCTCTGGAGACGGAAATTTGACCGAGGCACAGACAGGAGGCTGCCGCGAGGGGCGCATCGCCCGGCGTTTCGCGGCGCTGAAGGCGGAAAACCGCGCGGCCTTCGTCCCCTTCATCACGGCGGGCGACCCGGCCGGGGAAACCACGGCTGCCCTGCTGGAGGCTCTGCCGGAGGCGGGCGCGGACATTATCGAGTTGGGCATCCCTTTCACGGATCCCATGGCCGACGGTCCGGCGATCCAGGAGGCTTCTATGCGGGCCCTGAAAGGCGGCGCGAGCCTGCGCGCGACCCTTGATCTGGTGCGCGACTTCCGCAGCGGCAATGACGACACGCCGATCGTTCTGATGGGGTATTTGAACCCGATCCACGCCTATGGCGCTCAGACGTTTTTGGCCGATGCCAAGGCGGCGGGCGTCGACGGCCTGATCATGGTGGATGCACCGCCGGAAGAGGACGACACTTTGTGTCTGCCGGCGCGGGCGGCCGGGATCGACTGGGTGCGCCTTGCAACCCCGACGACCGACGACGCGCGCCTTCCCGCCGTGCTCACCAATGCCAGCGGTTTTCTGTATTATGTGTCCGTGACAGGCGTAACGGGCGTCGCATCGCCGGAAGAAGACGCGTTGAGGAAGGCGGTGGGCCGGCTGAAAGCCCAGACCGATCTGCCCATCGGCATCGGTTTCGGCATCAAGACGGCCGAACAGGCTGCCGAAGCGGCGCGCATCGGTGATGCGGTGGTGGTGGGCTCGGCGCTTGTTCGTCTGGTAGCGGACCATCTGGGTGAGGACGGCCGTCCTGGCGCCGGTCTTGTGTCCGCGATCAGGGATGCGGCGGCGGATCTGGCGCAGGCAACCCATGATGCGCGCCGCTGACGCGCAGGGACTTTAGGAACGGGGCGGGGGCTTTGAGGCCTATGATGAAGGGGGTCAGAGGACGCAGGCGACAGGTGTCGGGAAAGGTGATGGCGCGATGAACTGGATCACGAATATGGTCCCGCCAAAGATCAACAGTTGGTTCAACAAGCGGGACACGGCTGAAAATCTCTGGCGCAAATGCACCAATTGCGGCGACATGATCTTCCACCGGGACCTCGCGGCGAACCAGAATGTCTGCACCAGTTGCGGCTTTCACATGCGCATCGGACCCAAAGAGCGGCTGGAACTGCTCTTCGACAATGCCGTCTGGGACAGCCTACCCGAGCCCGAAGTGGTCAATGACCCCCTTAGTTTTCGCGATGAAAAGCGTTATGCGGATCGTCTGAAGGAGGCCCGGACCAAGACCGGCCAGAAGGATGCCATGGTTTTGGCCGTGGGCGAGATCGGCGGCCAGCGGACGGTTGTGGCCGTTCAGGATTTCGGCTTTCTCGGTGGCTCCCTGGGCATGGGGGCGGGCGAGTCCTTCCTCGCCGCAGCGACCCGCGCAGTGGAGCTTGCCGCGCCCTTTGTCATGGTCGTGGCGGCTGGCGGCGCGCGGATGCAAGAAGGGATCCTGTCCCTCATGCAGATGCCGCGGACGACCATCGGCGTCCAGATGCTCCGGGAAGCAGGCCTGCCCTACATTGTTGTTTTGACGGACCCGACCACCGGCGGCGTTACGGCATCCTATGCCATGCTGGGCGATGTCCATATTGCCGAACCGGGCGCCCTGATCGGTTTCGCCGGCCCCCGTGTGATCGAACAGACCATCCGGGAGCGGTTGCCGGAGGGCTTTCAGCGGGCAGAATATCTCCTTGAGCACGGCATGGTGGATCTGGTGGTCCATCGTCATGACCTCAAGGACACCCTGGCCCGGGTGATCGACATTTTGATGGTTCCCCACCGGGTCTATGAAGGGGATGCGCCGCAGCTTCCGCCGCCGGCCAATGAGGCGGGCGACCCGGTTATCGCCAATGCGCACGCAGATGCCATTGATGCGGAGCCACTGCCCGTGCCGGATCAGGATGTGCCTGACGACGAGGCGCGCGGTTGATGGCGCTCACGCCGCATGCGCCCGGCGAGGCCGTCGGTCCACGGAAAAGTGACGCGCTCCTCGACAGACTGCTTTCGCTTCACCCGCGCTATATCGATCTCCATCTGGGGCGTATCGAGCGCCTGCTCGCGGCCCTTGGGTCGCCGGAGACGGCATTGCCTCCCATCTTCCATGTGGCGGGGACGAATGGCAAAGGCTCGGCCGTCGCCTTTCTCAAAGCCATGTTGGAGGCGGAAGGGTATTCCGTCCACTGTTATACCTCGCCCCATCTCGTCTCCTTCCATGAGCGCATTGTGCTGAACGGCGTGCCCATTGGCGAAGAGGCCTTGTGCGATGTGCTGGAGACCTGCGAGCGCATCAATGCGGGGGCGGAAATCACCTATTTTGAGATCACAACCGCAGCCGCCTTTCTGGCCTTTGCCCGCCACCCGGCGGATGCGGTGATCCTCGAAGTGGGGTTGGGCGGACGGCTCGATGCCACCAATGTGGTGGAGCGGCCGGTCGCCAGCCTCATCATGCCCGTGGATCTTGACCATAAAGAATATCTTGGCGACACGATCGCCCAGATTGCCGGCGAGAAAGCCGGTATCCTCAAAAAAGGCGTGCCCGGATTTATTGCCCCGCAGGCGGATGAGGCGCGTGCGGTCATCGAGGCGCAGGCCGAGGGCGTGGGGGCGCCGCTCCACCTGTTCGGCCAGGATTTCATGACCCGCGAGGAGCAGGGGCGCCTTGTCTATGAGGACAGTGGCGGCCTGCTCGATTTGCCCGCGCCGCGCCTTGAGGGGCGCCATCAGTTCGAGAATGCGGGTGTCGTGATCGCGGCCCTGCGGCACCAATCCGCACTGCCCGTCTCCGTCAATGCCATTGAGGGGGGCTTGAGGGAGGTGCACTGGCCAGCTCGCCTGCAAAGGCTCACGCGGGGGCCGTTCGTTCGGCGCATCCAGACCGCGGCATCCGACATGCGGGACAGCGCGGATCTTTGGCTCGATGGCGGGCACAACCCCCATGCGGCGGCCGCTATTGCCCAGGCCATGGCAGACCTTGATCAGCGCGTGCCCCGCCCGCTGTTTTTGATTTGCGCGATGATGAAGAACAAAGATGCGCCGGCTTATCTGGCCCAGTTTACCGGCCTTGCAAGCCATTTGGTTGCGATACCGCTTCCAGGCACCTCGCCGGGTTGGACGCCGGCTGCGCTTGCGTCAGCGGCGGAGGCGGCCGGCGTGCCCGCAAGCACGGCCGGCACCCTGGATGGGGCTGTCGGCCGCGCCTTGTCCTTGTGTCTTGCTGACCATGGCACCGTGCCGCGGATCATGATCTGCGGCTCGCTCTATCTCGCGGGCGCCGTGCTCCAGGACCACGGGTGAGGGGGTCAGGCCTTCTCGGCCACGGCAACGCCGCGCTGCTCCATGAACCCACGCAGCTCACCAGCCTCAAACATTTCCCGCAGGATGTCGCAGCCGCCAGCAAACTCCCCTTTCACATAGAGCTGGGGGACGGTTGGCCAATTGCTGAAATCCTTGATGCCCTGGCGCAGGTTATCGTCACTCAGAACATTGTGGGCTGTATAGTCCACACCCAGATAATTGAGGATCTGAACGACAGTCGAGGAAAAGCCACATTGGGGAAATTGCGGTGTGCCCTTCATGAAGAGCACGACATCGTGATCCTTAATTTCCTGGGCGATAAACGTGCCCGTATCTACCTCTGCCATGACCGTTGCTCCCTCATTAATCGGAGAAGATGGAGGCCGCACGGGCTCGTGCGACCAAACTCACGCCTTAAGGACGTAAGCGGGTTGAGACGGACGATCAAGAGTTTCGAGCATTTGGCACGGACAGCCCTTGGCATCGGAGCCAGGAACGGGCCTATGGAACGATCAAGGCAAGACGGATGCGGAACAATCTTGAGCGGCGGGTGGGGTTATTAGATTGGACCCTGAGATGAAAGGACCTTACATGAACGACGACTCCAGCCTGGCCGGCATTCACCCTGGAGCGCGTCTGGTCTGGCTCGCGGACCGCGCGCGCCAGCGGATCGTCAGGGAGCTTGAACGCCGGTTGCGCCGGGAGGTCGGTATCAGCCTCGCCCAGGCCGCCGGCCTCATCGTCATCGGCCAATACAAGCAAGTTGCCATGCGAACCCTGGCGGAATCCTTGGATATCGGTCAGCCGGCCGTGACGGGCCTCGTGCGGCGGATGGAAGACCGGGATCTTGTCCAGCGTCTCCATGACGCAAAGGACGCCCGGGTCCAGCGCCTGATATTGACGGCAGCCGGGCGCGCGGCACGCAAAAAGGCCATGACGGTGATCAACAGCTTCAACAGCCGAATCGAGGCGGAGATTCCCGAGACCGACCGGCCGGCTGTCCTGCGCTTCCTGGAGCAGGCCGGGACAGACGGGGTTGGCGCGAATGGGTCCGGATCAAAAAGACGGATCATGGCACGCAATCGGTGACCTCTGGTCCAAGTCCTCGCCTGTGCTGGTGTCGTGGATCAGAAGTCCGCTTGAGACGTCCCGGCACGTCCGTTTGCGGACCTCTGATCCGAAAACGACACGAGAGCGTTTTCAGCAAAAGTGTGTGCGGTTTTGCGGTTCGAAAACGCGAAAAATCAAAGAGTTAGAGCCCTTTCAATGACCCGGACTTCTGTGAAAGGGCTCTAGAAACACCATATTGCTCGTGTGGCTCTTGGGTCAGGCATTCGCGACGGAGCCTGCCGATCATTCGGGCGAATTCCGGACCCGCCACACGAGCCTCCCGTTCTGAAGGGGGCAGCAGCGGGAGGACCGCTCATGGGTTTTCGAGGCAGATTGTTTTTTTGGTCTGGTGATCGGCGCGGTCGTCACCGGGCTCCTGTTTTATGCAGTGCAAACCTTGATCGAGCCGGACAAGGTTGAACCGGTCTGTGAGCCTGAGGGGCAGCCGGTTGAACTTGGCAAGGTCCGCGAGCCGAAGCCGCCGCAGGAGATCGAAAGACCAATCCAACGACCACCGGTCACGGAAACGCCGCCGCCGCCCAAGCCGGACCCGAGCCTTGACCCCAGTGGTGGCCGGGATGGCTTCACCAGTGTTCAGCCGCCTTCCGTCGGCACACCAAGCCTTGATGATATGGGACGGCTCAGCAATGAACCGATCCCGATCGTCCGCGTTGCGCCCCAATATCCCCGCCGCGCGGCGACACGGGGGGAAGAAGGCTATGCGGTCATTGAGTTTACGATCGCAACGGACGGTACGCTCGTCAATGCCCGGATCGTTGACGAAAGCGGACGGGACTTTGGGCGCGAGGCACTGCGCGCCGTTCGCCAGTGGCGCTATCAGCTGCAGAGGCGGGAGGGTGTTGCCTTTGCGCGCAGCGGCGTTCGTGTGCGGCTCGATTTCAAGCTGACCGTGGAATAGTCAGAACAGGCATGAAAAGGGCCGCACCGATTGGACACGGTTCGGCCTGCACAGTCTTGCGTTGCGAGCCTCCCGATGGTTTGCCATCACACCCAGCCGGTCTGGCGCTTGATGAGAGCGATGTACCAGTCCCGGGGCAGCCATTTCAGGATTTTGAGCTGATAAGTGAAAATTTTCGGGAATGTGATCTCGAAAGCTTGTCGCTTGAGACCCTTGATGATCAGAGCCGCCGCTTTTTCGGACGAGATCATGAAGGGTTTGGGGAAGTCGTTGTCGTCCTGCGCCGGCGTTTCCACAAAGCCCGGATTGATCACGGAAACCCGCACGCCATGGCGGTCCAGTTCGATCTTCATGGCCTCGGCCATGTTGATCAGGGCCGCCTTTGTGGCGCCATAGGCCGCGCTTGTGGGCAGGCCGCCATAGCCGGTCACGGATGACACAAGGGCGATATGGCCCTTGGCGCGCGAAATCATCCGGGGAATGACAGGCTCAAGCCCATAGGCCGTGCCCATGACATTCACGGAAAAGGATTTCTCGAAAATCTCCGCATCGAAGTCCGGCACCTCCAGGGGCAGATAGATCCCGGCATTGAGCACAACGAGGGCAAGCGGGCCCATGGCCTGCTCGATGGCTTCGACCACCCTGGCCATGGCGGCCCGGTCTGTGACATCCGCCGCATAGGCATGGATGGCTCCGGGGAGGCCTTCCGCTTCGCCGGCCAGGGCCTCCAGATCCTGTTCCCGGCGCGCCGTGGCCGCCACGCGCCAGCCGTCTGCGGCCAGAGCCAGGGCCAAATCCCGGCCGATCCCGGAACTTGCGCCGGTCACCCAGGCGACTCCATCCTGCGGCGAAACCACTTGATTACGCATGGCTGTGGTCCTTGCTACCGGCCGTGGTCTCTTTCGTCATGGAGCGGAAAAAGCGTGCCGCGTCCTCTCTGACGGCAGTGCGCCGTTCGGGATCCATCTTGGCCAGCGTCCGATAGGGCATGGCGATGCGCGGATTGTTTTTCAGATGGTCCTCGTTGTCGATCAAAAAGTTCCAGTACAGATAATTGAAGGGGCAGGCCTGGGCCCCGTTCTTTTTCGACACTTTGTAGTGACAGGATTTGCAATAGTCCGACATGCGGTTGATATAGGCGCCGCTTGCTGCATAGGGCTTGGAGGCCAAAAGGCCGCCATCGGCGTAAAGCGCCATGCCATGGGTGTTCGGGAGTTGGACCCACTCATAGGCATCCGCATAAACGATCAGATACCATTCATTGACCGCGTCAGGGTCCAGGCCGGCGAGCAGGGCAAAATTGCCCGTGACCATGAGGCGCTGAATATGATGGGCGTAGGCATTGGCCTTCGTGGTCTGGACCACATCGCGAATACAGGCCATGCGCGTGTTTCCAGTCCAGAAAAAGTCAGGCAGAGGACGGTTCGCGCCGAAGGTGTTGCGCGCTTTGTAGGAAGGCATTTCGCGCCAATAGATGCCGCGCACGAATTCCCGCCAGCCCAGGATCTGCCGGATGAAGCCCTCAACGGCATTGAGCGGAGCCTGACCGTCCCGGTAGCGCCTTTCGGCGGCACGGCAGCAGGCGAGGGGATCGAGCAGCCCCGCATTGATATATTGGGCAATCAGGCTGTGATAGAGGAACGGCTCGCCGCCCTTCATGGCGTCTTGATAGGTGCCGAAAAGCGGCAGGCAGTCTGTCAAGAAATGCTCAAACAGGGTTTCGGCATCCTGGGCGGTTACAGCGAAATCGAAGGGCTCCAGATCACCGAAATGATCCGGGAATGCCGCTTCCACTTCCATCAGGACACTGCTGGTCATGCCGTCTGGCTCAATGCCAAGACGCCCTGGCGGGACAACGGTTTCGGGCAAAGCCTCCCGATTGTCCGCATCGAAGTTCCACTGGCCGCCCGTTGGTTCTCCATCCTTTTCCATCAGGATGCCGGTCTTGCGCCGCATCTCCCGGTAAAAGAATTCCATGCGGAGCGACTTGCGCCCTTCGGCCCAGGCGTTGAACTCCCCCCGTGTTGCAATGAAGCGATCGTCGTCCCGGATCTCCACAGGGCGGTTCAGCGCCTTGGCCCAGCCGTCCATATCCTCGCGCAGGCGGTACTCGCCGGGTTCCGTCACGACAATCCGGTCAGCGCCATGTTCGCCGGCCACCCGGCGCACTTCCGTCAGCAGGCTGCCAGCATTCTTGGCATCGTCATGGCGCACATAGATGACGCGAATATCATCTGCTTCGAGCTCGGCTGCGAAATGGCGCATGGCCGAAAACAGGAAGGCGATCTTCTTTTTGTGGTGTTTGACATAGGTGGCTTCGGCCGTCACTTCGGCCATCAGCACACAATCGGTTTGCGGGTCGAGATCCGTCAGGCTGCTGAGGGAGCGGGTGAGCTGATCCCCGAGGACAAGGCGCAGGGTCCGGCTGGCGCTCATGATCTGCGGAACCCGAAGGGTCCGCCGGCGCGGGCCAAATGGGGCTCGATGAAATTGAGCAGGCGCCCGACCCGGCCCGTGAAGCGCATGGGCGCCTCGACAACGGCAAAACAGATGCAGTCCTCGTGGCTGTCGGCCACGGGCCGGTGATCCACGGAGCCGTCGGCCGTGCATACGTCGCCCACCGTGTAATGGCCGCGGGCATCCCGGAAGCCGCCAGAAAGGACCAGTGTCATTTCAAGGCCGCCATGGGTATGGGATGGAATCGCGCGTCCTGCATCGATGCACAGAAGCCGAGCCTCATCGCCAGCCCCTTCAGGATCATCAGACAGTCTGTGTTCCCACAGGCCGGGGAAGATCGGGTTCCAGGGAATACCCTCAAGGCTCGGGCCGACCACATCACGCAGTGCTTTGGGCAGGATCGTTGAGCGGCCCGCCACGCTTGCCGCGTATCGGTGGTGCGGGCGCGACGCGGTGTCTCCTGCTTTTGTGACCGGCGCTTGTGCATCGGGGATCGGCGATGTGGTGGCGATCGCCGTGAGATCGTCTGCGCCAAACCCGAGAACGGGGATGGATGGAGATGCCTCCATCGCCAGGGCTCCGGCAATCTCGTCAGCCATGGCGACGGTCTGTCGGCATGATGGACAATAAGTCAGGTGCGCCGCGACCAGCAGGGCCCTGTCGCGCGATAGCGTTCCTGCGGCGTATTCCAGAAGTAGATCTTCCGGGGGGTGGTGCATCATGGAGCCGACCGTTAGATCACATGCGCTCGGGGCGCGGGTTGCCAACGCTACTTTACAGGCTTCGCTGTCCAATAATCTAGACAGTTGGACGCGAGCGCCTTCAAATTGTTGTCGCCATACAGGCAATCAGAGTAGGGCGACGGACGTTCACGTCCAATTATTTGCGCCCGATATTCTGTGAAGCGGTCTTCCGCCCGGTGGCGGCCTTGAACGGGCCTTGGGCCCGGCGGTAGCGTAATGTCCAGGTTTTGCCGGACTGAACGCCAGTCACCGGCTTGAGGAGCGGACCATTGACGCATTCTTTGGTCGCCGAACCAGGCGATCCTCAGGATGGGTCAACAGAATGAACAAATAAGGACAGGCAGTCCCATGACCATTCTTGACGGCATGATCCCTGCCATCGGCAATACACACCTGATTCGATTGAAAAAGGCATCCGAGGAGACCGGCTGCACCATTCTGGGCAAGGCCGAATTCATGAATCCCGGCCAGTCCGTGAAGGACCGGGCCGCGCTGGGGATCGTGACGGATGCTGTGGCCAAGGGGGACTTGCGTCCCGGCGGGGTGATCGTGGAAGGCACGGCTGGCAATACAGGCATTGGCCTTGCCCTTGTCGCCAATGCCATGGGCTTTCGTACCGTGATCGTCATTCCGGAGACCCAGAGCCAGGAAAAGAAGGACACCCTGCGCCTT
>CAYUYV010000158.1:0-9932 GCA_964449455.1 uncultured Alphaproteobacteria bacterium | reverse complement strand
CTCCGCCTTTTTTGTGCGCAGGAAGGGATGAAGACATGTCGAAAGACTGGGACATGGCCGCCGCCGGATGGATTGCGGCCATGGGCGAACAGGGCGACTGGGCCCGCCGGGAGGTCACGGATCCCGCACTCAAGCGCATCCTGACCGGATATGGGGGACGCAAAGCCGTCGATGTGGGCTGTGGTGAAGGCCGGCTCTGCCGCATGATGCGAGGTTGGAGCATTGACAGTATCGGGATCGACCCGACCCGCACCCTGATTGAAGAAGCCCGGCGCCGGGATCCTGCAGGCTGTTATGTCCAGGCCGGCGCGCAGGCCCTACCGCTTCGCAATGAAAGTGTCGATCTGTCCATCAGTTGCCTGAGCCTGATCGATATTGAGGATATCGACCGGGCGGTCTTGGAAATGGTCCGGGTTCTGAAGCCACACGGGCGCCTCATTGTCGTTAATCTGACGAGTTTCAACACAGCAGGAGGGGAGTTGGGCTGGCACAAGGATGGGGGCGGCAAGAAGCTGTTTTTCCGCATGGATCGCTACTTGGATGAACGTGACTACGAGATCGCCTTTTCCGGAATCCGGGTCATCAACCGGCACAGGCCTTTGAGCCGTTATATGGCCTTGTTTCTGGAGCAAGGACTCATCCTTGAACGGTTCGAAGAGCCTGAACCCATCACGCAGGACGATCCGACGGCGCGCGACTATCGCAGAGCGCCCTGGTTCCACGTGATGGTCTGGCGCAAACAGGAAGCCTGAAACTCATGGGACGGATTTTACTCGGTATCGCAGTCATCCTGATGGCGTTTCTCATCGCGGCCGGCATTTATGCCGGGAATGGGTGGCGCGATGCGGCACGGGATGCACCGGCCTTGGCCGCAAGAGCCGAGGCGTTGCGGGCCGCCGGCTTCGGAGCAGATACGCTCGGTTCGGAGCGTCTGGGCATTCTGCTCGCGGTCGAGGACCCGACTTTCTGGGATCACAATGGCATCGACCTGACAACACCTGGCGCGGGCCTGACCACGGTGACCCAGTCCCTTGCCAAAAGGGTCGCCTTTGACTCCTTCAAACCGGGTTTTTCAAAAATTCGTCAGACCGCCTATGCCATGTCCCTGGAGCGGCATTTGACGAAAGATGACATTCTCACTCTGGGTCTTGATACGCTGCATATGGGCGCGGGCCCTGATGGGTGGGTCACGGGCTTTCACCAGGCATCGCAGGTCTTTTTCGGTGGACCGCCCTCAGACATTCAGCAGGAGGAGTTTCTTGCCCTGGTTGCCGTCCTGATCGCGCCGGGCCGCCTGAAGCTGGCCAAACCTGACGAGCTGCTTAACGAGCGAATCGCGCGGATAGAGCGCCTGTTGGCGGGCACCTGCGTGCCCACCGGCGTCAGGGATGTCTGGCTCGACGGATGTGCCGCACCGTGATGGCCACTGCTTTGGTCTGCTGCGCAGCAAATCATTGCTGAGATTGAGGCGGTGCCGACGCGTTCTGTAGAGCGTTGAAGAAAATCTGCGTCGCCGCAAGGCGGATCGTGAAGATCATCTGCACATTGAAATAGAGGCTGGCCGTGACATAGGCCGACAGGGTCAGCAGCGGAATGCTGTCCACGATGGCGACGGAGCGGTCGCCATCGGGCATCTGGATCGTATTCACGAAATTGACCACAAAAACAATCAGCATCGAGAATGTCATCATGAAGATGCCAAGGGCCTGAATGCCCAGCGGCATCGACAGACAAACATAGCGTGTAATGAAATCGCGATTGTCGCCGCGCTCATTCATCTGGAACGCGAAAATCAGGCCAAAAATGAACAGGGTGAGCGCCGCACCGTCCCCCAGCAGCGTGTATATGCGAATGGTTTCGGTCTCCGGGATCTGGGTCATGCCCGGATTGATCAAAACCAGGATGAGGTGAACCATCCCGGGAAGAATTCCAGCAAGCACATAGAAGAAAAAATACCAGAACTGGCTGCGGAGCGGGACGCTGTAGTTGCCCAGAAAACGGGCCAGACGCACATGATTAAAAATGATCACGAAAAAACCCCCGCAAGACGGCCCTTTTCCTCCTTCGTGCAAAAACCCTGCCTTGAATACCTTTTGAGTCAAGCCCGATTTCACATGGACCGGGCGACCGGGCGCAGAAATACGGGCGGGTTGGGCTGGTCGGGCCCGATGCTTCACGCTATCAACGCGAGGGATGAATGATGTGACACCGCTTGGATCCCCGGCGGTGCCCACCAGGGAGAATGACATGACATCAACGCGGCAGCGCTCCTTCATGATCGGTTTTCTGGCGACCGCCCTTCTGGGCCTGAGCGCCTGTGATCCCAGCTCCGCGCCGGGCGGCGGCGGCACGGCCGCCATCCGTGACCGGATCCGCATTGTTGGTTCCTCGACCGTCTTTCCCTATTCGGTCGCCGTTGCGGAGGAGTTTGCGGCCAAGACAGGACAACCCGCACCGGTGGTTGAGTCCACGGGCACGGGCGGCGGCATGAAGATTTTCTGTGAAGGGGTTGGCGAAGGCTTCCCTGACGTCGCAGGCGCCTCCCGCGCCATGAAGCCTTCGGAATGGACACTGTGCCAGTCCAACGGGGTCGACGCCATCAGCGAGGCCCTGATCGGCTATGACGGCCTGACCATCAGCGTCGCGCGCAAGAGCGACGTCGCCTGGGCCTTGGCCGAGCATCAGGTCTTCCTCGCCCTCGCCTCCCGGGTGCCCGACCCTGAGACCGGCGAAACCCTGGTCGATAATCCGTACACCAACTGGTCGCAGATCGATCCCACCCTGCCTGAGAGTGAAATCCGGGTCTTCGGCCCGCCGCCCACCTCCGGCACGCGGGATGCTTTTGTCGAACTCGCCATGCATGACGGGTGCAAGGCATTGCCTTTCTTCCAGGCCAAAAAGGCCGAGCTCGGCGATGGCTTCAGCAAATATGTGGACGAGAATTGCAGCCGAATGCGCCAGGACGGCCCCTTCATCGAAGCCGGTGAGAATGACAATCTCATCGTCCAGCGCCTGAATGCGGACCCCACGGCCCTCGGCATTTTCGGCTATTCATTCCTCTATGAGAACAAAGACATCCTGAAGGCGGTCCTCATCAATGGCGTGGAGCCGACGCTCGAAACCATCGGCGATGGATCCTATGACATCGCCCGCCCGCTGTTCATCTACACAAAAAACGCCCATCGCGGGGTCATCCCGGGTCTTGAAGAGTTCATCACCGAATATGTGAGCGTCGAAGCCCTTGGTCCTGACGGCTATCTGGTGGATCGCGGTCTCACCCCCCTGTCGCAAAGCGAACAGGATCGCACCCGTGCGAGCGTGATGGACCAGACGCCCGTCCGCTTCGAGGACAACTGAGCAACCACGGCGAGGTCCGCCCCAGGCGGTCGGACCTCCCATTCCTCCGGGGGCGCCCTATGGTATCGTGGAGTTTCGCCGTCATTGCCGTGATGGCCCTTGCGAGCTTTCTGTGGGCCCGCCACAGGGCGCTTGGGTTTCGGGCCGCCGGGGCAGCTGGGCGCGAGGTCGGCGCCCTCCATTCCTTGCCCCTTTATCATGGCGCCTATGCAGCCTCCTGGGCCCTGCTGCCCTCGACGGCACTGGTCCTGATTTGGGCCTTGACCCAGGACAGCGTGATCAACTGGCTGCTGGTCATGTCGCTGCCGGATGATCGGTTGGCCGGCCGCTCCGGGGGGGAAATCGGTCTGCTTCTCTCGGAAATCCGTCAGCTTGCCGCCGGCCGCCAGTTCCGCACGCCCGAACCTGATCTGCTGGAGGCCGCTGGCCGCCTCAACCGCTGGAACGGCATCGCCTCCATGGCCCTGGTCGCGAGCGCTGCCGGCTTGACAGCCCTTGGCGCCGCCGTCGCCATCACGCGGGAAACGCCAACCTTCCGTGCCCGGAACCGTTTTGAGATGGTGCTCACGGGGCTGATGATCTTCAGTTCCCTCGTGGCGGTGCTGACGACCCTCGGTATTATCGGCGCGCTGGTGTTCGAATCCCTTGCCTTTTTCCGCGAAGTGCCCGTCGGTGAGTTCCTGTTCGGCCTGCGCTGGGAACCGCAGATTGCCATCCGGCAGGATCAGGTGGCGGGTCTGGGGGCCTTTGGTGCCATTCCGGTGTTCGCAGGAACCTTGTTGATTGCGGCTATCGCTCTTTGCGTAGCCGTGCCCATCGGGCTCCTCTCGGCTCTCTATCTGGCCGAATATGCGGGGGATCGCACTCGCGCGATCATCAAACCATCCCTGGAGATCCTGTCCGGTGTCCCGACCGTCGTGTACGGCTTTTTCGCGGTGCTGATCGTGGCCCCCGCCCTTGTGAGCGCAGGTCAGGCTCTCGGCCTCGACGTGGCGCCCAACAGCGCCATCGCGGCGGGCAGTGTGATGGGCATCATGATTATCCCCTTCGTGTCGTCCCTGTCCGATGACGCGCTCAATGCCGTGCCCAATGCCTTGCGCGATGGCTCCTATGCCCTGGGCGCAACACAAGGGGAAACGGTGCTCCGGGTGCTGATCCCGGCGGCTCTGCCTGGCATTGCCGGGGGCGTGTTGCTCGCCCTCAGCCGGGCCATTGGCGAGACCATGATCGTTGTCATGGCGGCGGGCCTGATCGCCCGGATCACCGCCAACCCCTTCGAAGGTGTCACCACCGTGACCGTGCAGATCGTCACCCTGCTGACGGGGGACACCGAATTCGACAACCCCAAGACCCTTGCGGCCTTCGCCCTTGGTCTCGTGCTTTTCCTGGTGACGCTGACCCTCAACGTCATCGCCCTGCGCATCGTCCAGAAATACCGGGAACGCTATGAGTGAGGTCACCCCCAAACCACTCGACCCCAGGCCCATCGACCCCAGGCCCATCGACTGGACCTCCCCCGCCATGGCCGACCGGGTCAAGTCCCGGCGCGGGTCGGACACGCTGCTGCGTGCTGCTGGGATCGGCGCCATCGCCATCGCCATGGGCCTTCTCGGGACTTTGCTCATTTCCCTGACAGTGATTGGCTACCAGGCCTTCACTCAAACTCATGTTGACCTTGCCGTCACCTTGGACGAGGGCGACTTCTCCCGAAGCAATCCGCGGCGGGGCGATTATGCCGGCGCCCTGAGGCAGTCCTTTCTCACCCTGTTTCCGGAGCTGACGGACCAGTCGGACCGCGCGGCGGCCGCCCAGATCCTGTCCTCGGCGGCGCCCAATCTGCTGCGCTCGCGTGTCGTGGCCGACCCCTCCCTCATTGGTCAGACCATTCCTTTGCGGCTGCCGGTCTCCGACCCCTTTGATCAGTTTTACAAGGGTACCGTCGGCCGGGACGTGCCGGAAAACCAAAGGCGGCTGACGGACAAACAGATCGCCTGGTTCGATTCCCTCACGGAGCGCGGGCTGATCTCGAAGCCTTTCAACACCAGGCTGTTCACCGCGCCGGACAGCCGGTTTCCCGAAATTGCGGGTCTCGCCGGCGCCCTGACCGGTTCTTTCCTTGCATTGCTGGTGTGCTTTTTGATCAGCTTTCCGCTGGGTATTGCCGCAGCGATCCATCTGGAGGAATTCGCACCGCGCAATCGCTGGACCGACCTCATTGAGGTCAACATCAACAATCTGGCGGCGGTGCCCTCCATCGTGTTCGGTCTGCTCGGCCTTGCCGTGTTCCTCCAATTCGCAGGACTGCCGCGATCCGCGCCCCTCGTTGGCGGCATGGTGCTGTCCTTGATGACTCTCCCGACCATCATTATTGCGACGCGAGCCTCTTTGAAGGGGGTCCCGCCATCCATTCGCGAAGCGGCCCTCGGTGTCGGCGCCTCGAAGCACCAAACGGTGTTTGACCATGTTCTGCCGAATGCCATGCCAGGCATCTTAACGGGAACGATCATTGGCCTTGCCCAGGCCCTTGGTGAAACGGCCCCCCTCTTGTTGATCGGCATGAATGCGTTCATCCCGGCCCTGCCCGATGGCCTGATGGAGCCGGCCACGGCGCTTCCCACACAGATTTTCATCTGGGCCGACAGTCCTGAACGGGGCTTCGTCCAGCGCACGGCGGCCGGCATTCTTGTGCTTCTGGGTTTCCTCCTGGTCATGAATGGCCTTGCAATCGGTTTGCGCCAATGGCTGCAAAAGCGGACCTGAGACAGGCGGTTGGCCTAAGCTGCGCGAAGCCCGTATCGGGGTGGGCTGTCACAAATCTGGAGAATGCCCGTGCTAATGGACAACTGCGGTGGAATGACCTAACCATCGCCAGGGTTTTGGAGTCGGTCGCAGGCTGAAAACAGCCGAAAACGGTCAACCGTGCGCTGATCGACCTTCAGGGTTCCAACGAGGGACTTCAGGGTTCCAACGAGGGAAAAGAGAGAGGGGACATGAACCGGTTCAGCGCCATCCTGATTGCCGCCCTGGCTGCGATGCCCATAGCCACATCAGTTTGGGCCACATCAGTAGGGGCCGCGACGGCGGCCCGTGCCGACTCGGCCATCGATATGGCCGGCATGCCGGACTACCAGCCTGGAGCAGCCAGCCTTGAGGGAACCCTGACGGCCATCGGGTCCGACACCCTTGGCGAAGTCATGGACTCCTGGGCCGAGGCCTTCACCGCACTCCACCCAGGCGTTGCCGCGGATATCCGCTCTGAAGGCTCCCAGACGGCCGTGCCGGCCCTTAATCAGGGAACGGCCCTGCTTGCGCCCATGAGCCGCCGGCTGACCAAGGGCGAGGAAGCCACGTTCCGTGACATTTATGGCTATCAGCCCACGGCCATTGTGGTGTCGCTCGATGCTCTTGCCGTTTATGTCAACAAGGACAACCCCATTTTCGGGCTGACCACGGGCCAACTCGACCAGGTGTTCTCCAGCACGCATATGTGCGGTGGGCGACCAATCACCGAATGGGAAGACCTGGCCGTTGGCACACGGACAGTCGGCAAGATCAAGGTCCATGGCCGCAACTCGCTTTCCGGCACCTACGAGTTTTTTCGGAAAACGGCCATGTGCGACGGCCAATTCCGGACCGACTACATCGACCACGAGGACTCAGCCGCCGTCATCAAGGCGGTCGCCGCTGACATCAACGCGATCGGCTATGCCGGCCTTGGATATAACGAGCCGAATGTGCGCCCCATTGCGATCGCGCAAGGGGCCGATCCCCTCTATGTGCGCTTCTTCCCGGTCTATGTGGAAAAATTCACCAATTCCGACGACCCCGCCAAGCGGTTCGCCTATGTGCTGGACGGACGTTATCCCCTGTCCCGTCCCCTGATGATTTATGTGAACCGCAAGCCGGGCGAACCCATGCCGGCCATTGCTCAGGCCTTCCTGGACTTCGTGCTGTCACGCCAGGGCCAGACCATTGTTCTGGAAAACGGCTTCGTGCCACTGCCCTCACGCACCGTGGAGCGCGAGCGCCGCAAGCTTGAGCCCGACTATCAGCCGCGCCGCTGGTGGTTCGATTGAAAAACCATGACCCGGACGGCGGCCTGACATCCGTTGTCCGGGGGGAATCGCCGGACAGCGCCAGATCCTGAACAAGCCGATTTTGGACCGAACAAACGTCCCGCAGGCCGGCCGCGATTGCCAGTCTTGCGCATAACGGACCGGACTGCGCACGTAACCATTTGCTTCCTGGGGGCTTATCACCATGGACACAAGTCTTGCATCCATCATGATGTTCGTGGGCTTCATGTTTGCGGCCTACTCCATCGTTGCCAATGACGCCATCCAGACATTGGGCACCTTTTTGAGCTCTAACTCACACCGTCCCTGGTGGCTGCTGTGGCTCTATGCCTCGACCATCCTGACGGGCGTGCTCGTTTATGGCTGGTTCGTCAATTACGGCGATGTGGCCTATGGCCGGCTGGCCAAGTTCCCGGAGCCTGAAGGGGGGGTGACCTGGATCCACGTGATCCCGCCCGTCTTCATCCTGCTGCTCACGCGCTTCGGTATTCCGGTCTCCACCACCTTCCTGGTGCTGACGGTGTTCGCGCCGACCAACACCCAGGCCGTCCTGACGAAATCGGCTCTCGGTTATGGGGTCGCCATCGGCGTTGGCCTTCTTGTCTATATCGCCGTGGCGCGGCTCTTCGAGAAGCGCTTCATGGAGACGGATAGCGAAAAGCCCGGCTGGTACTGGGTTGCTTTTCAGTGGGCCTCGACGGGTTTCCTGTGGAGCCAGTGGCTGATCCAGGACCTGGCAAATATCTTCGTCTACCTGCCCCGGGAGCTCGACACCAATACGCTGGTCTTCTCGGTGGTGTTCATGCTGCTGCTCCACGCCATCATCTTTGCGCGGCGGGGCGGTGAGATCCAAAAAATCGTCACCTCAAAGACCAACACAACGGATATCCGGGCCGCGACGATCATCGACCTGATCTATGGCTTCATCCTGCTCTACTTCAAACAGATCTCGAACATCCCCATGTCTACGACCTGGGTGTTCCTGGGTCTGCTGGCGGGCCGCGAAATCGCGCTCACCCTGATGGTCCGTCACCGTTCCATGTTCGAGTCCATCAAGCTTGCCGTTCAGGATCTGGGACGAGCTCTGCTTGGCCTCGCGGTAAGCATTGCGCTGGCCTTCGGCCTGCCGGCTCTGGACCGGATGTTGTTCGCCCGTCAGGCTGCGGAGGAAACGAGCACGCTTGAACCCGGCGAGGAGGCAGACGTCGTCGCGGTTGAGGCTCAGCAGGCGGAGGAGACGCCGCCACGCCCCGACCCCGCGGTTGAAGAGACCAAGAAAAAACCGGTCGTCGATATCGATCTTTGATCCCAACGGATCAAGAAAGGGCCATGGTGCGATCATCCGCGCCATGGCCCTTTTTTGTCACCAATCCCAAGGCCCCGACCTTGCAAGCCAAACTGGCTCTGCGTCTTGCCCGGCATAAGGCCCGGCATAAGGCCCAGCATAAGGCAATGCAGTCCGTGTCGCTCAGTAAGCCCGATCGACTTGATAGCCCTGGGCCTCGAGCAAAGTCACCACGCTGTCCCGCCCCACCAGATGGCCAGCCCCGACGGCCACGAAAATCGTCTGTCCGCTCGCCATCAGATCCGTGATCGCCGGGATCCAGGCCCGGTTCCGGGCCACGAGCAGTGCATCATAGGCCTCCGGATATTCCTTCAGCGCATCATTAAGCAGGCTGGCCAGTTGGTCCGTATCGCCGCTGGCCCAGTGACGCAGCATGTCCCGGGCAATATTGGGCTTTTCCTGCAGGTCCCGCACGGTCGCCTCCAGCATGGCCACTTGGATCGGCTCTCGCAGACCGTCGAGAAAGGAGAGCTGCTGCTCGGCAGTCTCAAGGGACATGGTCCGGCGATTGCCGGCCCGCAAATCGGCCAGAAGGGCCTCCTCAACCCCGCGCGCTGCGGCAAAGCCTTCATTGGTGAAGAAGCGATTCGTCAGATACAGCGAGGCATACCAGGGCCGCATCGGCATGAGAGACGCAATCTCCTCCCGATCAAATCCGAGATCCGCGGCGAGATTGGCGATCATGGCCCAGCGGCGGGCGTTGACGATGTCGGGCAGGGTCCGTCCGTCTTCGCTGAAGCCATATGTCATCACCAGCTCCCTGACCCGGTTCAAATCCACCCGGTCGATCTCCAGTTCGAATACAAAAACATCCGCCTCCTGAATGGCGCTTTGGATAGTCGGTGTTTTCCAGGTCACATCCGGCAAGGCATGCATGGTCCCGAACAGCCAGCCCCGCTGGTCGCCTTTGGTGACCCGCCAGATCGCCGGTTGTGCGGACGGGGCAATCTCCGCGCGCTGGACATCGGCCCGGGCGAGCAATGCGCCCTTCCCGCCGAACCCGACCAAGCACAGAACCGCAACCAGAACGGAGAGCACAAAGCGCATGAAAGGGATCCTTGTTCCGATTTGGAAAAGACGGCCGGCAGAGACCCGGATGACCGGCTAGTGTCGTGGATCAGAAGTCCGCATGAGAAGTCCCGGCACGTCCGTCT
>CAYUYV010000157.1:0-9938 GCA_964449455.1 uncultured Alphaproteobacteria bacterium | reverse complement strand
TATCGCGTTTTCGAACCGCAAAACCGCACACACTTTTGCTGAAAACGCTCCAAGGGCACGCCATGGTTCATTCTCTTGTCCGGAATTCGCTCGCACGGATGTTTGGCGGTCGATGAGAGTGCAGTAGGAATTGTGTTCCCGGCACTGATTGTCGGCGCAAAAAAAGCCAGAGCCCTTTGCTGGGCCCTGGCTTCCATTCTGAGTTCAGATATCGGCCTGCACCAAGCGCATCAAAGCCGACCACATCAAAGCCCACCACATCAAAAAAGCGTCAAATCGATTCCTCGATCCATTCCACGATCTTGCTCTTCGGCAGGGCGCCGACCTTGGTTGCGGCAACTTGCCCGTCCTTGAAGATCATCAGGGTGGGAATGCCGCGGACGCCATATTTGCCCGGGGTCATGGCGTTGTCGTCGATATTCAGCTTGGCGATGGTCAGCTTGCCTTCCATCTCGCCGGCGATTTCCTCAAGGGCCGGGCCGATCTGCTTACAAGGGCCGCACCACTCCGCCCAGAAATCAACCAGGACGGGCTTGTCGGCATTCAGAACGTCGCTGTCGAACGAAGTATCGGTGATTTTCACGGTTGCCATGGGAGAAGCCTCCTCTTTCGCGGGCTTTGGGCTCTTGTCACGGAAGTCCTGCCGCCCAGGAGCATACCTGCGCCGCGTGTGGCCGATGACATGCGCTAAGAGGTAGGCGTGCCCGAATGCTGCGTCAAGGCGCCCCCATCACCGGCCCGTTCCCCCTGCTTTTCTGCCGCTTTGCCCCCCTTGCCGCGGCGCTGGGCGAGATCCTCAAGGGCCCGGTCGAGCACCGCGTCGGGCACCCGCATGGCGTGGGGGCCGGCAGTCCAAAGGAGGACACAGTCCAAGGGGCGACCTGGAAAAAGCTGAGATAACAAGGCTTTGTAAAGCGCCATCTGGATCACATAGTCTCCGGCCACCTGGTCCAGCGAGTCGGGCGCCGGCCGGTTCGTTTTGTAGTCGACAATCTGAACCCGGGTTTCGGTTACGGCGAGGCGATCAATCTGGCCGTCTATCACGACTGCGTCACCGAGGAGGGGGATTGTGCCCGCAAGGGGCACCTCCGCCCGGCTGCCGGGGGCGAAAAGCTCGGCAAAGTCCGGATTTTCCATCACCGCCAGAACCTCTTCAAGAAGCGGTGACTGATCCTGCTGGTCAAGCCGGTGGGCCGGATGGGCAAGATAAGCGGCCCCGGTGCCACGCCAACTCTCAGGGGGAAGGTCGGGCAGCACCTGGAGCAGTTTGTGGACAAGTCGGCCGCGGCGGAACCGGTCCGTGGGCAGGCGCTGAGCCGGGGGCAGGGCGGGCTGGGGCGTGTCCGGATCATCCGTGCCAGCAAGGTGGGAGGGCGCCAGGCTGATGCCCGGAACGGGCTCATGGGGCGCCGGCCGCAGGGCCCAGTCGGGCAGATCGAGAACTGGCATTGTCCCTGGTGCGCCTTGAGCGGGCACTTCCGGTTTCGCGTCTGGCGCACCCAGGCGCAAGCCTTCGCCAAGATCGCCGAGGTCGATATCCTGGGCTACGGGGGCGAGCGCATTGTAGATCAGGTCGTACCAGCAGGCCTCCGGCCGGGTGTTCCGCTTGCCCGTATAGCCCATGACATAGAGACGGTCCTCCGCCCGCGTCATAGCCACATAAAGAAGCCGGCGATATTCCGCCTCCCGCTTTTCCGCTAGACGCTCGCGCAAGGCTGCCGCAGGCTGGGGATCATCCGCCTTGCTCTGGGGCCAGAAGAGGGCGGGTGGGTCATCATCTTCCGTATCGGATTCGATCAGCAGTTTGGGGTCCTGCTTGGCGTCGGGCATCGTGCAGGTGTCGGGCAGGATGACGATGGGCGCCTCAAGCCCCTTCGCTCCATGCACCGTCATGATACGAACCTCTCCGCCCGCCCGTTCGCTCCCCTCCATGTTCCGATTGATGGTGGGCGGGCTGCGTTGAAGTCGGTCCAGAAAGGCGGTCAGATCCGCCACGCCGCGCCCCTCTTCAGCGGCGGCCAGGGTCAGGAATTCCTCAATGGGATCGGCCGCATCCGGACCAAGCCGCGCCAGCAGGGCCCGGCGACCGCCCTGGTCCGACAGGACCCAGCTGAAAAAATCGAAGGGCGCGCGGCTGCGGCCCTTGCTGCGAACGGCCTTAAGCGTGTCGAGCGCGTCCTGCCAATGGGTCTGCTCGCTGGCACGGGTGATTAGCGCGGTCCACAAGGGGCCCTGGCGACCATGGGCGAGGGCGAAAAGGTCATCCTCGCTAAGGCCGATCAACGGGCCCTTGAGCACTGTGGCAAGGGTCAGATCATCCTCGGGCAGAAGGGCAAAGCGCCCGAGGGCCATGAGATCCATCACGGCAATATGGTCGGTGAGGGCCAGGCGATCGGTCCCGGCCACGGGCACGCCAGCGGTCTTCAGCTCCCGGATGAGAAGGGTGACAAAATCCGTGCGCCGACGCACGAGAATCAGGATGTCGCCGGCCTGAACCGCACGCTCTGCTTTGGCGAGCCAGTCGCCCTCCCGCAGCCAGCCGGCAATCAGCGCTGCGATCCGATTGGCAAGGCGGGCCGGGGGGCTCGCGGGCGCAATGCGATCCACGGGTGCGGTCCACACATCGGGAGGTTCGGCGTCTTGCGCCTCAAAGACGGGCCAGACTTCGACAAGGCCGCTTGCATTGGTGCGCAGGGGATCGTGGTGAACGCCCGCGCCCTGGGCAGAGATCATCCGGGTACTGTCCGGGTCAGCGAACACCAGGTCCACCGCCTGCAGAATTTCCGGAGCCGACCGGAAGGAGAGGGTGAGGGACACTGGATCCCAGGGCCTGTGGCCCGCCTGTGTGGCCTGCTGGAAATGGGCGCGGGTGCGTTGAAAGCCGGCGGGTTCCGCGCCCTGAAAGCTGTAGATCGACTGTTTTTCATCGCCCACTGCGAAGATTGTGCGCTGATCCTGCACCGCCCCTTCGCCCACGAAGAACTCGTCGGCGAGCCGGCACATGATCTCCCAGGCCGCAGGGCTCGTGTCCTGCGCCTCATCAATCAGAATGTGTTTGATGCCCTGGTCGAGCTTATAATGGACCCAGGCGCCGGCCCCCTCATTGCGCAACAGGCTGCGCGCATGCTCGATGAGGTCATTGAAGTCGAGAACGCCGCGCTGGGCCTTGGCTTGGCGGTAGAGCGCGAAGTAATGGGCGGCAATAGTGATCACCGCGTCCGTGTTGCGGGCGCAGATGGCCGCATTGACCCGCTCTTCCAGATCAAGGATCCGCTGTTGTTCCTTGTGCAGAAAATCTACTACCGCAGGCCGTTGCCCTTGAACGCCTTTGGTCGCGAGTTTCTTCCGCGCCTTTCCCTCCTTGGTCAGAAAGACCAGGCGATAGTCGTCATAGGCGGCCAATCGGTCCGGAGCGCTGAGAAAACGGCTAAGGGAGTCGGCATTGCACTGGTCCGTTTTCAGCCCATCCTGAAGTGCGCTCACCGCATGGCGCAGATCCTCTTCGGGCAGAAGGCTGGGGCCAAGAGCCTCTTTGCGTACCATGTCGCCGTCCAGGTCCGGACCAATACCAAGGGCCTTGAACGCTGCCTCGCGAAGTGCCGCCACCCCGTCCGGGGTCAGCAGGCCCCCTTCGAGGTCAAGACGGTTGGTCCGCAATTCCTTCAAGAGGTCGTCGAAGCCGGTTTCCTCCAGCATGTCCGTGGCGCGCTCAATGGCCTGGCGCAGAGACTCCGCGTCGCCCTGCCACGGGGTAGACGAGATGTCCCCGGACAAAAGCCGGTCCCGGGCTTCCCGGGCCAAAACCTCCGCCTCCATATCATCCAGAATCTCAAAGCCTGGAGAGAGGCCCGCCTCCAGGGGAAAGCGCGACAGGACACTTTGGGCGAAGGCGTGGATGGTCTGAATCTTGAGGCCGCCTGGCGTTTCAAGGGCCCGGGCGAAGAGACGCCGGGCCGCACCGAACTGGTTCGCGGGCAGAGGGCCAGCGCCGATCTTTGTCAGTTCCGGACCGAGAAGGTCATCGGCCATGGTGGACCAGGTACCAAGTAGACCGAACAGCCGATTGAGCATCTGCGCCGCAGCGGCCTTGGTGAATGTCACGCACAGGATCTGGGCCGGCGGAACATCCGCAAGAAGAAGCCGCGCGACCCGGCTGGTCAGCACATGGGTTTTGCCGGCCCCCGCATTGGCCGACGCCCAGGACGAATGGGCCGGGTCAGACGCCC
This sequence comes from uncultured Alphaproteobacteria bacterium, assembly GCA_964449455.1. Lineage (GTDB taxonomy): Bacteria > Pseudomonadota > Alphaproteobacteria > JAJFIK01 > JAJFIK01 > CAYUYV01. The sequence goes on along the minus strand of CAYUYV010000157.1, from coordinate 5,712 downwards.
GGTGCTGGGCCTCAATGGTGGCGGCGGGAATGGGCAGGCGTGCGGTCATATTTCATCTCCCACGTCCACGGACCATTCCTTGACCCGGGCCAGATGGTCATAGTCGCCGGCGGTTTTCTCGTGTTTCGGAATGGTCCGGGATCGATAAGGCGTGGCGTCCTGCCCATACTGACGAATGAGCCGGCCAAGGCCGATCGCGGCGTCATAGGACACCTGAGACACGTCCGCCTCGCCCTTGGCAATGTCGCAGGCCACGTCTTGGGTCCGGCCGCCCTTGAACGGAATGTAGCGCAGCCAGGCTGCGGGTCCTGCCGCCACGTCTTCAAAGGCGCCATCGGCCACCATCAGGGCTTCAAGGGCCATTTGGGGCGCAAGGCCCGCCTCGACTTCCTTTCTAGAAGGGGGCTGGCCCGTTTTGTAATCGATGATGGCATAGCCGCCGCCGATCAGACGGTCGATCCGATCAGCCCGGCCGGTCAGTATAAACCCATCCGTATGGGGAACGCTCCAGGCGCCCTTGACCTCAATCGCCAGGGGGTGCGCGCGCTGACGCCACTCCTGCTCGGTCTCGAAAAACCAGCGGGCGGCGCGGCGGAAGCGAGGGCCCCAGAAGGTGCGCTGGGCCGGGTCGGTGAGAATTGCGCACAGGGATTGTTCGCCCACGGCGAGAAGGTCCTCAAGGGCCGAGTCGGGCAGGGCCTCGCGATGGGTTTCAATGAACTGCTCCAGGAGATCATGGACAAAGATGCCCCGCTCCCGTGCGCCTGGAAGCTGGTCCAGCGGATCAAGGGGCCGCAGGCCCAGGACATGTTTGGCGTAAATTGCGTAAGGGTCCCGGATCAGGGTCTCGATCTCCGTAACCGAAAGCTGCCTGGGCCTTGCATCTGCTGGCGGTTTGGGACGCGGTTCGCTCACGCGGGTGATGGCGGACGGCCGATCGAGGGCTTGGGCCAGGGCCGGAAAATCCGTCGGCGGAGCCAAGGCATCAGCGCGATCCGCACCCTTGAGCAGATTGGCAAGACGCAGGAGCCAGCGAGAGGCCACCTGGGGCGTGCCGTCCACCTTTTCCGCCCGTGTCAGATAGACCGTCGGTGCGCCGCAAAGCTGGGAGAAGTCATGGGCGGCCTGGCCGATACGCTGCTCCGGTGAGGGCAGGCCCAGCTCATAGCGCATGGGTCGGCTGAGCCAGGGATCTGCGCCCGGATCGTCCGGCCAGGTGCCCTCGTTCAGACTGCCAAGGATCATGATGTCCGTCTGCTGAAGGCGTGCCTCAAGGGGCCCCCAGATGGAGAGGCGCGGATGGCGCGGCCGGGGCGGGCGCACCACAAGCCCCTCGATCAGGCTGTCGAACAGGGCCGGATAGTCCGTCAGCGTGATTGGCGCGGCGAAGGCCCCATCGCCGGTCAGCTCTGCCATGACGCCGGCCAGCGCATCGCCCGCGTCGCCGAGCCAGAGCCGTTCCGCGCCATCGTCCCGTGGGGTGTGCCGGGCCAGGGCTTCGCCAACCGCGCAATGGGCACTGGCCCAATCCGTCAGGTCATGGGCCTTGTCACTTTTGAGTGCCGTGAGGGGCGCGAATGCTTCGGCCAGCCGGTCCACAAGATCGAGCAGGTCGCCTTCCTTCGGGTGCGGCCTGTCGTCTTTACCCTTGGTCCGTAGGGGGATCGCCGCGCGAAGGCCCTTGAGGTCGGCTTCAGGACGCAGGCCCCGCAGCACCCGCCGGTCCATGAGGCTGATCAGAGAGTCCCGCTGCTCAACACTCATATCAAGGCGGAAAAGTGGATGCTTCAGCAGGCTGAGCAGGGAGACCGGGGCGAAGCGGGCTTTGAGAACCTGGGCGATCAGCCTCAAAAACAGGGCGGGCGCCGTGCCGATCAGGGGGTCGCCGGCACTGTCATCCACATCGATCCGCCACCGGCGCAGCTCCTCGCGCACCCGGCGGGCCAGGGTTCGGTCCGGTGTGACCAAGGCAGCCGTGCGTTTCGGCGTGTCCAGCGTCTCGCGCATGATAAGGGCGATGGCCCGGGCTTCATCCGCCGGCGTTGCAGCATCGATCCGGTAAAGGCCATCTGTTGCTTCGGGCGGCGCGATCCCGTCCTTGATCTGCAGCCAGCCATCTGTCGTGCCCGCCGGACGCAGGGCTTCATTGATCAGCCTACTGCGCTCGCGGCGGGGCGCGGGACCCTTCGCGCCCGGCCAGACTGGCACATCCGCCGGCGCCAGACGGAACATGTCCCGCAACAGGTCTCGCAGGCCGAATTGCGGGTGACTGTCCTCGACATTGTCCCAGACGCTGGGATCGATATCCCGGTCAAGGCCGGGCAGGATCACGGCGCCCTGGGGCAGGCCAGCAATGGTGGCCAGAAGCCGGCGTGTGGCCGGCACGCTGCCTGTGGAGCCAGCCGCGATCACCGGATCTTGCGGCGGGGCGTCTTGCCAGCGTTTCGTCAGGGCATTGATGAGGTGCGCCCGGCGCATCTGGCGGTCCATGACCCCCTGTTCCTCAAGAATACCTGGCCACGTTTCCGTCAGAATAGAGAGAAATTCCACCGTATGCTGCCAGTGTACGGCAAAACGCTCTGGCGCCAGGCTGTGAAGCTTAGAAAGATCGGCCTCTTCCGTCTGCACACTGTCGAGAAAGCCGCCGAGATCCTTGGCAAGGCGGGCCGCCTGGCCTGGTGCCAGGCCCCGGTCGCCCTCGCCACACCGGGCCCCCTGCCAGGCCGCGATCAGGCGGGCCAAAATGAGACGGCGCCGCAGCTCGGGCACCTCCGGGGCGAGCGCCATATCCGGTTCGCCGCCCGGTCCCGCCGTGGCCAGAAGATCGTCCTCATCCACATCGCCAATGGGTTGGATCCGGGGCAGCAGGACTGGCCCCCCCGTTTCCCGCGCCGCCCAGTCGCGGAATGCACTGCGGGCTGCGCGCACCGCCCGCCGGGTTGGCAAAAGCACGAGCACCCGGGGCAGGGCAAAGGGATCGTCCGTATGCGCCCACCGGTCCGTCACGCCCGCAACGAGGGCATCGAGAAAGCCATGGCCGGCGGGAATGGTGAAGACGGCGGGGCTTTCGGACATGATTGCTCCTTGCAAAGACGGCTTTAGGGTGCAGCCTCGCCCACATCTTGCAGGCGGGCTTCCGCTTCCAGAACCCCATCCGGTGTGCCCACATGCATCCAGAAGCCATCCATGCGCAGGCCAAACAGGCGGCCCTCCTCCATGGCCCGGTCCCAGACTACGCGGGTGGAGAAGGGGCCTTCAGGGGCGTTCTGGAACAGGCGGGGGCTGACCATCTGGACACCGGTCCAGGCATAAGGTGCAAAGCCATCCCGGGGGCGCCAGGCCAGCCGGCCATCGGCGCCCATGGTGAAATCACCCCGGCCGTCAAAACCGCAGCAATTGACCATCGGCACAAGGAGCATTAAGGCATCCATGGTGTCCGGATCAAAGCTGTCGATCAATCGGGGAATATTGGGCGCATTAGCCTCCAGCCAGATGGAGTCCGCATTATAAGTGAGGAACGGGGCATCACCGAGCAGAGGCAGGGCTTTCACGACGCCGCCGCCCGTGTCCAGCAAGGTGTCCGTTTCGTCCGAAATCACCACTTTGGGCGGCTCATTCCGGCGGGCCAGATGGTCGCGCAGCATGGCGCCCTTGTAGTGAATATTGACCACGCACTCCCTGATGCCCGCTTCGCCGATCCGCTCCAGCACCCGGTCGATAAGGGGGCGGCCGAGCACCGGCACGAGAGGTTTTGGCCGATCATCCGTGAGGGGGCGCATACGCGTGCCAAAGCCAGCGGCGAGGACCATGGCTTTGGGTGGCGGCGTGGCGATCGTCTCGGCCATGATGGGCCCCGTATTTGTCGTTGGTCGTGGGTGATCGGATTGGCGATATCACCCTTTGGCAGGTGATGATTTCGACTGAAGGGCATTGCCGCGCAGGGCCTGGGGCACATGCTCGGAAAACCATCCGGCCACGTCTTTCAGTGCCGGATGTGCAAGGGCCGTGTCCATATACCCCCACAGGCGTGGCATGAAATCGAGATAGCGTGGCTTGCCGTCCCGATAGCACAGGCGGGCAAAAATGCCGAGAATCTTCGTGGTTCTTTGGGCGGCGAGAACCGCATAATCCGAGCGGAATGCCTGCGCCGAGAAGTCCTGCGCGCCCGCGCCGCGCTGTGTGATGTAGCGCTCCAGCATGGTCTGCGCGAGCCAGGGCTCCACATCCCGGCGCGCATCGGTCAGCAGGGAGACAAGATCATAGGCGGCTGATCCCCGCAGGGCATCCTGGAAATCGAGCAGGCCAACCCGGGCCACCCCGTCCCGCTCCGGCAGCCAGATCAGGTTTTCCGCGTGATAGTCTCGATGCACAAACACGGGCGCCGTTTGGCCCAGCCCCGTAAGCACTGGATTCCAGGCGGCATGATAGGCCGCACGCAGACCATCCGGTACCAGGCGAGCGCCGCTTGCGGCCGTCCAGTACCAGTCCAGAAAGAGGTCGGTTTCGGCGCCAAGGGCCACGGCATCATAGTCAAGGAGCGGCCATATGGAGTCGTCCGCTGCCGCAAGACTGTCCGGCGCAGGCGTTCCATGGAGATGGACCAGAAGGTCAATCGCTGCCGCATAAAGGGGCTCGGGTGGTGTGCCCGCCTCAATGACCCGGGCGAAAAGATCATCCCCCAGATCTTCAAGGAGCAGAAGGCCCGATTCATGGCTTGCCGCGAGAACCGTCGGGGCGCTCAGGCCTTGCGCCTTCAACCAGCCGGCCACGGCCGTAAAGGCCCGCGCGTCTGGGCCGGCAAGACGGGCCACAGCGTTGTAGCCGAGGGCCTGGCGGTCCTCCGGCGAGGCGCCCGGAGGGCAAGCCGCCGTTTCCGCTGCCGGCGGCGCATCCATCAAAACGGCCCGACCGTCAGCCGTCTCCAGCCGAAAGTAGCGCCGGGTCGAGGCATCCGCCGTCAGGGTGCGCAGGGCTGAGGATGGCCAGCCATGGGAGTCCACAAACGCGGTGCGAAGCGTGCTGCGCGGATCGGTCTGCGTCGGGTCAGAAATCGTCAAGGCGCGTCCCCCAATGCATGGCGGGGCCACTGATCTGGGCCCTTCGGCCTTCCGCAGCGCCCGATTGGTGCGGGACGAGGCGTATCTGCAGGGCCGCGGCCGGGAAATCCGAGCCAAGCCGGCCCGGCCATTCCACAAGGCTCACGCCCCCCGCCAGAGCGTCATCCCATCCAAGCTCGACAACCTCCGCCGGTTCGCCGATTCGGTAAAGATCGAAATGCCAGATGGTGAAGGCTGGGGTGTCATAGGTCTGCACCAAAGTGAAGGTCGGGCTGGGCACTTCTTCGTCCGGCGTGGTGAGGGCACGGATAAAGCCGCGGGCGAGAGTGGTCTTGCCAGCGCCCAGATCCCCATCAAGTGCAAAGACATCGCCTTCCCGGGCCTGGGCCGCAAGGCGGGCGCCAAGCGCTGCGGTGTCCGCATCGTCGGCCAAGAGGATCGAGGTGGTGAAGGGCGAGTTGACCATTGGGATCGTGTAAGCTCTTTCACAGGGCTTATATGACAAATATCCTCGTGTCGTGGATCAGAAGTCCGCATGAGACGTCCCGGCACGTCCGTCTGCGGACTTCTGATCCGAAAACGACACGAGAAACACCATAGTGCTAGTGTGGCTCTTGGGTCAGGCATTCGCGACCGAGCCTGCCGATCATTCGGG
>CAYUYV010000156.1:0-9980 GCA_964449455.1 uncultured Alphaproteobacteria bacterium | reverse complement strand
CCTGACCCGCCACACGAGGGCGTGCGGTCCTCGATTGCTTTGCTGGGCCCGCAGTGACATGGGGCCCGCAGTGCCAGGGGGCCCGCAGTGACAGGGGGCCCGCAGTGACAGGGGGCCCGCAGTGACAGGGGGCAGGAGTGGCCGGCTTACACCGCCGCCTGATTGTCCATGCGGCGCAGCACTTTGCGGGCACGGCCCATGGCCATGAGCGGGAAATAGTGCCGGTAGAGATTGTAGTTGATCATGAAGCCGCGGGAGAGTTCCGTGGACTGATAGAGATCCTTGTCGAGACCCTTCTGGTTCAGATTGATCCGTGCGCCAAGACCATAGCCTGGAAAGCCTGTGCCCGTGAATTCAGGCTCATCCCACGTGCCCATGGTCTGGCGGTCGGCGAGGAAAGTGAGGCCCTGTTCCACCGCCGGCAGATCGGGCACCCGGCCCGCCGAGACAAGGCCCATAAGGGCCCAGGCGGTCTGGCTGGCTGTGCTCGTGCCCTTGCCCGCAAGGGTCGGATCCATATAAGAGCCGCATGTCTCTCCCCAGCCACCATCGGGGTTCTGCTGCCGGGTCAACCAATCGGCCGCACGCTGAATATAGGGTTGGGACATGTCCTCGCCGATGGCTTCAAGGGCCGGCAGGACGGCGCCCGTGCCATAGACATAATTGACCCCCCAGCGGCCCCACCATGATCCGTCCGCTTCCTGCTCTGTTTTGAGCCAGGCGATGGCCCGCGCCATGGCCGGGTGGTTTTTGTCAAAGCCAAGGCGGGCGAAGGCCTCCATCACATGGGCGGTCACGTCCACACTCGGCGGGTCCAGCGCCTCGCCAAAATCGCAGAACGGAATCTTGGTCAAGATGGTCTTGTCATTGTCCTTGTCGAAGGCGCCCCAGCCGCCGCCCCGGCACTGCATGGCGATGGTCCAGTTCAGCGCCCGCTCGATCGCTTCATGGATGCCCTTGGCGCGCCATTTGGGATCGGCCCGGTAGGGCGCGAGCACCATCAACGCGACGGCGGTGTCGTCGAGATCGGGATAGCAGGCATTGGCATATTCAAAGGCCCAGCCCCCTGGCTCCACATCCGGCAGCTTCATGGACCAGTCGCCTTTTGTGCGCACCTCCTGGGAGAGCACCCAGTCAACGGCCCGCTCAATCTCCTCGGGGCGCTCCTGCTCCGTGTCCTGATAAGCGAGCAGGGTCAGCACCGTATCCCAAACCGGTGAGACACAGGCCTGCACATAGGTGGCGCCGTTCTTCTCATAGGCCCAGCGGGGGTCCTCAAGCGCGCCGATACCCTTGGCCATCACGGGGTGGCTGTGCGGGTAGCCTTCATTGTGCAGGGCCATGAGGCTGTAGATCCAGGGGGGTTGGATTCCGCCCCATACACCATCCGCATCCTGATGCTTGATGATCCATTCGAGCGATTTGCGCAACGCATCCTCGCGCATAGGCGGCAGACCCATTGATTGCGCGGTGTGAAGCACCCGATCTGCGCCGAGGAAGAAACTGTCCCAGGAGAAAAGCGCAGGTTTCTTCGGGTACGAATAGTCAAAGCGTTCGCGCCCTTCCGGGAACAGGGCATCAAGGCTTGAGCCTTCGGGCAGGGGCACCGTGGGCCGCCGGGCGCTCAAGACGGCAAGCGGCATGAGGGTCGCCCGGGCCCATTGGGCGAAATTGTAGATGTTGAATGGGAACCAGAGCGGAAAGTGAATCACTTCGGGGGGCAGGTTGGGCGTGTTCTTCCAGGGCCATTCGCCGATCAGGGCCAACCAGTATTTCGTGAAGACCCGCACATGGCGCAGGCCGCCCTTCTCCAAAATCCAGGCCGCCGTTGTGGTAAGACGCGGATCCTCCGCAGGCGTACCCATGCAGCGCAAAGCGGCGTAGCATTCAACCGTTGTGTTGATATCGCCCGCGGGCGCATCGTGATAAATCCCCCACGACCCATCCGGTCGCTGCTCCTGCCACAAGGAGCGGATCATGCCGGGAATCTGGGGATGGTCCCGCCGGCCCATGAAATGCAGGGCCAGGATCCATTGGGCCTCCATGCAGGAATTGGACTGGAGATGCCCTACCCAATAGCCATCTGTGTGCTGACGGCGTGCTGACCATTTGATGCCGGAGGAAATGCCCGCATCGATCCGATCCAGCAAGGCCCGGCGCGTGCGATGTGTCGTCTCCATGCTCTGCCCTCCCGCATGGCCGGCCGGGGCCTGAAAGGCACCTCGGCAACCATTGCCGTGTCTACAATTTTCCATAATGCCAGTGCAGTCCGCATACAGGCGGTATCGCCCAAAATCAACGCCGCTGGACCCGGCCATGGTGGATGTCTGGTGGAGAAAATAACAGATTGTGCCACTTGAGCTTGAGTTGAGCTTAGAGTGAGCGCCATAGTCGTGGTGTTTATGGGCTCCTAAAGGAGGGAGGTTGAACCCCGAGGGCATCCTATGCGCCCTTGCGCCCATGGCAATTGCCGCAAAGCAATTACTGTAATCTGGAACTGTAATCTGGCCTCTTCAGCGTCAACCAGGAATTGGCTTGAGGCGATCCGGACGCCTATCGTTTGGCGACGAACAGTCTCAACACGGATCCGGCCGGGCCGGGGTCCATGATTCTGGCCGCCAATGTCTGTTGGCCCGGCGTCCGCCACCTGCCGCGGCAAGAATGGGACCGCCTGCGACGACCTGCGGGAGGCCTGCCCCTCACGAATATGACCGGAACCTGACGTCAAACTGTCATCTAAATGACGTAGCAGATCTGGGTGAAAGAGGGAGAACGGTCATGCGCGGTGTCAGTCGCTGTTCTGGTGTTTTCTGTCTCGGTGCGCTCCTGGTTCTGACCGGGGCAGGGCGTGCCGAAGAGCCCGTCGCCACCCCGGTGGCGGATGAGGCCACACGGGCCAAGCTCCAGAAGCACAAAGATAAGATCAATCGGATGCCACCCGTCGCCACGGCGGCGGGCCTCGCGGGGATCTATTACGTGCTCGATTGCACCAATGAAGGCTATATCGGCATTGGGGAAGCCAGCGAACACGGTGGCACCCTATTCCGACGCATGGATCTCGACCGCTCCCACAAGCTCAGCCGATCCGAATATCTCGCTTTCGTGCATGAAAGCGTGGCGCATATTCGCAATGCCTATTTCGACGAAATGGATCTCGATGGGGACGACCTCGTCAATCACATCGATTATCTCAGACATCTCGAAAGATTGATCCTCGCGGCGGATATTGACCAGAATGGCGAGACCACCTGGACCGAGATTCTCACCCTGCGCGGTGAGATTGCGGATGAGGCTGAGCCAGGTCAGGCCGCGCCGACCCCTGGTATTGCCAATTTCCAGACAATTGACGTGAAGGCCGCATCGCCTCAGAAAAACTGAGCGAAGCACGCAAGCCCGATCGATGGGGAACGGACGGTCCGCCTGCGGAGAGGCGATGGCGTCACTTCGAGAATTTGATCTGGTAGCCCCAGGAATTCAGTCGGTCGGGAATCGCGTTCATGGCCAGCGAGACCCGCCTGTTTTCCGTCTTGTTCACCGGCACTTCGTGGAGCATATAGCTGGGGAAGATCAGCATGTCGCCGGCGGCCAGTTGGGGGCTTTGCCATTTGGCGGCATTATAAGGCCCGTGCTGCATGTCATCATGGGAATTGTTGAATACGAAATCGATGCCGCCGCCGCCATTGCGATGGATCACAAGGCCGTTCGAGGCATCGCAATCGGTCAGATAGATCACCGCCGAGACGAAACTGTTCGCATGGGAATGGGTCGCCTGAAAGCCCCCTGGGTGCATGACATTCACCCACATTTCCTTGACCGTCCAATTCAGCTTCTCACCGAACAGGACCTCTCCAAACTCGGTGATTTTGGGCACCACCAGCTTGCGCAGCTTCAGGAACATCTTGTTCGAGGACGGATTGACAACTTCCGTATGGGTCAGAAGATCCGTGTGCTTGTTCCGGAACCAGGTTTCTTTTGCCAGATCCTCGTTGAAGCTGGTCATGGTCTCCGCATCGACGAGGCCGCGCACATGCATCACCGGCGTGGGGAACAGCGGAATGACCTGGTCCATCGTTGTTATCCTCGCATCATCACATTGAAGGCGATCGATATCCGCTCGCCGGCACCCGCGCAAGGATGCACGAAATGTTGCAGCCAGGAGGGGAACATGACCACACGCCCTGCCTGGGGCTCCACCATGCAGCGGCCATAGAGCTTGGAATTGTCCACATAGCCAAGGCTCGCGCCAGGACGTGGATCAACGAATTCGAGCTTGCCGGCAAAGGGCGGTGTGCGGCCCGACAGGCTGGGCTGGTTGCCGGTCACGTAATAGACGCCGGACCAGGCGGCATTGGGGTGATTGTGGATGGTGTTGTATTCCCCGGCGCGCAGAATGTTGGCCCAGCCTTCGATGGCGATTTGCAGCCGGTCCTGGCCTTGGGGGCGGGACATCACTTCCGGGATCAAGGCATTGGTCATGGACCGGATCCGGGACAGGAGACGGCGCAAAGGCGCCTCGTCCCGGTTCAGGAAATCGAGCTTTGAATGCCAGCCGCCCACATTGCTCTTCACGACGCCCTTGCTGTTTTCCTCCTCGGCCAGAACGAGCGCCGCCAGGCCTTCATTGAGATCGTCACTGTCCGGCCAGTCATGGAGCACGATGGGCGTCGGAAAGGCGACCGACATGGCCGGCGCAATCGATCCCTGGAACGCATCGCTTGCGGCTTGGGGCACGGCTGGGGTTACGTCTGGGGCGGGAGCGCCGGCGGCCGGGCTCGCTTTGGTGTTGGGGGTGGTCATGGGGTCATCCTCAAGGACGGTTCGGCCTCTTTGGCGGCCAAAGGATTGCCGGGGAACAGGCGCGCCAGCAAGAGGGGGGCTTCCCGGCGAGTCGGGTTTGCGGCGGCCATGTCCATCAGGAGTTTCATGGCCTTGCCCGAATCGTCCCGGTGCAGATGGGCCGCCATGGCGATCAGCGGGTCATAGGCCGGGGCGAAATCGGGGCTCATGCGCACGATGGAGAGAAGCGGCACGGCGAGGGCATCCACCGCCTGGCCGCTGTCCGCGGCCATCAGGGCGTCGCGCTTATAGGCGCCAAGGGCAAGGAAGCGGTCCCGGGCACGCCAATAGGCGATCAGCCGCGGCGTGACCCGGTCAGGCGCCAGGCCCTTGGGTGCCGCCCGGTCGAGATCGTCGATCAGAACCATCAGCCGCTCGGCCGGATCACCGAGGCCGCCATAGACCGCCTCGGGCGCCTGGAACAGGGCAATCGGATGATCATCCGTGTTCAGCGGACCGGCACCGGCGAAAGCGGTCAAGGTCTCCGGTCCACCAATGAAGCCCTCCAGGCCCGGCACGGGGGTGAGCAGTTTGGTCTGCTTCATGGCAACGAGCAGGGGCTCATGGGGAATCGCCTTGCCGCTCACCGACACAGGGCCGAGCCCGCCCACAAGGCCAATGACCGGCGTGATGAGGCTGAGATCATTCACCACGGCAATGGCGTCCGGATAGACAGCCAGGAAGGAGCGGATGATGAGGCGCAGGGTTGGTAGGTCAAGCTGGTGGAGGGGCAGCCACTGGCAGAACAAACCGCCTTCGGCCAGACGGTCCTTGATCGCCTGAAAATGATCAACCGTGTAGAGAAGACCGGCACCGTCCCGGGACGGATGGAAGGTGTCCGCCACGATAACGTCATAACGGTCCGCAGTGGCGGCCACAAAGCGGCGCGCGTCGCTGGCATGGAGGCGCAGGCGCTCCACATGGGCAATCTCTCCCGAGACGGACTCGAAATCGGGCAGGACGTCGATGACCTCCGGCACCAGTTCCACCGCGTCGGCAGTCACATTCGGATGATAGGCGGCGGCGGCAAAGGTGGCGCCGGTGCCCACACCCAGGAACAGGGCCCGTTCGGGGGTGCCATGCATCAGCAGCGGGATATGGCCCTGTCGCCGGTCCGCCGTCCGGGTCGCGGTGCCGCCCATGACGAAGTGATTGTTGATTTTCAGATGGGTGTTACCGGCGGCATCGTCATAGACATTCACGGTGCCGAGCATGCCTTCGATCCGGTGGCGGAGCGTCGCGCCCTCCGGCAGTTCCAACAGGTCCGGTTTGGCGGGGCCGAGCAGAAGGACAGCACCCACCGCGGCCGTGGCCGCCGAAGGCGCCAGGATCCGCAGCCGCCCCGAGGGCATCAACACCAGATAGGCGACGCAGATGAGGATCAGTGTGCCCACAACGCCGGCGAGCGGCATCACAACGGCGCCAAACAGCACGGGCGCCAGGGCCGCCCCGAAGGTGTTGACCGCAAAAGCGGCGCCCACACCGCCGCCCGGCCGGCGCAAACGCTGGGCCAAAGCGGTGAAGACAGCGCCCATGACCATGGTGGGCAGCAGGAACACCAGGGCACCGGCGGCCATCTCGGCGAGGATCGACGCGGCCGGTCCGATGGGCAGGGTACGGACCATGTCGTGGACATCGCTGACCTGCCACAGGCAGACAACACCCAGGAGGCAGGCCATGCCTTGGAGCTGGAGCAGACTGTCGGGCCGGGTCGCGGGCGTCGCCTCAATTCCGTGTTTCAGGGTCACCCGGTGATAGAGCGCCGCCCCGAGCGCTGTGCCGAGGAGATAGGTGGCGAGCACGCAGGCGAAGGAGAACACGGTGTTTTCGAGCACCTGGGACAGGGCCCGGATCACCATGATCTCATACCCGATCCCAAGCAGCCCGGTGGCGAACAGCACAGCCAGCAACGCTGTGGCAGGGCCTGGGGACGGAGCGGCGTTCGTCCCCGATGGGCCATGGGCCGCAGATGGCTGTTGGTGCCCCGAGTCCGCCGCTTTGAAGGGGCCGGCGAGCAGCACGGCCGCGGCGACAAGATTGAGAGCGGCGAGGACGATCAGTGTCGCGCTGTGCCCCAGGGCCGGCAGAATGAAAAAGGTCGTGCCCAGAGCGCCGGCCATGGCGCCGAGCGTGTTCGCGCCATAAACACCGCCAAGGCCGAGCCCGTCCCGGCGCAGGCGCACGACCAAGCGGTCGGCGGCCGGAAGCGTGCCGCCCATGGCCAGGGTCGCGGGCAGCAGCATGAGAAACGGCACGGCAAAAGCGATGGCCCAATGGGCGAGGGGGGAAGGATCAAGGCCCAGCCACACGGGCAAATGGTCATTCACGGCGGGGATGATGGCGATAAGGGCGAGGGACCAGACACCAATCACGATCTCAAGGCCGGCATACCAGCGGGCCGGACGGGCCGTGCGGCTCACGGGGCCGTCGAGCAGAAGGCTGCCAAGACCGAGACCACAGAAAAAGGCCGCCACTACGCCGAGCACGGCCAGATAGTCATGGCCAAGGCCCAGGGAGACCATCCGGATCCAGACCGATTGGTAACCGAGGCCCGCAAAGCCCGAGACCAGCAGGATCGCGGCGAGGAGAATAGCAAGGGGCCTGGTCACGGGAGGGATCCTCTCAAGGCTCGCGGGGTGGTTATGGAAAAGCGGAGGCCCCGGGGGCCTCCGCTTCTTTTTATCCGGTCATCGGGTCGAGAAGAACCGGGCTGGTGATCAGCCGGCGTCGACGACCTTGATGAAGATCGGGTTGCCGTGGAAGGAGAGGTCAACCCAGGCCTCAAGACCGAAGGAGATCACCTTCTGGCCCGCTTCGTTGGTCGGCAGGTGATCCGGGCAGAAATTCGGGTTGAAGCCTTCTTCCGGTGCCGGGTTCTCGAACGGGCAGACAATGTTGTCGGCCTGACCGTCAAACAGCGGGTTGCCGTCGGCATCGGACTCGAACGGCGTGCCCTGCGGGATGTTCGTGCCGCGGATACGGACATAGCTGTCACTGGCCATGGCATTCACCGGCACCGTCCAGCGCATCATCCGCACGCCGCCTTCACGCTCCATCCAATTGCTGGCGTCGAAGGTGAAGAAGATGCGCGTGGAGTCGTTGGAGACGTTGGTGGTGTATTCCGGCTGATCCGGCGTGATCTCACCCGTCACGTCACCGACAATCACGTCGACATGGTGCAGAACCGGCTCATTGACCGGCTGTTCGATGCCAACCTGCAGCAGGGACGGATTGTTGAAGAAGTAGGGGGCGTTGTTGACGCCTTCCGGATCCGTCAGACGGATCTGGTAGGTCACATTGCCTTCTCCAGCGAAGATTTCCAGCGTCTGACCCATGGTCACGCACTGGCCGGTGATGTCGTAGCAGGCCACGAAAGCCAGATCGTCGCCGATCAGGTCGCCCATGACCGTGTAGGTGTTCCCGGAGCGCAGGCCCGCGACCACAGCTTCGGCCTTCCGTGTTTCCACGGAGTTCGGCACATAGCTGTACATCTTCTGGTATTCGCCAGGCCAGAAGTCGTTCGTGGTCTGAGGTTCGAACGGACCGAAGGAGCCGCGATTGTGCCAGTCGGAGGAGCCGACCAGGAAGAAGCGGCGGCCTTCACCGAGCAGGGCGTCCCACATGGTGCGCACGCCAGGACGGCCCAGGACAATCCGCTCAGGCGTGGAGTCGAGGAGGGCGGGATTGATGCCCGTACCTTCCAGATCTTCAGCCGTCAGATCTTCGCCGTCGAAGTTCTTACCGGGTTGGGAAACTTCAGCACCGCCATACGCACCGGCACCGCCATAGGTGCCAAAACCAGCCGTCGGGCGGCCTGGGCTGTAGGTGCCGCGGTCGCCAGCAGCCTGGTGGCCGGCCTGCAGCTCGGCGCCGAAGGACACGGAATAGGCCGTGATGTCGTCAGCCAGCAGGCCGGCATTGTGCCAGTCGCGCAGGTGCTCGACATTGTAGCCGCGGTTCTGCCCCGGAACAAATGCGCCCTGGCGCTCAACGTGAGCGGCGGCCGCGAAGGAGGTCACCGGATAGTTGGCCCGCAGCCACTCAACGGCGCGCACGGACTTGCCGTGGTCACCGGCGACATTTTCTTCCTTCGGCAGGCCGCCATTGCGGATGTCTTCGAAGCCGGCGTCCTTACCGCCCGTGAAGTCGTTGTCGGCGCGGTCCCAGAGATATTCGAACTGGGCCATGGCGTTGGCGTTACCGATCTCGCCAATTTCACCATTCGGGAACTGACCATCAAGCACACCGGCGGAGGCGTGCTCGTGGCCAGGCACGACCCACTCAAGACCGGTGAAGGCCGGCTTGTCGGCCAGGATGCCGGACAGGGCGATGTCCTGGTACTGGAAGTCCCGGACGGACTGCCAGCGCCACATGGCCTGGGCGCGCTCGCGCTCTTCCGTGTTGGGATCGTCAGACACGCGGAAAGTGGTGAAAGTCTCGTCGCCGAGGATGTTCTCGGCACCAATGGTGTCGACCCACAGGGCGCCGCCATCGGCGGAGGTGCCCGGAGCAAGCGTGGAATTGAAATTGCCGACGGCGCCGCCGCGGATGCGCTGGTTGACCGCGCCGCCGATCAGGTTGCCGTAGTCGGCGTCGGTGAAGCGGCAGTCCGTCGCGCCCGAGCCGCCATGGCCGACCATGCCGAACCAGTCGAGGCCGAAAGCGACGAGGGATTGGTCAGCCAGCACCTTCGGAGAGGTGGAACCATCGGAGCATGTTGTGTGGTTGTGCTTATCGCCAGCGAGATATTCGCCGCGGGCCAGCAGCTCAGATGTGGCGCCTTCCACATTCGGGGCGCGCAGGGCCGGGATTTGAGCGAACGCGGCGTCATTGGCCAACTGCTCAATGAGTTCGCGAGACTGTTCCTGTGCGACATCGGTGTCGAGGGTCGGAACGTCAGCGGCGATGGCGGCGGTGGCGAGCGCCGCACCGGCCAGAGCCGTCGTGCCTTTCAGAAGAGTTTTCATGATGATGTCTCCAATAATCCTTCCAGGCGGACGCGAATGTGCAAGCCGGCCCGACTTTGAGTTACCGGGTGAAGATGACATCCACATCTTTGTTTTGTGACAGATTAGCGACAGCGACACTCGTGTGGCGGGTCAGGCATTCGCCCGCATGATCGGCAGGCTCCGTCGCGAATGCCT
>CAYUYV010000155.1:8332-10036 GCA_964449455.1 uncultured Alphaproteobacteria bacterium | reverse complement strand
ATCAAGACACTCCCCGCCCTTAAGGACGCCCTTGCCCTCCCGGATCGCCTGGCCCAGCTTGCGGGAAGCGGCAAACCACGGGCGCTTGGCTCCGGCGGCCTCGTCCGCAGCCGTTATGACCTGATCGACGAGCCGGGCCACGTCGGCCATAACGTCGCGGAAATTCTGGCTGCGAGGCGGGATGATGCAACCATGGCCCTCAAGCTCGATTTCCGCCCGGCACACCCCAACCTCGAGCGGGCCGTATTGCGTCGTCATGAACACGTGAGATCCGTCGCGGGGCGGCTTGAAGTTCACATCCAGGTGGATGCCGAACATCACATCCTCTTCGCCGTCGCGCGTCTCATCCCCATCCTTGCCGCGGAAAAAATCCACATCGACAAGCCGGGACAGAAGATCACGGTGCGCCATGGAGCCTCACTCGCGCCAAACAAAATGACCATCGAGCAAGACTACAACCCCGCGCCGCAAAAACATCAAGCCCGTTTGCAGAAGGCGAGCCACACACGCCAAGCGTGTTTCGGCAGTCGCGTGTTTCGGCAGTCGCGTGTTTCGGCAGTCGCGTGTTTCGGCAGTCGCGTGTTTCGGCAGTCTATTGTGAGAATTTGGTGAGCCCAGATGGGTTCGAACCATCGACCTACTGATTAAAAGTCAGTTGCTCTACCAACTGAGCTATGGGCCCGGAGCGCGTGTGTGACGCTTCGTTGAGTGACACGGAACGTTAAGTGACGCGGAAATTAGGGAAGGTGGCGCAGCGGGTCAAGGGCCGGTGCGCCGTCTTCAGGGATGAAACTCCAGTTTAAATCACATCAGGCCGAGGCGTTCACCGAAAAAGAAAAAACCCAGGATGATGAGGGTGTAGAGGATGAGACCGCCAACCACAAGGAACACCTGGTAGAAGCGCCGCGCCCGGGCTGCATTCACCTTCAGAGACATGGCCGTGGCCTCGGCCAGGCTGAAGGACGCGATATCGCGGATCGAGATCACGCCGACGACGTGATCCTGGGCATCGACAACGGGAAGATGGCGGAAATTGCCCACCTTCATCAACTCCGCTGCATCGGCCACGTCCGTGTCATAGGTGACGGTCTTCGGATCGCCGGTCATTATGTCGCCGACGGTGGCCTCGCCCGGGTCCCGGCCCTGGGAAACCACCTTATTCAACAGATCCCGCTCCGTAACGATACCCACAAGCTGGTTTGCGCCATCCACGACCGGCAGACAGCCGATCCCTGCCTCGGCCATCTGACGGCTGGCATCAAGCACCGTCATGGATGGCAAAGCGTGGCTAAGCACCTGACCTTTCAGGCTCGGAAGCTCGGTGACGAGCATGGTGTCCTCCCTTTCGCCGCATGAGTTGCTCTTTGCGCTGTAGACGGTGGTCACCGCCAACAGGCCCCTCCAGTGTTAGGTGAGCTAGGCCCGCCGAACCTTTGGGCAATCGCGCACAGGCTCCCTGTGAAACGCAATCACCTCGCGCCCCTCCCATTGAAAACCGAATTGCGCAAGACGCAAGCAGCGTACGGGCACCCGTTAGAGGCGTCGGCGGGCCCGCGAGCCTTTCACAGCGCGTTTCATGATGTCCGGATCCCGCATGATTTCGCGCAAGGCCCGAACCGTTTCGGTCTCGGGTTTGGGCTCATCAATGGCCTCTTCGGCAGGCCCAGTCTGGTGAGAAGAGGTCTGGTGAGAACAGGTCTGGTG
>CAYUYV010000155.1:0-8232 GCA_964449455.1 uncultured Alphaproteobacteria bacterium | reverse complement strand
GAACAGGTCTGGTGGGCAGGCGTCTGGTCCATGTGGTCGGTGTGGAGTGGATCCAACCGGACGGGATCCGACCGGGTCTCGACTCTCCTGGTGGGATCTTCAGTACCGGCCACACTGGACGGCTCCCAGATCGCATCGGCATTGGACTGGGGCGCGGGAGGGATGTCGGCCCCAGGCACTCTCCAGACGGCCTCACCGGAACCGGCGCCGCCAGCCTCGCCTGCGACGTCAGCCCGCCCATCCCCCTGGCCAAAGGCCCAGCGATCAAGGGTGGGCGCGGCCACCGTATCGGTGGAAGGCTCCGATCCACTGTCCTGCCAGGTCGCGCCGGCCTCGGCCGTCCGGTCCCGCACCGATGGGGGTACGGATGGTTGAGCCGGCACGCGTGCCACCCGGCGGAGCCATCGTCTGGACCAGGACAAAGGGCCCTTTGGTGCCTCCTCCCAGCCGTCCGCTTCGGGCAGGTCCGGCAGGGTCATGGGGATGTCGATCCCCGACCCATTGTCTGCCTGCTGCGGATCCGTTTCTTGAAAACGCCCCACGGATCGACGGGACTCACCGTCCGGTGCGCGCGCTTCTTGTGATCGGCGCTCATCCGGTGCGTCACCGATGGGATGGCCGAGCATCGACGGGTTCATGCTGTCGAAGTCGAGCCCTTCGGCGGGCGCCATGGGCGCGTCCTCGTCGTCCGGCGCGCGCACACGGTCCATGACATCCGACAGGGACATGGGCACCCGGGGGGCAAGGGCCGCGAGGGCTTCGGCATGGCCGTCGACGGGTTTGGGCGCCTCGCCAGACCTTTCAGAATCGTGGGAGGTTTGGCTTAACGCATCTGGCGAGGATGATGATGGGAACAGGGACTGCAGGATGGGATCGGTCCCGGCCGCACGCCAGCGCCCGCCGCCGACCGGTTTCACAATGCTTTCCGGAATGATGCGCCCTTCATCGATATAGCGGCGCATGTGGTCACCGGAATAGGGCCCGTAGATCATGTTTTCCACCTTGACCCGCCAAGTGCGGTCTAAGGCATTGGACTGTTCATCGCCCGCTTGTGATGCGGAAGGGAGGCCCGATGCGGTCGGAACCGGCCCGCATCCTTCGATACTGACACTCATGACGCAACAACCCTGTGAACGTCGCCGATGGCGTAAAACCCCACGGGCCCCCACGTTCCGCTTCGGATCCCAAATCTCCGAACCCACACCGGAAGACTGGCCCGCCAACCAAACGCCTTAACCCTTTGCGTTAACGGTCCAGCAAGAAGTGTGACACAACGGATGTGCCCCTTTTGTGGCCTGTCGCCATCCCCGATCGCGCACAGGCCGTGCCGTTGCGGCACACCCTTGCCGCCCGTGGGACACGCAAGGCATGCTCGGGCGTCCCGCAACGGAACAGGGCGGGGCCAAAATGACGCCGGCCCGCTGCGGACCAAGGCCATCTCACCCTGGCCGGACCATCCAGGCAGACGGCACGCCCCGGAAAGGAACACCCATGACGGCGAAGAACACGACCTATGAATTCTGCACCGTGGAGCGCGATGGCCCGCTGACCACAGTCACCATGAATCGTCCCGATGTGATGAATGCCCTGCATCCCCCGGCCAATTTCGAACTTGCGGCCGTGTTCGACGATTTTGCGCAGGATCCGGATCAATGGATCGCCATCATCACGGGGGCCGGCGAGCGGGCCTTTAGCGCCGGCAATGACCTGAAATTCCAGGCCTCGGGCGGCCAGGTCTCGGTTCCGGACTCGGGCTTTGCCGGCCTCACGGCACGCTATGACCTTGCAAAGCCTGTCATCGCCGCGGTTGAGGGCATCGCCATGGGCGGCGGCTTTGAGATTGCCCTGGCCTGCGACCTTATCATCGCATCCGAGAGTGCGACCTTCGCCCTGCCCGAGCCCCGGGTCGGCCTTGCCGCGCTCGCTGGCGGCCTGCACCGTCTGCCGCGCCAGATCGGCACCAAACAGGCCATGGGCATGATCCTGACGGGCCGCCGGGTCGGCGCCGCCGAGGGCAAGGAACTTGGCTTCGTCAATGAGGTGGTGCCCAGGGGCCAATCGCTTGAGGGCGCCCAGCGCTGGGCCAGTGAAATTCTGGCCTGCTCACCCATGTCCATTCGCGCCTCCAAGCAGGCGGTCTATGAAGGGCTTGACCGGGCCAATCTCCAGGAGGCCATTTCGACCCGTTACGAGGCCGTGGGCGCCATGCTGCGCAGCGAAGACCTCATTGAGGGGCCGAAAGCCTTCGCCGAGAAGCGCAAGCCCCAGTGGAAGGGCAAGTAACATCGGTACACACGGGTCTGGATCGCCATGGCGGTCCGGACCTTCCGCACAAGGCTCAAAATGACGCGAGGAAACAGGCCGTGGCACAGTCCTGGGCATCCTATGACACCATCATCATCGGCGCCGGCAGCGGCGGCTGCGTCCTGGCCAACCGCTTGAGCGAGGACCCGGACCGTCAGGTGCTGCTCATTGAGGCGGGCCCCCGGGACAATTCGATGGTGGTCCACATGCCAGCCGGCGTCGGCGGCCTGATCAAGGAAAAAGGGCGCTATAATTGGGGGTTTGAGACCGAGGGTCAGAGCCACCTGAATGGCCGCCGGCTCTTCTGGCCCCGCGGCAAAGGTTTCGGCGGTTCCTCCTCCATCAACGGCATGATCTATATTCGCGGCCACGCCCGTGATTATGACATGTGGCGCCAGCAGGGGCTTGAGGGCTGGGGTTTTGCGGATGTCCTGCCCTATTTCAAGAAGTCGGAGAGCTATGAAGGGGGTGGCTCGGACTTTCACGGTACGGAAGGCCCACAATATGTCGGCACCCACCGCTCACCCAACCCCCTGTTCCGCGCTTTCGTCCAGGCCGGCGGCCAGGCTGGCTATCCGTTAACGGAGGATTTCAACGGCAGCCAGCAGGAAGGCTTTGGGCGCTATGACTTTACCATCAAGGATGGTCGGCGCTGGAGCACGGCAAGCGGCTATCTGAGGCCGGCTCTGGACAGGCCCAATCTGACCGTCCTTCCAGAAACGCAAGTCACGCGGCTTCTCTTTGAGGGCACGCGGGCCGTCGGCGTTGAGGTCATCCGGCAGGACCGCCTCGAATGCTACCATGCCCAGGGCGACATCGCCCTGTGTGGCGGCGCCCTCGCCTCACCCCAACTTCTGATGCTGTCTGGTGTGGGGCCGGCGGACTATCTGCGCCGCTTCAACCTGCCCATCGTCGCCGACCTGCCCGGCGTTGGGGAAAACCTCCAGGACCATCTCGACTGTCAGGTGATGGTGGAATGCACCCAGCCCATCACACTGTTTGAATTTTCAAAGCCGATGAAACAGCTCGCCACGGGGCTCAACTACATGTTTTTCGGCGAAGGGGCCGGCCGGACCCAGGGTCTTGAGTCCGGGGCCTTTGTAAAAAGCCGTCCGGATCTGGAGATTCCGGATCTGCAGATCCATTTCATCATCGCGCTGGTAATGTCCCATGCCCAGATCAGGGCCGACCGGCACGGCTATATGGCCCATGTCTGCCAGCTGCGTCCGGAAAGCCGGGGCCATGTGCGCCTGAAATCCGCCGACCCGACCGCCGATCCCCTGATCCAGCCCAATTATCTGGCGACGGAGGAAGACCGGCGGGCCATGCGCCAAGGCGTCAAGATCCTGCGCGAGGTCTTTGCCCAGAAAGCCTTTGACCCCTATCGGGGTCCAGAATTGTGGCCAGGTGCAACCGTTCAGACCGATGCGCAGATCGATGCCTTCATTCGGCGCACGGCCGAGACAATCTATCACCCTGTCGGCACCTGCAAAATGGGCACGGACAATGACGCGATGGCCGTGGTCGACGCCCAAGGCCGGGTCCGCGGGGTTGAGGGCGTGCGGGTCGTCGATGCCTCGATCATGCCCAGCCTGATCGGCGGCAACACCAATGCGCCCACAATCATGATGGCGGAGAAGATCGCCGACCACATGCGTGGGCGCCCCGCCCTGGCGCCTGAATCGGTATTGGTTGCGGAAGACCGTTTCTGATTGATCCGTAAACGACCAACCAGATCGCAAGCCATCTCCGGCGCGCGCAATCGGGTGGCTGACAGGACGGGTGCGGATCTGATAAGCGAGATGGTGGATCTGAAATGATATGGAGTCCCCATGGCCGCCCGCCCCGCCGATTATGGTCGAATTCACCGTGACTTCACGGCCGATATCAACGCCCGCGTCAATTGCGGCCAGTATTGCGCGCCGCTGAATGGCGGCAGTCCGCTGTGCTGCACAACGGCCACGGCGATTCCCATCGTGGCCAAGGCCGAATGGCAGGAGCTGAAGAAACGCACCGATATCTGGCAACCGTTCAAGCCTTTCGATGCGACCTCCCGAAAGATCGTGGAGGAGCTGCACGAAAGCTGCAGCGCGGTTGAATGTGCGATCGCGCCGGCCTGCCAGCGGGACAATCGGACCCTGGCCTGCCGCGCCTTTCCCTTCTTTCCCTATTTCACGAAAGAGCGGGAGCTGATCGGTATTGGCTATTACTGGATCTTCGAGGACCGCTGCTGGATTTTGTCCAATCTCGGCATTGTTGAGCCAGACTTCATCCGTGAGATGATCGACGCTTATACATTTCTGTTTTCCAAGGACAAGGACGAAGAAGACGTCTTTGTGGAACAATCCGTGAGTGCCCGGCGGGTGTTTTCACGGTGGAACCGACCCTTTCCTGTACTGACCGTTGACCAAGGCATGCTGATCGTTGAACCGAAATCAGGCGGCGCGCTTACATCTGCAAGCCCGGCTGATCTTCCGGCCTTCGGCCCCTATCGCTCCCAGGCTGACTATCGCGAGGTCGTCGCAGCCCTTGGCGGGGATCCGGACAATCCACCCCTGCCATCCCTCGATCGGGCCGAGACCTTTCGCACGATGCCAAAGAAGCGCGCTCAAAGTGCATGACTTAACAAAATGCAAACGTGACAAAGTCCAAATGAAGTCATTGCAATACTGTCATAAACCGTAGTTGGATGGACACAGTGACATGTTTGTCACTGCCAGTCTTCTAAAGTCGCGAAAATCCCCCTACAAACCTTCCGCCGATCACATATTCGTGGCATTTTCGTGAGGTGATGGGCAACGGGTGATTGCACGTCTTTGGTGCAAGGCGTTGGCCCTCCTCGTGTGCGTATCCCAATCCCGACATTTTTCGCATTTTTTGGGGGCTTCAATGTCAGGCACTTCCGGCGCGGAACCAACTCTCAGTGGGCGCGATATCACCGGCTATGGCAACAATGTCGTAAATCCCGAGTGGGGCAGCATCCATGTTCAACTTGGCCGTCTGTCTCCGGCCACATATGAAGATGGCGAAAGCGCCCTGGTCACCGACCGTCCCAACCCACGGGCCATCTCCAATGCCGTGGTTGCACAGACAGAAGAAACACCGAACAGCTTCGGCGCCAGCAACCTGTTGTGGGGTTGGGGCCAGTTCCTGGATCACGACCTCGACCTGACCCCCGAGGGTGAGTCCTTCTCCGACTTTGCACCGATCGTGGTGCCTTTCGGCGACCCCCTGTTCCCGACCGGCAGCATCATTCCCTTCAACCGCTCAGAGCATGTCGAAGGGACGGGCGAAAACGGCGTCCCCCTGGAACATGAGAACGCGATCACGTCCTTCATCGACGCGTCGAATGTCTATGGCTCCGACCCGGAGACCGAGGCCCTGCTGCGTGTCGAAGGCGGCAAAATGTTGATCCGGGACGATGGTCTGCTGGAAACCACGGACGATCCGACGGATGGTGACGGCCTTCTGGCCGGCGATGTCCGGGCCGGCGAAAATGTCGTCCTGACCTCCCTGCACACATTGTTCGTGCACGAACACAATCGCCTCGTCGATCAGTTCAAGGCTGACTTCCCGGACATGACCGATGACGAGCTGTATCTGGCGGCCAAAGCGCGCGTCGAAGGCATGATGCAGGCCATCACCTACAATGAGTTCCTGCCTCTGCTCCTCGGCGAAAACGCGATACCAGAGTATACGGGCTATGATGAAACGGTCGATCCGGGCATCGTAACCGAGTTCTCCACCGTGGTCTTCCGTGTGGGTCACACGCTGCTCTCGACCCTCGTCGCGCGCCGGAACGAAGACGGCAGCACGGTTGAGGAAGGTGACCTCACACTGCGGAACGCCTTTGAATCGCCTTCCCTTCTTGAAGAAGCCGGTGGTATTGCCGCCGTCTTCCGCGGTGTGGCCGCCACGCCCGCCCAAGAGGTGGACAATCAGATCATTGAAGATGTCCGCTCCTTCCTGTTCGGCATTCCGGGTGCAGGTGGGCTTGATCTTGGCAGCCTGAACATCCAGCGCGCCCGCGACCACGGCATTGCCTCCTACAATGACATGCGTGAGGCCCTCGGCCTGGAGCGCAAGGCATCGTTTGATGACATTTCCTCCGATCCGCAGGTCAATGCCCGTCTCGCCAGCGTCTATGTGAGTGTCGATGACATTGATGCCTGGGTTGGCGGCCTTGCCGAGGATCCCGTGGGCGGCGGTCAGGTCGGCGAGCTGTTCAGCACGGTGCTGATCGATCAGTTCGTCCGTACACGCGATGGGGACCGGTTCTGGAGCGAATCCTTCCTCAGCGAGGAGGAAGTCGAGGAAATCTGGAACACGACACTTTCGGACATCATTGAGCGCAACACCGATGTCGGCGAAATGCAGCGGTTTGCCATGATCGCCACCAACCGGATCGGCGGCACGGAAGACGGGGAAAGCCTGACCGGAACGGACAGTGCTGACCTAGTGCTCGGCTTCGGCGGTGATGACACCCTCAACGGCGGTGCCGGCAATGATGAACTGTCGGGCGGTGCCGGCACGGACACTTTCGAAGTCAGCCTCGGCGATGGCAACACCATCATCCGGGACGACGGCGACAATGGTGTCTTGGAACTCAGTGCCGAGATCAAATCCTTTGCCGTTGATTTCACCGCAGGCGGATTTGGTGACCAGGACCTGGTGATCACCCTGCTGCAGACCGGCGAAACCATCGAAATTGAGGACCAGTTCGCAGACGGCGACGACACGGGGGTCGACACGATCAGCTTCGGCGACGGCACGGTCCTGAGCGTGGACGAGAGCATCCTCAATGCCGGCTGGACACAGGTCGAGCCGACGGTTGCGTTTGTCAATGACTGGTCCAACCCGAACTGGGGCGGTGGTTACATTGTCGGCTTCGAATTGTCCCTGTCCGATGTAATGGTCGCTGACGAGGGTGTCAGCAGCTGGAGCTTCGTGGCAGACCTTGAAGACCCGAAGGGGTACTTCAAGAGTGGCTGGGTCGCGGACTACGGCGCGGCCGTGAGTTTCGATCCGGAAACGGGCCGCTTTAGCACATCGGATCAGGCCTACACCTTGGATCTTGATGTCGGCCAGTCCATGACGTTCTTCATGCAGGTCGAAGGCACCGGCTTTGAGATGTCGGACTTCAGCTTCTATTTCCAGGACTCAGACCCGATTACATCCGCCAGCGATGATGGGGCCAGCAGCGAGCTGTCGGTTGATGCCAGCCGCCTGAATGATTGGGGTCGGGGCTTTGTGCAGACTGTCACGGTCACGAATTCCGGCGCCGAGGCCGTCGACGGTTGGGTGACGCGCCTTGACCTCGAAGACGGCGTGCTTGAGACCATTGACGTCTCCAGCGTTTGGGGCGCGGCAGTCAAGACCAACGGCGAAGACCTGTTCTTCTATGACGCAGGCTACAACAGCACCCTTGGCGCCAATGGCAGCACGGGCTTTGGCTTTGGTGCGACGCTGCTCGACGCCAATGGCGCCCCCTTTGATGAAGGGGACTTCACCGCCCTTGATCCAGAGGACGTGACGGAGCCGCTTGCTGACTTCAACTATGCTGGCCCCGACACCTTCTCCTTCTGATCCGTCCCTCACACGGGACTGCATAAGCGGAGCCTTCGGGCTCCGCTTTTCTTTTGCGCGCACAGGCGCGGACCGCCCTCGAATGCCATGGTGCATGGGAAACGGACGGCACGGTGCGCGTGACGCGAGGCTCGAGCGTTTTCAGCAAAAGTGTGTAATGGGCGCCGATTTGAAATGGGGGCCCGATATGAAACGGAGGATGCGCACTGGTGGAGCTGGAGGGAGAAACCTCGAACCGAACGAACCCGCAGGGTTCGCAAGCGCGACCGCGCGCCGGGCGGTCAGCCCGCCCCCGCGGAGGCAATGAGCGAAGCGAATTTGCCGTGAGCGAAAAAATGGTGG
>CAYUYV010000154.1:0-10078 GCA_964449455.1 uncultured Alphaproteobacteria bacterium | reverse complement strand
CCCCAATCCCGTCATCTTCCTTGAAAACGAAATCCTCTATGGGCGCAGTTTCGATGTGCCGCAGCTCGATGATTTCGTGCTGCCCATCGGCAAGGCGGCTATTGTGCGTCCGGGAACGGATGTCACGATCGTGGCCCACAGCCGGCCCGTCGATTATGCCCTGGAAGCCGCCGAGGCTCTGGCCGCGGATGGAATTGAGGCGGAAGTCATTAATCTGCGCTCCCTGCGTCCCCTCGACATTGACACGGTGATTGCGTCGGTGGCCAAGACCAATCGCTGCGTGACCGTGGAGGAGGGCTGGGCCCCTTGCGGCATCGGCGCCGAAATTTCCGCCCGGCTTATGGAGGGGGCCTTCGATCATCTTGATGCCCCGGTTCTGCGCGTCAGTGCCAAGGATGTGCCTCTACCCTATGCCGCCAATCTGGAAAAACTCGCCTTGCCTCAGGCCAAAGATGTGGTCGAGGCGGTGCGATCGGTCACTTACGCCCGCTGACCCGCGGCGCGGCCGAACGGGCCCAGCACTGGTCCGGGTCCGGACTGAAAAAGATGACCTTGAAGGACTGAAGCCATGCCGATCCCCATTTTGATGCCCGCCCTCTCGCCGACCATGGAAGAAGGCACCCTTGCCAAATGGCATGTGAAGGAAGGTGATACGGTCGCCCCCGGCGATGTCATTGCCGAGATCGAAACCGACAAGGCGACCATGGAGGTCGAAGCCGTCGACGAAGGCACCGTGGGCAAGATCCTGATTGCCGAGGGCACCGACGCCGTCAAAGTCAACACACCGATCATGATGCTGTTGGAAGAAGGCGAAAGCCCTGACGCCGCTGCTGCCGCGCCGGTCCAGGTCAATGCGGCGCCGGCCGTTGCCGCTCCAGCGGTCCAGGCGTCCGCCCCATCGCCTTCGCCTCAGATGCCAGCCTCCGCCGGGCCGGTCCCGCAGGCTGGCCACAGCGCCCCGGCCACGATGGGTGGCGGACGGGTCCTTGCAAGCCCGCTCGCCCGCAGGATCGCGGCCCAGGCCAATCTGCCCTTGGCGGCCATTCTGGGTACGGGGCCCAATGGGCGCATCGTGAAGAAGGATGTGGAAGCGGCTCTGGCTGGCGGTGCCGCGGTTGGTGGTGGCACGGTCGTGCAAATGCCAGCGGCCGCCCCAGCCGCCCCAGCGCCCACCTTGCCGACAGGAATGGAGCCCATTGCCGTCCAGGGCGAAGGCAGCAACGTCAAACTCTCCAATATGCGCAAGACCATTGCCCGGCGCCTGACCGACGCCAAGCGCGACGTCCCGCACTATTACCTGACCATCGACTGCCTGCTCGATGAGTTGCTCCGAGTGCGCAAGCGCATCAATGACCGGGCCGGTGAGGCCTCTGACGGGATCAAGATCTCCGTGAACGACTTTGTCATCCGGGCCTCGGCCAAGGCGCTGATGGCGGTGCCTGAGGTGCGCAGCTCCTGGGCCGGGGACCGCTTGTTCCTCCATGACAACGCCGATGTGGGAATCGCCGTCGCCATCGAAGGCGGTCTCATCACACCGATCATCCGGAGCGCCCAGAACAAGGGCCTTGCTGATATTGCCCGGGAGGCCAAGTCGCTGGCGGAGCGGGCGCGGGACAAAAAGCTGAAGCCGGAGGAATATGAGGGTGGCAGCTTTTCCATTTCCAATCTCGGCATGTTCGGCATTCGTCAGTTCACGGCCGTGATCAATCCGCCCCATAGCGCCATCCTGGCCGTCGGCGCTGGCGAGTCCCGCCCTGTGGTGAAGCCGGACGGCACCCTCGGGGTCGCGACCGTCATGACCTGCACCCTGTCCTGCGATCACCGGGTGATCGACGGCGCCGTGGGCGCCCAGTTCCTGAAACTGTTCAAGGGGTTCATTGAAGACCCCGCGACCATGCTTGCCTAAAGCTGTGGCGCTGCGCTGAGCCAATAACACGCCGGACCGCCGCGCGGCCTCAACGGCCTGGCGGTCCTCAAGGGAATTTGAGGAGGACACCATGGGCCAAGATGCTCAGCGTTTTGATGTGATCGTGGTGGGGTCTGGACCCGGCGGCTATGTCGCTGCTATCCGGTGCGCCCAGCTCGGACTGTCCACGGCCATTGTGGAGCGGGAGCATCTGGGCGGCATTTGCCTCAATTGGGGCTGCATTCCGACCAAGGCGCTCCTGCGCTCATCGGAAGTGTTCCACACCCTCCAGCATTTGGAGGACTACGGATTTTCCGCGGACAATGTGCGCTTTGATCTGGGAAAGGTGGTCTCGCGCTCCCGGTCCATCGCCAAGCGCCTGTCGGACGGTGTCCGCTTCCTGATGAAAAAGAACAAGATCACCGTGATCAATGGGACGGGCCGGCTTGCGGGTCCCGGTCAGGTGGCGGTCAGCGGACCTGAGGGCGAAACGCTTTATGGCGCCGGGTCCATCATCCTTGCCACCGGGGCCCGGGCACGCACCTTGCCGGGTCTTGAGCCCGATGGCCGTCTGATCTGGACCTATAAGGAGGCCATGGTGCCGCCGGCCATGCCTGGCTCGCTTCTCGTCGTCGGCTCAGGCGCCATTGGGATCGAATTCGCCAGCTTCTACCGCACCATGGGGGCAGATGTGACCGTGGTGGAGGTCATGGATCGGATCCTGCCCGTTGAGGATGCCGAGGTCTCTGCCTTTGCTCGCAAGGCCTTCGAAAAGCAGGGCATGACGATTTTCACGGAGACCACCGTCACGGCCCTCGACAAAGCGCAGGACCAGGTGACCGCCAGCCTGACCGACAAGGCCGGCAAGCCGCAGCAGGTGACCGTCGATCGGGTGATCATGGCCGTTGGCATCACTGGCAATGTGGAAGGCATCGGCTTGGAGGATGCTGGCATCGGCGTTGATCGCGGCCATGTGGTGATCAATGAATTTTGTGAGACCGGGGTCCCCGGTGTTTACGCTATCGGTGATCTCGTTGGCCCGCCCTGGCTCGCCCATAAGGCGTCCCATGAAGGGGTGATGGTGGCTGAGCGCATTGCCGGCAATACGCATGTGCATCCCCTCGACACCTCCGGCATCCCCGGCTGCACCTATTGCTCGCCCCAGGTCGCCAGTGTCGGTTTGACGGAAGCGAGGGCCAAGGAGCTGGGCCATGAGGTTCGGGTCGGACGCTTTCCCTATGTCGGCAATGGAAAGGCCATCGCGCTCGGCGAGCCGGAGGGGTTTGTGAAAACCGTCTTTGATGCCAAAAGCGGGGAATTGCTTGGCGCCCATATGATTGGCGCGGAAGTGACGGAGTTAATTCAGGGCTATGGGATCGCCAAGACGCTTGAGTCCACGGAGACCGAGCTGATGGAGACCGTGTTCCCCCATCCAACCCTGTCCGAAATGATGCATGAAAGCGTCCTCGACGCCTATGGACGGGCGTTGCACTTCTGATCGGTGATCTGGCTTGGGATCCAGGCGAAGGAAAACCCGCCTCGTGCCAACGGGGCGGGTTCAACATTCAAGGCCTAAACGGCGGTCACAAAAACCAAGCTTGGTGGAAAACCGATTGACCCTCAGGACGCAGACTGCCGGTAGTCGAACATGTCGGCGGGTTGTCCTGTGTCTGAGTCGAGGCGGACCGTGACCGATTTTGCTGTGTCGTCCTGCCCCTGACCCGCTTCGACTGCCGCAAGCTCAACGACGAACTCGTTCTCGTCTTTCTGCTGCACGCTTACGGGGCGGTTGGCGGCATCACCCATGAACACGGTCTGGAGCGGACCCAGATCATTCCCTTTACCGATCCGGACTTCGAATTGCGGCTTTTCCGGATTGAGGCAATTGCGTTCGATGATCGCAAATTTGTAGCGGGCGTCATCGCTGAAATAGGTCTGGACCTTGTCGGTCCCGAAGCAGGTGCCTGCCATCCCTTCCGTGCTGGTCTGCGCGAGGACGATCGGCACTGCGACCCCTGCGACCAGGAAGAGCCAAGCCAGACCCTGGCTGATCGTTCGGGTCAGGCCGAACAAAACGACGAGAAAGCCGAGCCAGAGGGTGGCACTTGTGAACAGTGTAGTGTCGCTGACATGCAGAAACTCAAACACGGTGTTCCGATCCCTTTCCTGTGGCCCCCGACAACCAGGGCCCCCAATTCTTCGACTGGAGACCGATTTTACGAACCCGCTCTGCCGAGCGTCGTGTTCGCCAACCTCTCCATGTCGACAGGATCATCGTGGCACATATGCCACGGTCAAGAAAGTAAATTTTGTCCTGCTGGTTTTTCAAGGCGTTGTGTGAACGAAGGCACAATAACCCTTTCCATTTTGAGGTCGAGTCCTGAATCACAGGTTAGGTGCATGCCTGCCTTGACGGTGAGGGGGCCCGTCACCATCGTCCCCTCCACAGATGTCTGTATGCTCAAGTATCACAAGGGTTCCGGCCATGGTGACCATCCTCGACACGGTTAACGATCCGTCCCGCCGGCCAAAGGGCCAGGCGACTGAGGAGGACTCGGTCGCGCACGATCCGTCCTCCGCGCCAAGCGAGTCGCCGCGCCATCCGGAAAAACAGAACCGGCCGGACACGCCCATACAGCGTAAACCGGACTGGATCCGTGTGAAGGCGCCGACGACGCCGGGCTACCACGAGACGCGGAAGATCGTGCGCGAGCATGGCCTCGTGACCGTATGCGAGGAAGCCGGCTGTCCGAATATCGGCGAGTGCTGGCAGAAGCGTCACGCCACCATGATGATCATGGGCGAGATCTGTACCCGGGCCTGTGCCTTCTGCAATGTGCGCACAGGCCTGCCCGAGGCCCTGGACCCAGCCGAGCCGGAAAATGTCGGGAAGGCCGTGGCTCAGCTTGGCCTTGAGCATGTGGTCATCACAAGTGTCGATCGGGATGACCTCGCCGATGGTGGGGCTGCCCATTTTGCTGCAGTGATTCGTGCCATCCGCGCTGCGGCCCCTGGAACGACGGTCGAGATCCTGACCCCCGACTTCCTGCGCAAGCCCGGCGCCCTTGAAGTGGTGGTCGAAGCGAAGCCCGACGTTTTCAACCATAATCTGGAGACCGTGCCGCGCCTCTACCTCACGGTCCGGCCGGGCGCGCGTTATTACCACTCCATCCGTTTGCTTGATGAGGTGAAGCGGCTTGATCCGTCCATGTTCACCAAATCGGGCTTGATGGTTGGCCTCGGGGAAAGCCGCGAAGAGGTGATGCAGGTCATGGACGATCTGCGCTCGGCTGAGGTGGACTTCCTGACGATTGGCCAATATCTCCAGCCGACCCGAAAGCACCACGCCGTTATGGATTTCATTACGCCGGACGCCTTCAAGAGCTATGAAACGATCGCGTATGCCAAGGGCTTCCTGCTGGTCTCAGCGTCACCGTTGACACGGTCGTCCTATCACGCAGGCGAGGATTTCGAGCGTTTGCGGGCGGCTCGGAACGCCCAGCTCGGGGTAACGGGGGACGCATGACCATCCATAACCAGCGCCGCCGTCTGCCCTACAAGCCGGATGACATTCTCGATCTTGTGGCCGATATCGAAAAATATCCGGAATTCCTGCCCTGGTGTAACCGGGTCGTCATTCGCAGCCGGACCAAGGACGAGCAGGGCCGCGAGATCGTGACGGCGGATCTGACGGCCCGCTTCAAGGTGGTTGAGGACAGTTTCAAAAGCCGGGTGCGGGTCGATCGGCCAGGGCGACAGATTGACATCGACTATCTTGAAGGCCCCTTCAAATATCTCGAAAACCGCTGGCGGTTCGAGGAGAACCCGGACGGCACCTGCACGGTTGATTTCCATATCGATTTTGAATTCCGCAACAGGGCGCTCCAACTCCTGATCAGCTCCGTATTCGGGGAAGCCGTGCGACGGATGGTCGGTGCCTTCGATGCCCGCGCCCACGACCTCCACCGGCGCGGGCTGATTTCCTGAGCAGGGTCCGGCTTGGCCCTGTGCCAAAAGGGTCGCGACCCTATCCCAATGGTGTAAGCTTTCTTTCGCACTCCGCGGGGCAGTCCCGTTGGTGGATGAGGGAGGAAGACCATGATCAAGACACAAGAATGGGCCGGAGCGCTGAGCGCCGCGGCACTTGTCGGGTTCCTGATGGTGTCCCAGACGGCGGCACCAGCCTGGGCCGATGCTGAGATCGTCAAAGTCGAATCGGGCGAGGGCGGCCAGGAGCGGCTGCTGGAGGCCCTGATCATGGCCCAGCCGGGCCAGACCATTCAGCTTGGTGAAGGCGTTTTCAACCTCACCGACGGCCTGTCGCTGGATGTTGATAATGTCACCGTCGAAGGCGCGGGCATGGACAAGACCGTGCTGTCCTTCAAGGGTCAGGAGACCGGCGCTGAGGGCTTCCTCGTCACCTCAGACGATGTGACCTTGCGGAATTTCGCCGTGGAGGACGCCAAAGGCGACGCGGTGAAGAGCAAAGGCGCAGATAATATCAAGTTCATCAATCTGCGTACGGAATGGACCAATGGGCCGGACGAAAAGAATGGGGCCTATGGTCTGTACCCGGTGGAATCCAAGAATATCCTGATTGACGGTTGCATCGCCATTGGTGCGTCAGATGCTGGCATCTATGTGGGCCAGTCAAGCCATATCGTGGTGCGCAACAGCATCGCCCGCTACAATGTGGCCGGCATCGAGATTGAAAACAGTTTCCATGCGGATGTCTACCAGAACGTGGCAACCCACAATACAGGCGGCATTCTGGTGTTCGATCTGCCCGGCCTGCCCCAGGTTGGTGGTCACACCGTGCGCGTCTTCCGCAATGCCATCACCACGAACAACACGCCCAATTTCGCGCCCAAGGGCAACATTGTCGCCGGTGTTCCGGCGGGCACGGGCGTGATCATCATGGCCAACAAGAATGTGCACCTGTTCGAGAATGTGATCGGCGGCAATCACAGCACCAATGTTCTCGTCTCGGCCTATTCCCGCGCAGACAGCGCCGCCCAGGACGCGGCTGAACAGCAGGCGGCCACAGCCAGCAATGACGATTTCATCCCCGTGCCGCGCGACATCTATATCTATCGCAACGCCCTTGGCGATGCCGGCACCAGGCCGTCTGGCACCCTGGCGGCGCTCGCTGGAGCCGTGGAAGGGCCGATGCCGTCGATCCTGTGGGACGGTGTGACCGCCTATCGTGACGGCGACACCATGCGTGAGGTGAACGTCAATCTGGTCATTGGTGAAAATGCCGGGAATATGAGCTTTGCGAATTTCGGCTTCGGCACGACGGAGACGGACCGCACCAACCCGAAAGTCACCACGGACATCTCGGCCCATACCGGGGACATTCCGGACACGGTCGATGTGACCTTTGAAGGTCTCGATGCGGAATGAGCCGCACAGTGATCCTTGGCGCCTTCATTCGCGCCGCCGCCGCTGGACTGGTTTGTCTGGCGGCGGCCTTCGTGGCCGGGGTGGTTCAGGCTGCCCCGCTTGCCCTTGATGATCTGGTGGCAGGCAAGCCGTCTCGGACCTTATCGCCTTACAATCTGTTCAAGGATGCGGCCAAGCAGATCCCCAATGACGGCCTTGTGCCTTACGCCTTGGCGACGCCGCTGTTCTCGGACTATGCCGAGAAGTTCCGGTTCGTTCATGTGCCCGAGGGTGGGTCTGCGGTTTATAATGGCGAGGAAGTGTTTGATTTCCCTGTCGGCACCATCTTTGTAAAGAGTTTTGCCTTTCCAGCCGATTTGCGCGCGCCGGACAAGGATCTGCGGGTGCTTGAGACCCGGCTTCTGGTGCGTGAGGCCGACGGATGGGCGGCCTGGCCTTATGTCTGGGACGAGGACATGTCCGAGGCCCGGCTCAAGGTCATCGGCAAGCGGATTGACCTTGCCTATATCAACCATGACGGTGCGCCGACGCAGCTCGATTATCGGGTGCCGAACAAGAACCAGTGCAAAGGCTGTCACAGCGTCAATGGTGAGATCAGCCTGATCGGTCCCAAGGCCCGGAACCTGAATTCCACTTATGCCTATGGATCGGGTCCGGACAATCAGCTCGCCCATTGGACCGCCGCCGGCCTGTTGACCGGTGCACCCGATCCTGCTGATGCCCCCCGGGTGCCCGTCTGGGAGACTGCGGAAGATGGCACGCTGGACGAACGGGCCCGCGCCTATCTCGACATCAACTGTGCCCATTGCCACCGGGCCGAAGGTCCGGCCAGCAATTCCGGCCTGATGCTGACCTACGGCGAAACCACCCCTTACGCCCGGGGCTTTTACAAACGGCCTGTCGCGGCCGGCCGCGGTGCAACGGACGGCCATTTCGTCATCGAGCCCGGGGCGCCTGAGCGCTCAATCCTCCTGCAACGGATGATGAGCCTTGAGCCTGGCGTTGCCATGCCCGAACTCGCCCGCGGCACCCTCCACCACGAAGGCATCGCCCTTATCCGCGATTACATCGCGAGTCTGCCGACGGACGACGGTTGACCCGGCTGCCCGCCAGAACGCAGCGAAACAGCGCCAGGCGCGAGCACCCCGGGCGCGGGCACCCCATGCGCCATTGTGCTCGTGCCTGGCGTTGCGACCCGGCTCGGTTTGGATCCGTCCTTTCGTTCGAACAGGAAAGGACCATTCGAGAATAACGACAAAGAAGTGGACGATAAGGGAGGCGTCACAAGGTGAGCGAGACAACAATGACAACGGCGGCAAGCCGCCCCGAGGAACGCTCGGTGCTCTCACGCGGCACGATCATCACGCATGGCGCGATTGGCATGCCGATCTCCATGCTCGGTTACCCCCTCGCCATTTGGATTCCGGCCTATTATTCGAGCGAACTCGGTGTGTCGATCGCCGTTGTGGGCTTTTGGATCATGATTGGTCGGTTTACGGATGTGTTTACCGATCCTCTGGTCGGTATTTGGTCCGATCACGCCCGCACCCGGTGGGGCCGGCGCAAGCCCTTCATTGTCGCCGGTGTGCCGGTGCTGGTTCTCGGCGTCGCCATGCTGTTCTGGCCGTCCTATATCTGGGGCGATGGTCAGATGAGCTCGATTTATCTGTTTATATGGATCAGTGTGGTCTGGCTTGGCTGGACACTGATTTATATTCCGTACACCGCCTGGGGCGCAGAGCTTTCGCCCGACTATAATGAACGCTCGCGTGTGGCGGCGTGGCGGGAGGTCTACTATCTGGTCGGCCTGTTCGTGGCCGCCGCTGTTCCCACTGTCGTTGAGCTTTTCATCAATCCGGGGGAAGGCCGCCTGCGTCTCATCGCCTTCTGGATGGGCATGGTCGTCGTTATCGCCATGCCTCTGGCTGCCGCATTGGTGGTCAGCCGGGTCGCCGAGCCTCCGGCAACCCCGCGGAGCACAATTCCTCTAGCACGCGGGCTCCTCATGATCGCCGAAAACAGGCCCATGGTGATCGTGATGGTCATCCTGCTGATTGCCTATGGGGGCGAAGCATTCCGCAATGCCCTTTCGGTTTTCTTCATGGGCGATGTCATCGGGGTGCAAAATCGGGGCGCGGTTTATCTTGGCTATTTCGTGGTTGGAATATCCGGCATTCCCGTATGGCTGGCCTTGGGCAAGAGGCTGGGGAAGCACAAGGCGCTGGGCATCTGTCTGACGGGAGTTGCTGGCGTGTCGACCGCCAATTTCTTCCTCCAATTCGGTGATGTCACCCCGTTCGTGATGCTGTTCCTCCTTAAGGGGTTTTGTTTTGGTGGTCTTCTGATGCTTCCCTTGGCCATGGTTGCTGACGTCATCGATGAGGATCAGGTTCGCACCCGGGAAAACAGGGCCGGGACCTTCTTTGCCCTGACTGGATTGCTCCGCAAGCTATCCTATGCGCTGGGATCGGGCGGCGCTCTCATGGCTGTGGGCATGCTGGGGTATGATCCGTCGCTCGGCATTGGCAACAACACGTCTCAAGCATTGTTCTGGGTGCAGTTCAATTACACGCTGGCGCCCGCCTTCTTCTTCTTCATCGCCGTCATCCTGCTCTGGTTCTATCCCCTGACTCAGGAGCGCCAGGAAGAATTGCGGGCGCTGATCGAACGCCACCGGCAAGAACGGCAAAGGCAAACGCCCTGAAGCACGCCTCTAGTGTCGTGGATCAGAAGTCCGCATGAGAAGTCCCGGCACGTCCGTCTGCG
>CAYUYV010000153.1:0-10248 GCA_964449455.1 uncultured Alphaproteobacteria bacterium | reverse complement strand
GCTCGTGTGACGGGGCTCGTGTGACGGGGCTCGTGTGACGGGGCTCGTGTGGCGGGTCAGGAATTCGCCCGAATGATCGGCAGGCTCCGTAGCGAATGCCTGACCCAAGAGCCACACCAGCAATATGGTGTTTCTAGTGTCGTTTTCGGATCACAAGTCCGCAGGCGGACGTGCCGGGACGTCTCATGCGGACTCCTGATCTACGACACTAGCGCGTGGCTGGATGTCGGAAAACCGCCGTGGGGCCCCGGGCAAGGGGCTCGACCTGTCCTGCGGGCCATCGTCGTCCCAGGGCACGGTTTCATCGTCATCAAAGCCGGATGCAAAGCTGTGGACGGGCTCACTGTGGGATGGCCGGCCAAAAGTCCCGTCCGTCGGGGCTTTTTCGACAGGACTTGTCTCTTCGGGCCGCTCTTCATCGCGCAAACGGGCGCGTATGGCGGCGCGGGACGCCATGGGCGCAGCAGCAGACACGGCCCATTTCACAACCGCGCCGCGCGCGCCAATGACCCCCCGAACGACGATCTGTCGGGACTGGCAGACCGTCCCCGCCTCGTCGAGATAGGCACTTTCCTCAAGTCCCAAAGTGCCGCCGGCCGCCTGAAAGCGCCAGGTCTGCCCGTTCTGCAAGGTGAGCTGGACACGATCGCCGGAGCCGGTGAGTTCCGGAATTACATCTGGGTGCAGATGAAAGCGTGCGGCGAAGCCGAGGGGGCGCCCCCTTGTGTTGCCGCGCTTGCCTTGGCGCAGGGACAGCCTGTCCTCACCGCGAATATCCGTGCCCGTCCCGTCCATGTAGAGCCGGCGGCGATGCATCACACCGAATGACTCATTGTATCCGTCATGGGCGGCATCAATCAGGGTGCCTTCTTCCTGGTCCGCCCGTTCGACCGAGACCGATTTGGGGCCGGAAATTAGCCGTCCGTCTCCGGATGGAAAGGTCCCGGTGCTTTGCTTTCCCGAACCCTTTCCGCGGCGGCGTTTCGGGGGCGCGGCCACCATGAAACGGCAGCTCGATGTGTCCGCAACGGTCACTGTGGAATGTGCGGCCGTGGCGCGCAGGGCCTGACGCCAGGTCTCTCCTTGGGCACGGCTTGCACCGCAATTCACGATGATGCGCTCCGCATCGGTGCTCAGCTCGAAGGAGAGGCATCCGGCGTGGCATCCCACCGGATCGACCGCAGGCGGATAGCCCGTGTCGACAATCAGTACGGCCCGGCCCCGCTCGATCCGGTGAAAGCCCGATTGGGTGGCCCGTTGCATCGGCAGCCCGCCGGTGTCATCGCCGCCAAGAATGGCAGTCATGTCCTCCGCAGACAGACGGTGCGCACCGTGAAATGCCGCCGGCACCCCGTCTCCATGGCAGAAAAAGCGGAGCATCGGAGCCATGCGGTCCAGGGCACGCTGCAGGTCCTCGGGCCGCTCCCGGCGGCGCGCTGCAAGCGTGTGATCAAGGCGCGCGAGGGCCAGATAAAGCCGGGCGAGGACTTCCGGATTGCGGCTCACATGACCGCCATCGGGCAGGATCTGGTGCTGAAGGGCATCAAGTATCAGGGCGAGGCCGCGGCTCAGACGCTTTTCCCCATGGGGCAGGCACAGTCCGGTCAGGGCAAGGCCGATCGCGGCCTGGAGACGCGGTTCGCCCGCTGGCGCCAGAAGCGCATTCTGGTGCAGATGATTGGCTTGGCGGATCAAGGAGCGCAGAAAGGCGGAGCGCCAGATGAGATCGGCCGCTTCAAGGATCATGCGGTGATGGGTGAACCATGCTGTCAGGCGCATGGCCAGGATGTCCGCCCGCCAGGCAACCGGGTGCCAGGTGCCGCAGTCATGGATCCAGGTATTGACCAGCCAGCGGGCCCGATCGGTGGCCTGGCGCGGCTCAAGGGCCGCCAGATGGCGCATCCAGTCGAAGCCGAAGAGGTCCTGGCGCCAGAAAGGGCCTGGACCCTCCCGCCGCCAGGGCGATGTGCCTGCCGGCAGCGCCTCCGTTCCACTTTCAAAGGCATAGAGGCCTTGGACAAGGCCAGCGGCGCGCTCGGGATCCGGCAGGCGCGGATCAAGCGGCGCATGGAGCACCCGGTCAGGCAGAATGCCGTGGGTGCCCGTCAAATCGGTCGCAGCCAGGGCGGAGCGGGCGACAAGCGTGCGGCCCGCCTCGCTCAGTTTGGTTCCGGCGAGGCCCGTCCACCCTTGTGCCCAGGCTGAAAACGTCATGAAGGTCCTCCGGCAGCACCCGCCAGCGTCCGATGGGGCGCCATGGGTGCTTGCGGGGTTTGGGCGTCCTCAGGCGGCGCCGCGCAGCCGCTCGATATTGGCCGCATACGCCGCCCGTCCGCCCTTGAACGTGGCCGTTCCGGCCACGAGAACCCGGGCGCCGGCGGCGATGGCCTTCGGCGCCGTGTCGAAATTGATGCCGCCATCCACCTCAAGCTCGATGGGCCGGCCAATCCGGTCAATGCGCTCCCGGAGAAGCGAGATTTTCGCCAGTTGCGCTTCGATGAAACTCTGCCCCCCGAAACCGGGATTGACGCTCATGACCAGGACCAGATCGAGATCCGCCAGGAGATAGTCGATCGCTGCGATCGGCGTGGCCGGGTTCAACGCGACGCCGGCTTTTACTCCAAGGGATTTGATCCGCTGCACGGTGCGGTGCAAATGGGGTCCGGCTTCGGGGTGAATCGTGATGATGTCGGCGCCAGCCTCGGCAAAAGCGTCAATGAACGGATCGACCGGGGAAATCATCAAATGGACGTCGAAGGGGCGTTTTGAATAGGGTTTCAGCGCCCTGACGAAATCGGGGCCCAGGGTCAGATTCGGAACGAAATGCCCGTCCATCACATCGATATGAATGTAGTCAGCGCCCGCCTCGGTCACGGCTGCGACTTCATCGCCCAGGCGGGCGAAGTCAGCGGCCAGGATGGAGGGAGCAATACGGACGGAATCAACCATGGCCGGTAGCTAACACTGTGTTCGTCCCGGGAGCAAGCCAGGGCTCCCGGGGGATACATCCACTGTAAACATGACTGCCAATCAGGCGCTTCAATAAGGTCGCGCGGTGCCGGAAAAGCCGCGCCCATCGGGAACGATCCGTACGCGTTCGCCATAAATGATCTGGACCTGCGTGCCCACGGGGATGGCTGCCTCGCCGCCCTGGACAATGTTGAAGGTGCCGCCGCTTGAATCCCGGATCGTGTATTCAAATGCCGCTTTCGTGGTGGCGCGGCGTTCGATGGCATTGCCCGCAAGGCCGCCAATGGCTGCGCCCGCGACACCGCCAACGATGCTCTCCGTCGTGCCGCCCGCAATGCCGACGCCGGTGGCCGCGCCGACGGCCGCACCCGCCAGGGCACCCCTACCGGATTGCTGACCCTCAATATTCACAGCCCGCACGTCAATCACCTCGCCATAAGCGACGCGGCTCGGCGTGCCAAGGCTGCTGCGGCCCACCGTGTTGCCGCCGGGGGCCGGCGCGCAGGCGGTCAGGGCGAGGGCGCCAGCAAGAACAAGAGCGGCCGGCTGGAGAGAAGCTACGGGCCGGGCCAGGAAACGCAGTGTCATGGTGAAAATCTCCGCCAAGGGGTGAAACACAACCGCCTTCATGTGGGATGTCGCAGGGAAACGGCAAAGCCATGACCGATTGCCCGCCCGCCTTACCGCTCCGCACCGTGTTTTTCGGACACCGGGAGTAGCGCTCCCGATTCGGTCCAGATGAAGGCGTTTATGGCGGGTCTACTCAAGAAAAATGAAGCCGGTTAGGCTTTTTTGCGCAGCCGCGCCGCGTAGAAGCCGTCCATGCCCCCAAATTCCGGCCAGATGCAGGGCAGCGTGCGAATATCGCCGTCCCGCGTGACGGCTTCCTCGAAACCATCGATTTCGTCCGGATTGATCGGCATGCGTTCCACATCGGCGCGCGCCTCGCATACGGCCGCGATCCGCTCGGGACCCTCCTCCGGCTGCAACGAACAGGTGCAGAACACAAGAAAGCCGCCTGGCGCCAGATGATCGAGGGCATGTCCCAAAAGCTTGTCCTGAAGGGCGGTCAGTTTTTCGAGATCATCCGGGCCCTTAAGATGGGGAATGTCCGGGTGCCGCCGGATTGTGCCCGTCGCAGAGCAGGGCGCATCGAGCAGGATCATTTCAGCTGGCTTTTCGGGCACCCAGGTCAATGCATCCATTTCCATCAGCCGCGCCGAAAGACCCACCCGGTCGAGATTCTCGCGCACCCGGCGCATGCGGTTGGCAGACCGGTCGATTGCGACCACCTGGGCGCCCATCGCGGCAAGTTGCATCGTTTTCCCACCGGGCGCGGCACACAAATCGACCACCGTGCGCCCATGAACGTCGCCGAAAAGGCGCGCGGGAAGGGAGGCCGCTGCGTCCTGGACCCACCAGGCACCATGGGTGAAGCCCATCAGATAGCGCACATCCGCCAGCGGCCGGCGCAAGGTGCCCGTCAGCAGTTCCTGGGCATCAAGCCGGCGCGTCCACGCATCCCGATTGCGCGGCACCCAAAGATCGAGGGGCGGTTCCAGAAGGTGCTGCTCGGCGATGGCCTGGACCGCCGACAACCCATAGGTGGTCTGCCAGCTTTCCCACAGCCAGTCGGGGGTGTTGAGGCGCGCCGGATCCTGGTTGGCAACAAGGGCCGGCCCTTCATTCGCCACGCGCCGCAAAACGGCGTTCACGAGGCCCTTGAACCGGTCGATGGAGGTCAGGGAGACGGCCTCATCGACGGCGGCGTGGTCGGGTACATCCATGAACAGGATCTGCGTCGTGCCGATCCGCAGCACATCCTGGACGCTCCCGGCTTCCTTCGGCAGCGGATGGTCCAGAAAGGTCTCAAGAACGGCATCGATCTGGCCCAGACGGCGCAAGGCGGTTGCGGTCACGGCCCGGGTGAAGGCCCTGTCCCGTCCATCAAGTCCCGCAAGCACCCCTTGGGCGGTTTCCTGGGCGAGGACGTCGTCGAAGGCCCGGCGCTTGCGCAGCACCTGACCCAGGCAATGGAGCGCCGCGGCGCGGGCCCGATCAGTGACCTGACCGGCATTTCCAGGGCCAGACCGTCCCGTAGATGCGCCGGCCGAGCCATTCAGTGCCAGTTGGCCAGCCTCGGGGACCGCTTTGCCATTGGCACTGGCAATCGGCTCAGTGCCCGGCGATCCGGTCGCCAGGGGAGGGGTCGGCCCGATCTTGTCATGGGCGGCTTCTGATGCGGTCGAGGTCATGGTGCGGTGCGCTCCGCCCAAAGGGAAAAAGACAGGGGCAGCCAGGCGCGGTCAGGCCAGCGAAACAGGCCATCGCCGCCATCAACCAACAGCCCGAACATCGCCCAGGGCACACTGTCGTGTTCGTGGAACCAACGAAGGGTCAGGCCCGCTTCGCTGAGTGCGCCAAGAATGTCCCCTAAGCCATGTTGGAAATGGGCAGTCTTTGTCCAGTCCAGGACCGTCTGCGGATTTGCATAGTCTTGGCTGCTGTCCAACATGTGCGGCCCGGTTTCAAAATAGGGCACGAGAGGACCGGGAAAACCGTTCGGTCCGGCGACCTCATCGTCGAACACCATGGCACTCGGATGGGCCTCCGCGAGGTAAAGCGCCCCGCCAGGTTTGAGGGCGCCTGCCACGGTGCGGGCCCAGATTCGGATATCGGCGAGCCACATGAGGGCGCCCCAGGTCACGAAAATCCGGTCAAAAGTCCCGCACAGGCCGTGCTGATCCAAGGTGGCCAGGGCGTCATCGATGCTGGTTTGGAGAAATCGCGTCCGCTCTTCAAGGCCCAGTTCTTGGGCGAGCCGGCCCGCTGCGGCGATGGCCGGCTCGGAAAAGTCGAGGCCGGTGACATGGGCCCCGTTTTGCGCGAGGATCAAACTATCGCGTCCGAAATGACATTGCAGATGCAGCACCGAGAGGCCGGTAACGGGACCAAGTTCGCGATCCTCGATCGGGCCAAGCCGTCCTTCCCCGGCCCGCAAATCGGCTAAGTCATAAAACGGCGACGCCAAGTGCAGCGGCACCAACTGGTCCCACCACGTCCGGTTGATGTCCAAAACCGTTTCCTGTGCGCCCTTCATGGCATGTGCTTAACAGGCTCCCGCGACCCTGTCAGCCATGGACACCTCTGGGCCCTGCGCCATTTCTGGGGTAATCCCGTTTGCCTGACCCCCTCGGCTATCAAGGAAGGTGCACGATGACGCAGAGTTCCGAGACACCAGTCCCATCCGAGGCACAGACGCCAGAAGTCCCTGGTGCCGCCCCCGGCAAGGTCCTCACGCCAGCCGCAATCAGAGCCTTGCAAGAGGCCGAAGAACGTCGCCAAGCCGAAGTCAAGAAAAAGAAAGACAAGAAGGACCAGAAGGAAATTGACGGACGCGATGGTCCAGACCCCGTCCGCTATGGGGATTGGGAGCTTAAAGGGACGGCTATTGATTTTTCGTAGGCGGATCAATTTTGTCTGCGCCATGGGAAGGCCATTCAGATGACCAGGTCGCTGCCTTAAAGAATGGTCACTCAAGCCTGGGTTTTAATGTGCGCTTGAAGCGCTTTCCCGTGTTCCGATTATGTCAAAGTCCAGAAATCGGCGGAAATCCTCGCGTCAAGTCTTTCTTATGCTCCGCTTCAGTTCTCTGTCTGGCTGATTTCACCCTGACTCGTCTGTCGGATTCATGGGCTTGCCTGCGCTCGTCTTATGTCGTAACGCTGTGCGCGTCGGCCTGACACGCGCTTTCCACTGGTTTAGCGGGGCGGCCGACACTTCCTGAATTTCCGTTTGGAGATGACCATGAGCGATGTGAACGGTTCCGAGAACGCGACCGCCGAAGACCAGGACGATCTGGTTCAGGGCGTCGAAGACGCTGATCAGGCCGCTGAAGCGGACGACGAAGGCGACGGCGGCGACAGCAACGACTGACGCCAGACGGACTCCGTCATGGACGTCTCCGTCCTAGACAAACTGGCGGAGGGGAGCGCTGATCGTCTCTTCAGCGCTCTTTCCGCCCAAGACTTCGCCTATATTCCCGGTGGTCTTGGACCCCTTCGTGACGCCTTCGGCTGGCAAGACGTCAACGACCTGACTTCTTTATATCAATTTCACAAGCCCCGTCTGAGACTGGCCCATCAAGACCTTTCCGTTGCCGAGCTTGGTGCCATCCACCAACAGACGGTGACCCGGCGGCTTAGCTTGGCCGAGATCATTCAGTCCCAGGCGGTCCATGAGTTGATGGCCAAGGGCGCCACACTGATCATTGACTCCGTCGAGGCGGCCCATCCTGTCATCCGTGACCTGACCGACGCCCTGGCGCAGCGGCACGGCGTGCGGTTCCGTGCCAATTTCTATGGTGCCCTGGGCCATCATCCCGGGTTCGGACTCCATTGGGATCCCCATGATGTGGTGATTGCCCAGTTCGATGGGCCCAAACACTGGAAGGTCTGGCGGCCGACCCGGGAGGCGCCCCTGAAACGGGACTTTGTGGTGCCGCCCAAACCCGAAGGACCTCCCATCTTTGATCAGGTGATCGAGGCTGGTGACCTGCTCGTGGTTCCGCGGGGCTACTGGCATGATGTGCTCGCCCTGGACCAGCCCAGCGTTCACCTAACCCTCGGCACGACGCCCCTCACCGGGGCCGACCTTGTCCGGTTCCTGCTCAGTGAGGGATTGCGGGACCATGCCATTTTGCGTCGGGACGTGCCGATCAATGGGTCCGAGGCGGAACAGGCGATATTCCTGGGCGAATTGCGCGAGACCATCGACCGTTGCCTCTCCGGTCAGACGGTGTCCGCGGTCGTCGCCCGCCAACAGGCCCTCGACGCGCCGCAGCCTCAGGTGAGCCTCCCCTGGGGCGCACTTGAGGACACGCCCGACTATTCCGAGGTGGTTTTCCGATGGCGCCCGGTTTTCAATCCCCTGATTGAGCGAACCAATGCCGGCATCACCGTCCATGTGATGGCCAAACGGCTGAAGCTCGCCGCCGTGGTCCAGCCGGTCATCGAAACATTCTCTCACCGCCGGCGGCTGACATTGGACGATGTGCAAGCCCTGCTTCCAGCAGCCATCGGCCGCGACCAGATCGCCGATCTCCTCCATCGCTTGGTGCGGGAGGCTATCCTGGCGGTTGAGACCGCCCCCGGATCCGGCGCTGATTGATCCCCCGCTCTGGTTTCCTATTTGCTATTCATTCGCATTTGTGTAGGGATCAGGCGCATGCGCCGCCATGCCCGCTGTTCCAGCGGGAACCATGACCTATTGTCAAGGTGGACTTGCTCAAGGTGGACTTGCTCAAGGTGGACAGGCGCAAACGCCCTCAGAACCTGTGTAACGGGAACGCTCGACCATGACCCATAGCCCCGATGCTCAAGATCCCGCGACGGACAAGGAGGCCATGCGCTTTTGTGCCTCCTTTGCCCGCCAGTCGGATGAGAGCCTCCTTGGCAAGGCG
Organism: uncultured Alphaproteobacteria bacterium; assembly: GCA_964449455.1. Taxonomy (GTDB): domain Bacteria; phylum Pseudomonadota; class Alphaproteobacteria; order JAJFIK01; family JAJFIK01; genus CAYUYV01. Next base: position 1,817 of record CAYUYV010000153.1, on the reverse strand, counting down.
TCGCTGGTGCAGGCCTATCTTCTGATCGAGGATCCCCATGCCTGGAGTGGTCCCAAGGATATGGTGGCGAGTGCGCTCAGCGATGCGGCGAGGGCGCGGGTCGAAGCCTTCAAGGACCATTGTCCCGTTCCCCGGGTGCTTTTTATCAAGACCGCGGCATCGCGCCTGCGCGACGAGCGGACGGTCTATCTGGTGATCCCTGCGCCGGCAGGAGGCCGCTTGCGCCGGTTCACGCTGCCGCATCTCGATGCCCTGGCCGATCTTGATCTTGTGGCTGAGACGCTGGCTCTCGCCGCCGATCCCTCTGCCGAGGCTGGGGCGTTCCCCGTGCTTGTGTGTACCAATGGCAAAAAGGACATGTGCTGTGCCAAATTCGGCGGGCCGGCCTATTGCGCCCTTGATGCGCTTTTGCCCGATGTTTGGGAGTGCACGCATACGGGCGGAGACCGGTTTGCCGGCAATGTGGTGCTGCCCGTCTCCGGACAGTTCTTCGGTTTTGTCTTGGAGGACCGGGCCGAGGCGTTTGCCGAAGCCATCCGGGAGCGGCGCATTCCCCTTGACCACTTTCGCGGCGCCTCATTCCTGGCACCGCCAGTGCAGGCCGCCGAAGTGGCGCTGCGCCAGCGGCTCCACGGCGCCGAGATGGGGCGGGTTGTCTATGCCGGTCCTTTGCCCGCCCATGACGAGGACGACGGCGGGTCGGCCATCCATCGCCCCATCCTGTTCGATTGGCAGGCGGAGCAGTTCTGGACCGTCAGGGTTCAGAAAATTGACAGCACGGTTGACGTGCCGAGCAATTGCTCCAAGGGCAAGACCACCCGGCCCTGGCGCATGGTCTTTGACGGCTGGCGCAGTCTGGGTGCCGATGAACTGCGCCGGCTTGGTCTGTCCGCCAGCCAGGGTCGGCTGGTCCGGCCTGCGCGCTCCGATGATTGGCCATGGCTTCTTGGCAACCCGGCGGCGCGGGAGCGGCTGGGATCCCGTTTTGGTCCCTGGCCCTCGGATGGACAAGCGCGCAAGGCCTTCATGGAACGGATTGAAGCTGCCGCTCTTCGACTGTGTGAGACCCGGGATGGCGCCCGCCATCTGGCCGATGACGCAGCGCCATCAGCCACGCTTTCAGCGTGATGTTGGATCAGCGCCCCGCCCAGCATTAAGGGCGTAGACCAGGGGCGTGCCACGGTCAATACGATCGAGGGGCAGCCGGATCCGGCTCATCAGGCGGAAGCTCTCGGGACGGATGGTCACATCTGCTGCGCCGCCTTCGAGGGTGCCTTCCAGAATCTGCGACCCGATAATGATATGGCTCACCGGACGACCGGGGGAGCGCACGGGCATGCACAGATCTTCAAGATAGACCGGCTGGCCGTCCGTCGTTTCATAAGCGACTTTCAACAAAACGAGGGATTCCGCACACAGGGCGGGGATGAGCGCCTTGCAATGGGCGAGGCCGCCCAGGGCCTTCAGATTCACATTGGTCGGGTCACGGCCCATCCAGGAAACGATCTGCGGCCCGGCAAAGCGGCAATAGAGCTGGTCCCATTTGGTCCATTCGAGCAGCAGCATATTGCCGAGATAGGCCGTCAGCTCCATGAGGTCGATATGGGCCCAGGCGGGGATCGGCCCATCGCCCCGGGTCAGATGCCAGTATTGGAGCAGGGCCGCATTGGCCGGGTGCATCAGAACGGGGGCCGGACCGCGACGCCGGGATGCGCTTTGTGGGTCGGCGCCATTGTCGGATGCCGCTTTGGCCTCGTCACTGGCCTGGGACTCGGCAGATGCCTGGGCAGATGCCTGGGCAGATGCCTGGGCAGATG
>CAYUYV010000152.1:0-10401 GCA_964449455.1 uncultured Alphaproteobacteria bacterium | reverse complement strand
CCGCAAAACCGCACACACTTTTGCTAAAAAACGCTCTCATGCCACTTTCGTTGAGGCCGATCCGGCTCCGGTTTCTTTTGCCCACAGCGCCCCAGCCGCTTCACGGTGGCGGCGCAGGGGTGCAGGGGCGTTTGGCACATGGCGGGTGTCTGGCCTCTATCGCTTGCGGTGTCGCGTGTTACCGGGATTCCCAGCGCCAGCCTGCGATAAGGAGGCCCAGAAGCAGCGCGGCGAGAGCCCAAGGGGGGAAAACGGAGATTTCCCGGCTGGCACGGACCTCGTAGCGGCCATTGTCTTTCAGCCCCAGCCATTGGCGCCCCGCCGACTCCCGCCCCGGACGGACACGGCGGACCGCCGGCAGCGCGAGCGCACCGGGACCCCCATCGGCGATCCAGTATTGTCCGCCTGCGGTCGTTTTCGAAACCGGCGCCATGGGCTCGGTAGAGGCCCGCACGTCCTCGAATTCCAGGCTGTTGAGCGGACCGACGGCAACAACGGCGGTCAGATCGCCGCTGGTCATGCGGAAAAGCCCGATCTCTTCTGTCTCCAAACTGGCGCCCCACAGGCCGGGACGGATTTCCTCCAGTTCCACCGTGGTCTCGGCGCCCGACGGGCTTGTCACCGTCACGGGTTCGGAGCTGTCGGCCATGGTCCGCCGGCGGATATCCAGTGTTTCGCCGATGCTCCGGGCCGTGAGGACTTCTTCCTCCAGCTCCGGTTCCTTCATGAGCCAATGGGCGAGCCGGCGCAGCAGCTCCTGCTGCGGGCCGCCGGTCTCGAACCCCCGGGCCCATAGCCAAGCATGATCTGAGAGGAGTTGTGCCACGCGGCCCTGGCCGGAACGGTCGAGCACCAGCACCGGACGGCCATCGGGTCCGGACAGAGTGACCGTGCCGCGCTGGGGTTGGGCTTCGATGAGGCGGAACCAGCGGCCCCAGTCTGGTTCATCCTCAGCCGTGGCACCCGCGCCAGGCAAACCAGCGGTTACAGGATGGCGCCGGCCCGCATCTGTCACCTGGGGCTTGTAACCCTGTTCGATCACGGTGCCCGTGGGCGGGGCCGGCAACACGGCCGCGAGAGGCGTCTTGTGGAGGCTGGTTGCCGTCGCATAGGCCGGACCCGCCGCCGTGAGCAGGGCGCCGCCCTGTTCCACAAAGCGGGCCACATTGCTCAGATAGGCCGGGTGCAGAACACCGCGCCGCTTGAACCGGTCGAAAATAACCAGGTCGAAGTCGTCAAGCTTCTTGTCGAACAGATCATCCGTCGGGAACTCGATCAGCGCCAGTTCCTCGGGCCGGGTGAAATCCTGCTTGTCGGGTGGGCGCAGGATCGTGAAATGCACAAGATCCACGGCCGGGTCGGACTTGAGGAGGTTGCGCCAGGTGCGCTGGCCTGGATGGGGCTCGCCGGAGACAAGCAGCACCTTGAGCCGGTCGCGCACCCCGTTGATGGACAGGGCCACGCGATTGTTCAGCAGGGTGAGTTCTGCGTCCGCCGGCGCGACCTCCAGTTCCAGAATATTGGCGCCCGGGCGCTCCATGGGGATCCCGAGTTCCACCGGAACCCCCACGGAGAGGGCCCTTGTGACCTCCCGTGTGCCGCCAAGCCGCAGGGTGACATCGGCCTGTGTGGCCCCGCTGGCACGCGCGCCGCCCATATCATCGATCTGGAAGCGGACCGTCACCGTCTTGCCCACAATGCCGAAGGCCGGGGCCTGGATGATCGTCAGCTTGCGGTCGCCCTCGTCCTTGCTGCCGGTGATCAGGGTATGGATTGGTGCATCAAAGCCCTGGACCCGTCCCTGGGGCGGCACATCGTGGATCTGGCCATCGGTGATGACAATCGCGCCGGCCAGCCGGTCCGGCGGGATGTCCGCTCCTGCCCGGCCCAGCGCCGCGAAAAGATGGGTCGCATCCTCCGTACCCCCAAAACGGGAGACCCGCACTTCCAGACTATCATCCTTGGCGAGCCGGGCTTCCAGATCGGCGAGGGCGAGGTCTGTCACGGCCATCCGTTCCCCAATGGTCTGGCTGCGGCTTTCATCGGCAAGGACAGCGACAATATCCGGGATCGGCTCCCGCTCCTCCTGGCGCAAGGTTGGATTGGCCATGGTGAGGGCGAGGGCCAGCAGGAAGCCGGCGCGAATGCCAAGGCCCCGCATGCGCAGGATGAGGGCAATGGTCAGGGCCGAAACCGCCAGCACGGCGAGCCCGATCACCCAGGCCGGACCGACAAAGGGGGCGAAATGAATGTCCCAGGTCATTGGCTCAGGCGCTCCAGGATCGCAGGCACATGGACCTGATCGGCTTTGTAATTGCCGCTGAGGGTGTGCATCACAAGATTGATACCGAAGCGATAGGCCATTTCCCGCTGGCGTTCTCCGCCGGGCACGACGGCCGTCACGGGTGTGCCGGACCGGTCACGGGCCCAGGCGCCCGCCCAATCATTGGCGCCGATCACGATCGGGGTCACGCCATCATGGCGTCCGGGGGCGCCTGCAAGGGGGCTTGCCGCATCACCGGTGCCGCCGGCGGCCACCCAAACCGTACCGCCCGCATAGCGGCCTGGAAATTCCTTGAGCAGATAAAAAGCCTTGCGCAGCACGTGCTGGTCCGGCACCGGATCAAGGGGGGGCAGGTCCAGGGTGTTCAGCACCTCACGCATCCGGCTTCTCGCCGTGGTCATGCCGGCCGCATCGGCATCCGTGATGCCATCGGCCTGATCGGCCGTGTCGATCACCACCGTGCCACCATTCTTCATGAAGTCATCAAGCGCCGCGAGGGCCTCAACGCTCAAAGGCGGCTGGGACGCTGTCAGGCGCCAATAGAGCAGGGGATGGAAGACGAGCGGATCTTGTCCCAGGCGCACCCCCACCGGTCGCCCGGGCTCATAGGCCGTGCGGGCCGCGAGGACCTGGCTCAAGACCTCCAGGCCGGACCGGGCCAGGGCATCGGATGCGCCATCGCCAGTGATTACATAAGCAAGATGACTGGTCCGGGCGAGGGCGGAGGCTTTGGCGTCCTCGGCACTCTCCGCTTGCGCTTTGCTCCCTGACGCCAAGACCACAAAGGCAAGGGCCAGCACAGCCGCACCACCCGTCAGTCGGCTGATCCGCCCGGCCTCACCGGTCAGGCGCAGGGTCGCGGCGCCATCAATCAGGATCAGGAGCACCACGAGCATAAACAGGGGGGCGCGCAGATCGAGGGCCGGCCGGCTGACATAAGGTGTGCGCCGAATGTCGGGGCCCAGAGGACCAAGCGCGCGGAAGGAAAGGGGGGCCGGGGCCAGGTTATAGGCCAGCTCTGCGCCTTCCTGACCGTATAGTCCCGGCGGACTGCGATAACCGGGTTCCTCGCCGATCTGGCGCGGCTCCAGTGGATAGACCTCTGCGGAGGGCGCCGTGAGGGCCCCGAAGCCGTCAAGCACGCGCACCGGCGGCCGGGGGGCGGTGGCCGAGGCCGTTTCGCGGGCCCCCGGCATGCCGGCCGCCAGGTCAATCAGGCGCCGGAGCATATCCACGTAAAGGCCGGAGAGGGGCAGGCTCGACCAGTCCTGGTTTGCGGTCACATGGATGAGGACCACCCACCCCCGTCCGCGCCGGTCCGCGGTCACAAGCGGGGTGCCATCGGCGAGCCTTGCCCAGGTGCGCGCATCAAGGTCCGGCGTGGGTTCCGCGAGCACCTGACGCTCCACCAGGATTTCATCGCGCACCTCAAGGCCGGCAAAGGGACCCTTGTCGCCGAAGGGGGCAAGGCTCTGCGGCGTGTCCCAGGATAGGGCGCCGCCCAAGGCCCGGCCACCCCGACGCAAGGGAACCGGGATCAGGTCATCCCCGCCGGCGGCAACGCGAGGGCCGGCAAAGCGGATCAGGACACCGCCATCTTCTACCCAGTCGCTGACACGCTGCTGGGCAGGTCCGACGATCCGGCCCACATCGGACAGGATCAAAACCGCCAGGCCGCCATCGAGCAGATGCTCCGGGTTGCCCTCGCGAAGATCGGTGTAGGGCGAAAGGGCCCTGCGCAGATAGTAAAGGTCCGACAGAAGCGGACGGGTGCCGTCTGCCCCCGATCCGGAGACAAGGCCGACGGGCCGTCGCCGCCAGCGGCCATCGAGCAGATACACGCCCGCAGCCGATGGGCCCGCCGAGGCGTCAGTCAATTCGAACCGGCCGGCCCGGTTGCGGATATCGATGGGCAGGGTCAGTTCGGCCGTGGTTTCCTGGTCAGCTGTCCCAAGGCGGAAGGGTGCAGAGGCGAGCCTGCGTCCATCACGGCCCAGCAGGGCCACGTTGCCTTGCCGGACTTCGCCTCCTGTCCCCGCCCCCCGGATGACCTTGATGGTCATGGTCGTGCCCGACACGGCCGGCGCCTGGAGCGCGAGGGGGCGAAGGCCCGCCGGTTCCATCAGAACTGTCAGGGGACCGATGGCCGCCAGAGCAGCGGCAAAATCATCCGCTCGCGCATAATCATAGCCGTCGGACAGCCAATGGACGCGCGGCCGGCTGCCCGTTTCACCAAGGCGCACCGCCAGGGCCTCAAGGGGCGCGATCAGACCGGCCCGGTCCGGCGCGAAAGGCTGTGGCGCGAGGCGCTCCGCGGCCCGGCGGGCAGCTTCAGGACGCAAGGGGCTGAGGAGATCCGGATGGGGCGCAGTGGTTGGCACAAGGATCACATCCCGGCGCTGGCGGGTCGCTTCGGCCAGAAGATCATCAATCACGGCCCGGCGCTTGTCCCAACCCGGGGCGGCCGCCCAGCCGGTATCGACGACAATCACCACGGGACCATCCATGGCGGTGCCGACAGGGCGGGCCTGCCAGAGCGGACCTGCGAGCGCCACCAGCACCAGTGCAGCGGCTGCAAGGCGCAGCAGCAGCAGCCACAGGGGCATGCGGGCGGGCGTTTCCTCCTGCGTGGTGACGCCCAGCAGGAGGCGCAAGGCCGGAAAGCGCACGCGGCGCGGGGCTGGCGGGGAGACCCGGAGCAGCCACCACAGGACGGGCAGGGCGCCAAGGCCCAGAAGAACGGCAGGCGCGGTAAAGCTCAGGGCGCCGAGGGTCAGCATGGGCTAAATGTGTCTCCAAACCAGCGCGCCGCACAGGACACGGATCATTGGACCCCAGCGCGCAGGGCGCCAGCGACCAGAGTATAAAGGGCGCCCAGGCCGTCGCGGGCCGGGCTGTCGGTGCGGTGGGCTGTCACGGTCCAGCCCCAACGGGACGCGAGGGCGGCCAGGGCCTCCCGGTGCTCCTGCACTTTGGCACCATAGTCATCGCGGATGGCTTCGGTGCGGCCCACCGTCAGTTTACCGAAATCCTCCATGTCCTCGAATTCCGTCCGTCCCGTGAAGGGCAGAGCCTGCTCGGCCGGGTCCATGACGTGAAGGAGATGCCCGTGGCCGCCGCGACCGCCGAAATCCCGCAGGCGCTGGGCCAGGATGTCGAGATCCATCAGGAAGTCGCTGATCAGGACAATCCGGCTGCCCTTCGGCAAACGCGGCGGACTCGGAATCTCACCCAAGGGCAGGGCCGGCATCAGAGTCATGCGCTCGGCAAGCTGGCGCACCGCGGTTTCTCCGGAGCCTGGCTTGGAGCGTCCATCGAGAAGTGCGATGCGCTCCCCGGCGCGCACGAGGAGTTGGGCGAGGGCAAGCGTAATGACGGCCGATCGGTGATGCTTGGTCTCCAGATCATCCCGGCTCGCATAGTCCATGGATGGGGAACCGTCTGTCCAGAAATAAACCGTATGGGCCGCTTCCCACTCATTCTCCCGCACATAAAGATGGCTGGAGCGGGCGGATTGACGCCAATCGATCGAGGCTGCGCTGTCCCCTTCTCCAAAGCGGCGAAATTGCCAGAACGCCTCCCCGGGGCCGGCCCGCCGGCGGCCATGGACCCCAGGAGCCATGGTCAAGGCAAGATGTTCAGCCGCGACCAGCAGGGGAGGCAGGGCCCGCGACAGGCCTTCGGCCGTCTCGCGCAGCCGCAAGGCGCGGCCGGGACCGTCCGGGTCCGACACGCCCGGCGGCCCATAAAGACCCTGCGGCGGCCGTGCCATGGTGTTCCCCTAGCGGATCGTGTTGAGCAAGGTGTCGACCACCTCGCGAATGGACCGCCCGTCTGCCCGGGCCGCGAAGGTCAGCGCCATCCGGTGCTGGAGGATCGGCAGGGCCAGCGCTTCCACATCATCAAGCGAGGGTGCAAAACGGCCCTGGAGGAGGGCGCGGGCCCGCACGGCGAGCATGAGCGCCTGCGAGGCCCGCGGGCCTGGGCCCCAGGCCACATAATCGGACATGTCGGCAAGATCGCTTTGGCCCGGACGCGCATTGCGCACCAGGTTCAGTATGCCGTTCATCACCGTCTCGCCGACCGGAATGCGCCGCACAAGGTCCTGATAGTCCCGAAGCCGCTCCGGGTTCAGCACAGTCTTGAGGGCCGGGATATCGGCGCCCGTGGTGGCGATCAGCATGCGCCGCTCGGCCTCGAGATCCGGATAGCCCACATCGATTTGCATCAGGAAACGGTCGAGCTGGGCCTCGGGCAGGGGATAGGTGCCTTCCTGCTCAAGCGGGTTCTGGGTCGCGAGAACGTGAAAGGGCCGGGGCAGGTCATGGCGCTCCCCGGCGATGGTCACGTGGTGTTCCTGCATGGCCTGGAGCAGCGCGGCCTGGGTCCTGGGGCTGGCGCGGTTGATTTCATCGGCCATCAGGAGCTGGCAGAACACCGGGCCCTTGATGAAGCGGAAAGACCGTCGCCCGTCCTCACCCTCATCGAGCACTTCGGAGCCAAGAATGTCGCCGGGCATGAGGTCTGGCGTGAACTGGATGCGCTTTTCCTCAAGGCCCAGAACGGTCGCGAGGCTTTCCACCAGGCGCGTCTTGGCAAGACCGGGAACACCCACGAGCAGCCCGTGGCCGCCGGCCAGCACGGTCACGAGCGTTTCCTCAATGACCCGATCCTGGCCGAAAATGACCTCGGCAACGGCGGATCGGGCATTGTCGAGATCTTCGCCGGCCCGCGTCACTTCTGCGACGATATCCGTTTGATCCTGGGCGGCTTCCACAACTTGCATCGGGCCTTGAAATCCTTTCGTCACGCGGCGCGAAGTCCACGGTGCGCCACAATCCACCACCCTTGCAATTAGGGTGGCGGCATTATGGCGTCCGCTGGCACAGGGACAATCCGCGCCGCCTCGATCGCCGCTGGGGGATGAGGCGTAACGCATTTGGACTATCAACCGCGACATTATCCTGGCCGAGCCGTTACGTCAGGAGCGCCCGCAAAGTCAATCTCGGCTTGTTTTGGCTCAGGCTGTCTGGGTTCAAGCTGTCTGGGTTCAGGTTGTCTGGGTTCAAGCTGTCTGATGCACGACACTAGGGGCGGGTGGCGAGCCGGCGGCGGACATCCACAGCAGTGGCGGGGAAATCGGTGAACACACCGTCAACGCCCAGCCGGAAGGCCCGCTCCAACTCCATTCGCGGGTCCGCGCCGTCCGCCGGGCGATCGTCATCCCGATAGGTCCAGGTGAAGACAGGCAGACCCAGGGCATGGGCGCTGGCCACGAAATCCGTGGGCTTGCCGTTGCGGTCGACGGTCAGCAGTTTCTGGGCCCCAACGGCGGTGGCGTAGCTGAAGAGATCTTCGAGCGGGATATTGCTGCGCGGAGCCCCTGATCCGGCGCCGATGGCGAAGACCAGTTGGGCGCGGCGCACCGGGAGGCGCAGCATCAGGGTCTGAAGGATGGTCGGTTCGAAGGACTGGACGATCACCGGGGCGCTCTCATCGGTCCAGCCGGCGCGGCTGAGCGTCCGGATGAGCTTGTCGGCGATATCAAACCCGAGGGCTGTCAGTGCGCCGGGCTGTTTGGTCTCAGGAATGATGCCAATGGTGCGGGCGGGCGTGGAGCGGCGTTTGGCGAGGGCGATGACTTCTTCAAATGTGGGGATGGTCAACCGGTCGTCATAGGCTTTGGAGCGGCCCGTGAAGGGCTGGCGTGCGCGCAGGCTCTTCAGTTCCACCAGGCTGAAATCCTCCGCCCACCAATCGGTCCGGGCGACGCCGTTCACGGTCTTGGTCGCCCGGCGGTTTGCGAATTCAGGGCGCTCGCTCACATCCGTGGTGGTCGAAAGATACCGGTCATGGCGGCAAACGAGGATCCCGTCGCGTGTGACGACAAGGTCCGGTTCAATCCAGTCTGCCCCCTGATCGATGGCCAGATCATAGGCCTCAAGGGTGTGTTCAGGCCTCAGACCGCTTGCGCCCCGATGGGCAATGATTTCAGGCGGGCCGCCATTCAGGGTGGGCCAGATCACGGTATTCCCCCGTGCGACAGAGGGCTCGCCAAGGGCCAGCATGGACAGCAAAAGGGCGCCAAGGCCCGCTTTCACTGCGAGGTCCAGCATGCCGCATAATCTCCTTCTCAGCCGTAGCGATGATCCCATGATCCCCGCTGCGGAGTAGATGCTGGACCCGCCAAAAAGAAAAGGCCGACCTCAAGGGCCGGCCTCTTCCTGACGTAAAAATAACGCTCCGTCGGCGGTGGTTAGTGATCGACGTCGCGCCACACGCGGCGATAGCTGAAGTAGAGCAATATCGCGAAGATGCCCAGATAGATCATGACCATCAGGCCAAGCTTCTTGCGCTCTTCCATTTTCGGCTCGGCGGCCCAGTGGAGAAACTGGGTCACGTCATATGACATCTGCTCGATCGTGGCCGGCGTGCCGTCCGTGTATTCGATCAGATCGTCATAGAGCGGCTGGGGCATGGCGTACTGCTTGCCCGGGAAGTAGATGTTGTAATAGGCGCCGGCACGAAGTTCGTAGCCTTCGGGCGGCTCCTTGTAACCCTGGAGCAGCGAGTAGATGTAGTCCGGGCCGTAATGGCGCGCCTTGGTGATCACGGACAAATCCGGCGGCAGAGCACCACCATTGGCCGCCCGGGCCGCCACTTCGTTAGAATAGGGCGCCTTGAAGGTGTCGTCCGGACGGGCCGGGCGGGTCAGTGGCTGGCCATATTCGTCAACTTCATTGCCGTATTCGTCCGGGCCGGCGGGCACCTGATACTCAGCAGCAATGACCTTCACTTCGTCCTCGGTGAAACCGGGACCGCCATCATCGCTGAGATTGCGGTAGCTCAGCAGGCGCATGCCGTGGCAGGTGGAGCAGACCTGGGTATAGACCTGGAAGCCACGTTGCAGAGAGGCCTTGTCGAAGCGGCCGAGCGGGCCTTCGAACGGCCAGCCCTTCTCTGGATGGATCGGATGCTCGTACTCTCCAACAGCAATTGCGGGCGCTGAGGTGAGTGCAAAGGCCGAGAGGGTGGCGGCCAGGATGGCCGCCGGACGAAGGCGCTGTGCGATAAAGCTCACGTCAAATCTCCTTCGAAGGAGCCGCGGCCGCACCGTCCGGCATGGAGGAGCCACTGCCGAGGACGGCAGCGCTGATGCTTTCCGGCTGGGGCAGGGGTTTCTCAAGCCAGCCCACGACGGGCATCGCGATGAGGAAATAGGCGAAATAGAGGAAGGTCAGGATGCCCGAAAAAGCCGTGACATCGATTCCGGCAAAGACGACCCGGTCCGGCGTCTGGGCGCCAGCCCATCCCAGGGCGAGGCAGACCAAGATGAAGACGAAGAACAGGACCCGCATAACCGGCCGGTAGCGCAGGGACTTCACCTTCGACGTATCGAGCCACGGCAGGAACAGCAGCACACCGATCGAGCCAAACATAGCCAGAACCCCGAGCAGCTTGTCCGGAATGGCGCGCAGAATGGCGTAGAAGGGCAGCAGATACCATTCAGGCACGATTTCCGGCGGAGTCACCAGGGGATCGGCGGGAATGTAATTGTCCGTGTGCCCCAAAATGTTCGGCGCATAAAAGACGAAATATGCGAACAGCAGCAGGAACACGACCATCGCGAACAGGTCCTTCACCGTATAGTACGGATGGAAGGGAACCGTGTCCTGAGGGCCTTTGACCTCAATGCCCGTCGGGTTGTTGTTGCCCGGAACATGCAGGGCCCAAATGTGCAGGATCACAACACCAAGAATGGTGAACGGGATCAGGTAGTGCAGGCTGAAAAAGCGCGTCAGGGTCGGATTGTCGACCGAGTAACCACCCCAAAGCCATTGCACAAGCGGCTCACCAATAATCGGGAACGCGCTGAACAAATTTGTGATCACCGTGGCGCCCCAGAAGCTCATCTGACCCCAAGGCAGCACATAGCCCATGAAGGCCGCCGCCATCATCAGGAGCAGGATCACGACGCCCAGCATCCAGAGCACCTCGCGCGGTGCTTTATAAGAGCCATAATAAAGACCGCGGAACATGTGCAGATATACCGCCAGGAAGAACATGGAGGCGCCGACCGCGTGGATGTAGCGGATCAGCCAGCCATAGTTCACATC
>CAYUYV010000151.1:6358-10737 GCA_964449455.1 uncultured Alphaproteobacteria bacterium | reverse complement strand
CACACGAGCCCCGTCACACGAGCCCCGTCACACGAGCCCCGTCACACGAGCGTGGACACCCATGCCAAAACGGTGTGGGACGATTAGGATCGTTTCTCAAAGGACATCCGCTGGCGAGCCGGCAGTGCCGCATGTCTCGCAGCGAGAGCAGCATTGGTTAAGAGCAGCATTGGTTAAAAGGGGAGAAGGAAGAGAATGGCCTCCATGCCGGTGAAACGGGCCTTGCTGTCCGTGTCAGACAAGCGCGGCATTGTCGAGCTGGCCCAGGGCCTTGAGCGCCTTGGGATTGCTTTGATTTCGACCGGGGGGACCGCGTCGATGCTGCGCCAGGCGGGCCTCACGGTCCGGGATGTGGCCGAGGTCACCGGCTTTCCGGAGATGATGGACGGCCGGGTGAAGACCCTGCATCCGAAGATCCATGGCGGCCTGCTCGGCGACCGGAACAAGCCGGACCATCGCACCGCCATGGCCGGACACGACATCGAGGGCATCGATCTGCTGGTTGTGAACCTCTATCCCTTCGAGGAAACCATCGCCGAAGGTGCCGACTTCGACACGGCCATCGAGAATATCGATATCGGCGGACCGGCTATGATCCGCTCCGCAGCCAAGAACCATGCCCATGTGGGCGTCGTCGTGGATCCGGGCGATTATCCGGACATCCTGGAAGCCTTGAGCGAGGACGGCGGTCTTGGTGCTGATCTGCGCCGGCGCCTTGCGGCCAAGGCCTTTGCCCGCACGGGCGCCTATGACGGCGCCATTGCGTCCTGGTTCGCACAGACGACCGCGGATCCGGCACCCATCTGGCGCAGCCTTTCGGGCACGCTGCGCCAGAGCTTGCGCTATGGCGAGAACCCTCACCAATCGGCGGCCTTCTATGTGACCGGATCAAAGCGTCCGGGGATCGCGACGGCCCGCCAGGTGCAGGGCAAGGAGCTGAGCTACAACAATCTCAACGACACGGACGCGGCCTTTGAATTGGTGTGCGAATTCGATCCGGCGCAGGGCCCTGCCGTTGCCATCATCAAGCACGCCAATCCGTGCGGTGTCGCCGTGGGCCCGACCCAGCGGGTGGCCTTTGACAAAGCTCTTTTGTGCGATCCGGTCAGCGCCTTTGGCGGCATCATCGCCGTCAACACCACCCTCGACCGTCAGACGGCAGAGCTAATCGGAGAGCGGTTCACGGAGGTCGTCATTGCACCCGATGCGGATGAAGCCGCGCTCGCCTTCCTCGCTTCCAAGAAGAATTTGCGGGTGCTCCTGACCGGCGGCCTTGCCGACCCGCGCGAGCCGGGGCTCCAGATCAAGACAGTGGCCGGCGGATTTCTCGTCCAGTCCCGCGACACAGGCGAGGTTCTGCCCCAGGACTGGCGCGTCGTCACCGAGCGCCAACCCACGCCGGAAGAGAGCCAAGACTTGCTCTTCGCGTTCAAGGTGGCCAAACACGTCAAATCCAATGCGATAGTTCACGCGCGTCATGGTGCCACGGTGGGCATTGGTGCGGGGCAGATGAGCCGGGTCGACTCCGCACGGATCGCCGCACAGAAGGGTCAGGATGCCGCACAGAACGTGAATATTGGTGAATCCCTGACCAAAGGGTCCGTTGCCGCTTCGGATGCTTTTTTTCCGTTTCCCGATGGTATGCTCCAAACCGTGGAAGCGGGAGCGACGGCGGTGATTCAACCGGGCGGCGCCATGCGCGACGACGAGGTCATCGCCGCCGCCAATGAGGCGGGCGTTGCGATGGTCTTTACCGGCGTGCGCCATTTCCGGCATTGACGCAAACCGGTTGAGGGGCCGGGCACCGTCATCACGCCAGCCGGACTGATGGAGATGGGGGACCGGGCATGAGTGTATTTCGCTGGATTCTGATCGGCGGTCTGATCCTGCTGGCGGTCACCTTCATCGGCGTGCTGTTCGCCCTGCATGGTCAGGCCACGGGATGGCTGGTGACCAAGCGCTCCTTGAGCACCTGGGTCGATGCTCTGGAAAACCACACCGACATCGTCCAGCCCCAGGGGGCAGGCCCGTTTCCGGTGTTTGCGATCTTTCCGGGCTGCGGCGGCGTGCGGCCCCACCACGCCCAATGGGCGCGCCTCGCTGCGGATGAAGGCTATCTGGCGATTATCGTAGACAGTTTCGGTTTGCGCGGTCTTGACCGGGAACAAAGCCTGCGGGAGGTCTGTTCCGGCAGCCGCCTATGGGGCCGCGAGCGGGCCGGAGACGTGGCCGCCACGCTGGCCCTGGTGCGCCGGCGCGAGGACACGGACCCAAAGCGCATTGTGCTGATGGGTCAGTCCCATGGCGCCTGGGCGATCATGGATCTCATGTCCATGAATTTGCCTCGCCAGCGTCCGACCAGCCTGAGCAAAGCTCTGGACCCGGATTTTCGTCATGGCGTTGTCGGCACAGTCCTGTTCTACCCCTATTGCGGTCTTTTCAGCCTGACGGGAAGCAAAGGCTGGCAACACAATCCGCGAACGCTCATGTTCGTACCGCTTGAGGACACGGTGGTGTCGTCCCTCGCCTGTGTCGAGACTGCCGAGATGCTGGAAGCGTCTGGCCAACCGGTTGATCTCGTGACCTTTCGGGACGCGGATCATGCCTTTGACGAATTTTCCCAGGGCACGGAACAAGGGTCCCCATACCGTCCGGACCTGACCGAGCAGGCCCGAAACGCGGTCACCGCCTTCCTGCGCCAGGCAAAAGAGATGGCCCCGTGATGGCGGACCGATCCCGGGAGGGGGTGTAATGGCCTGCGGACTGAACCGATTGATCCTCGCAATGGCATTTTTGGCCGTCGCTTTCGCCAGCTTTGCGAGCACCACCCTGGCCGATGAGGCCGTGGATGCCATCTCCACGCAGATTGTTATCAACCGTGCTGGCACCGCCGACGTCAAGCACCGCATCGTGGTGCGGGCCGAAGGCGATGAGATCAAGCGCGGAATCTATTTTGAAATCCCGGACTCTATTGGGCCTGTCAAGACAGTTTCTGTCCGGCGCGATGGGGCAACGGAAATATGGCGCCTGAGACGGCGGACCTTGCGAATTGGCGACCGGGATGTACGGCTTGAGCCGGGCACCTATGTCTACGAGATCACCTATCAAGCGCCGACCCCTTTTCTGCGCGGCCCCAAAGACACCCTCGATCTGACCTGGGCCCCCATCGCCCTCCAGTTTGAGCTACCTGTCACGCAGACTGATGTAACGGTCACCTGGCCCGACGGCATCGAGCCCCTTGGCAGTGACCGGGACACGTCCGGCCCGCAACAAACACTGCGCCTGAATTGGATCAATGAAGGCGATGATGGCCCGCCGGAAATCGTCTTGCGATGGGCATCCGGCGCTTTTCCGGATGAGGTCGTCCGTGTGCCCTCCCGGAACACATCCTTGCGGATTGGTGGACCTGTCTTGGCCATCTTGGTGTTGATCATCTGCCAACTGACCTGGCGCGCCGTGGGGCGCGACCGGCGGCCAGGCCTCATTTTCCCCACCCTCGATCCGCCCGACAGACTGTCCCCGTCCGCGGTCCGCTACATCCGGAACATGGGATATGATACGCGGGTGCTCGTTGCCGGTATGGCAAGCCTCGTATGCAAGGGGGCGATCCGCATCGAGACGGCAGAGAAGAAGGCCCTCCAGATTCACAGCAAGACAGGCGCGCGCCGTCTGGACCGGGACGAGACCGCCCTCCTCAACACCCTCATGGACGGCGAAACGGATATGGAGCTTAAAGGCTCAAGCAAGCGGCTCCGAGCGGCGAGGCGCGCCCATCGCGACGCGTTGCAGGCCGATCACCGGGGCACAGCCTGGACCGACAACCGGTCGGCTCGCACACGCCTCATCCTGCTCGGCCTCGCCATTGGAGGTGTCTTGATCGCCCTCGTTGTCCAGGAACGACAGATCCATGATTGGGATCGGCTCAGCGGGGGAATCGGCATCTTCAGCGCTCTGATCGCCATTGCCATTCCGCTCCTTTATTTCTCGGCCCTGTCCGCGCCCACCGCAGCAGGCCGCCGCCTTATGGACCGGATCGCCGGGTTGCAGGCAAGCCTCATGGACGAAACGCCCCTGCCAGACCGGGAGGCGACGGCGGATCACTTTTTCGCGCTTTTGCCTTATGCGGTGGCGCTGGACCAGGAAGATGCCTGGCGCGCCCGGTTCGCCAGCCAATTGACAGCCCCCGCTGTCGAGGCCGACGCTGGCGATGTGGATATTGGCGCCCTCCTCGA
The DNA here is from genome assembly GCA_964449455.1 of uncultured Alphaproteobacteria bacterium. GTDB lineage: Bacteria > Pseudomonadota > Alphaproteobacteria > JAJFIK01 > JAJFIK01 > CAYUYV01. The sequence goes on along the minus strand of CAYUYV010000151.1, from coordinate 6,505 downwards.
CTGGTATGAGCGGTTCCGCAAGACCAGCGATGATGCGACCCTGGCAGCCGCCCTTCTGCCGGTCCTGGCCGGGAGCAGCGCGTCAGGTGGCACATCGGGCGGATCTTCTGGCGCCGCAGCCGGCGGCTGGTGAGAACGCCCTTCCTT
>CAYUYV010000151.1:0-6258 GCA_964449455.1 uncultured Alphaproteobacteria bacterium | reverse complement strand
CGATGCCCGAGGCGGGCATGCATGGGCGCGCTGGTGTGGCGGGTCCACTGACGAGCGAGTATCACAACAGGGATATCAAGAATGGACCAGATCCAGAGTTTCCTTTCCCAGGCCAGCGCCTTTGTTTGGGGGCCTTTTTTGTTGATCCCGCTGCTTCTGGGAACGGGGCTTTTCCTGTCGGTCCTTTTGAAGTTCATGCCCCTGTTTCGCATCGGCAAGGGCTTCGCCATGGCCTTCGAGGGCCGCAAGGAAGGGCAGGCCGCCGGTGAGATCACACCGTTCCAGGCCCTGACCACCGCCCTGTCGGCGACCGTGGGAACGGGCAATATCGCGGGTGTCGCCACGGCCATCTTCCTTGGCGGACCTGGCGCGGTGTTCTGGATGTGGGTCACGGCATTTTTGGGCATGGCGACCAAATATTCCGAAGCCGTCCTTGCGGTGAAATATCGGGAAGTGGGTGAGGACGGACGATATCTGGGCGGACCAATGTATTATATCCGTAATGGTCTCGGTCCGAACTTTGCCTGGCTCGGGTCCGCCTTCGCCCTGTTCGCCATGATCGCCGCGTTCGGCCTTGGCAATATGGTTCAGGCCAATTCGGTCGCCGCCGCCTTCGATGCCAATTTCGGCGTGCCGCATATCGCCACGGGAGCAGCGCTCGCCGCCGTGACCTTCGCAGTGATCATTGGAGGCCTGCGCCGAATTGCCCATGTGGCGGAAATTCTCGTCCCGGCCATGGCGGTGTTCTATGTGGGCGGCGCGATCCTGGTCCTGCTTCTCAATGCGCCCCTTGTTCCCGGCGCTTTCACCCTGATCATCACGGACGCCTTCACGGGGACGGCAGCGGCAGGCGGCTTCGCCGGCGCGGCGGTCTGGGCGGCCATGCGCTTCGGCGTCGCCCGGGGCATTTTCTCCAACGAAAGCGGTCTCGGCAGCGCGGCCATTGCCCATGCCGCAGCCCAGACGGACAATCCCGTGCGCCAGGGCACCATTGCCATGATGGGCACCTTCATCGACACCATTATCGTCTGCACCATGACGGCCCTCGTGATCCTGACCGTGCAGATCCCCACCGAAGTCGACGGCGCGGTGGTCATGGTCCCGGCCTGGACCTCCGGTTTGACCGGCGCAGCGCTCTCAACGGCCGCATTCGGGGCCGGTCTGCCCGGCGCCCAGTGGGTGATCAGCATTGGCCTGATCATCTTCGCCTTCACCACCGTCATCGGTTGGAGCGTCTATGGTGAGCGGTCGGCGGAATATCTGTTCGGCGCCCATGCGATCGTCCCCTATCGGCTGGTCTGGATCGCGGCGTTGTTTGTGGGCGCGGTCGTTCAGCTCGACCTCGTCTGGACGTTTTCCGATGTCATGAATGGCCTGATGGCGATCCCGAACCTGATTGCCCTCATTCTGCTCAGCGGCACAGTCGCGACAGTCACCCGCCAGGCGCTTGCCCAGGAAAAGCTGACAGCGGTGACAGGTAAGGCCTGAAACGCTCACGCTTTTTTTCCATAGGCGGCCCGCCCTCCTGCCCTTAGGCTGTTTGGATGCGCGAAAAGGCGACCCGGACAGCCGGGCGGAGGGAGGAAGCATGGCACAGGGGCCCGGCGACCAGGGACAGGGGATCAATCCGGACGGAGCAGAAGAGGCAGGCACGCTCCCTGGGCAGAGGGTTCCTGGACGGCACCTTGCCCTCGCGATCCTGACGCTGATCTATATCCTCAACTATATGGATCGGCAGATCCTGTCCGTTCTCCTGCAGCCCATCAAGGAAGAGTTCGGCGTGTCCGACGGCACGCTGGGCCTGCTTTCGGGTGTCAGCTTCGCGATTTTCTATGCAACCTTGGGCATTCCCATTGCCCTGCTGGCCGACCGGATCAATCGGCGCAATGTCATTGCCGTTTCGCTGGCATTGTTCAGCCTCATGACGGTTCTGTGCGGTATGGCGATCCAGTTCTGGCACCTGCTGCTGGCGCGTATCGGCGTGGGTGTCGGCGAGGCGGGCACGAGCCCGCCCTCCCATTCGATGATCTCGGACCTCTATCCGCCAGAACAACGGGCGACGGCCCTCGCGGTCTATGCGACGGGGGTCAATATCGGCCTGATGCTGGGGTTTTTCGGCGCAGGCTGGCTCAATGAGCTTTATGGCTGGCGCTCGGCCTTTCTCGTGGCCGGCGTTCCGGGTATCGCGCTCGCAGTCATTGCCCTTTTTGCCCTGAAGGAGCCCAAACGCGGCGCGACAGACCGTGTCCTGACACCGGCCACGCCGACCCGCACCGCGGCCCAGCCGGCCATAGGCGTCATGAGCGTGCTCGCCACCATGTGGGCCAAACGCAGCTTCCGTCACCTGTCATTCGCCGGCGCGCTTTTTGCTTTTGTCGGCTATGGTGCGGTGAGCTGGACACCTGCATTCCTGATCCGATCCCATGGCCTGTCCACCGGCGAGGTGGGGACCATCCTGGCCCTGATGTATGGCATTCTTGGCCTGATCGGCACCATTGTGGGCGGCAGTCTCGCGGACCGGTGGAGCAAACGGGATGTGCGCTGGCAGATGTGGGTGCCTGCCTGGGCGATCCTTCTGTCGACCCCGTTCGGCCTTGGCTTTTTCTTGAGTGATGATACGACGACGGCGCTTCTTTTCTATACGGTGCCGGTGCTGGTGGGCACGGTCTATCTGGGGCCGACTTTCGGATCGACCCAAGCGCTCGCCCCTTTGCGCATGCGCGCCGCGGCGGCGGCTCTGCTGCTCTTTATCCTGAACATTATCGGGCTCGGGCTCGGCCCCTGGATGCTTGGTGCCCTGAGCGATCTCTTGCGCCCGCAATTTGGCCAGGACAGCTTGCGCTATGCCATGTTGATCGTCAGCCTCGTCGGCCTGTGGTCCGCGATTCACTATTTCCTCGCCGCCCGTTCTCTGGCCGCCGAGATCGAGGCCACCCGCGCGGCCGACGCGGCCTAATCACGGCACAAGGCTGGAGCGGCCGACCCAGACAAGATTGAGGAGGCGCGTGACTGGGTCCGGTCCGCGTCTGCCGGCAATGCGTCCAAGCGCCTCCTGATAGGCGGGCACATGGCGCAGACGGCTCGGCACCTTGGGGTAAAGCCGGTGGATGCGGCTCCAGGACAGGTCCGCCCGCGCCGCTTCCTTGGGACCGAAGGGAAGACCGAAGCCGTCCCGCAAATGGGCCGGCAAGGCCTGGGCCGTCAGGCAGCGATACCAATAGGGCGTGCCCGGCCACCAGGACGCGCCCTTTCCAGCCATAAGCGACTGGGCGATCGTGTGTCCCGCTTGCCCAATGCTGAGAATGTCCGAGGCCAGCATATCGTCGACATAATCCTGGAAAGCCGGCCAGTCCTGGGGCACGACCTCCTCGGGAATCCCGAACAGGCCGGCAAATCGGCGCGTTTCGGCGTAATAGGCATCCCGGAAGGCCGGGTCCATGGGGCCCATGACGGCCTCATGCATGCGCACGGAACTGTCCCAGAGCGTGGCGTGCACCCACAAAAGGGCATCCATGTCATTGGCCCGATAGGCGCTGCCTGCCGCAAAGGGCCCCACGGTTTCCTCCATGGGCCCCGCAATGGCGCTATGGATCCGGTGGAGCTGGCGCGCCCGGGTGCAGGCCTGCTCGGTCGAGCCATAGACCATGGAAAACATCATGGTGAAGGTGCGGTGAAACCGGCCGATGGGGTCACTCAAGGCCCTGGACTGGCGCAGCACCCCTTGCGCGACCCAGGGATGGGCCGTCTGAAGCAGCATGGCCCGGCCGGCGCCCAGAAAGACCAGGGCCTCTCGCTGCACCTGCCAGATCGGGCTATCTGGGCCGAACAGACCGACAATGGGAGACGGCGCGCCAGCCACGGCGCGGGCCAGACCGGCTTCAAGATCACTGGACCGGACAGTACGGGGCGATGCCACCAGACTCATGGGGAATCCGTTGCTGGAGAAAAGCGTTGATGGGTCAGTGTATGCGTACGAGACAAAAGGCGAGCCCCCCTTAGACCGAAGCTGACATCCGTGTTCCATCGGGGCAAGGACATGTCCCGTTCCGGGTCGTTCCAGGCCTCAAAACCCCTTTTAAACCGGCATGGTTTTGGCCCAAGCCCTGCAGGGGCGAAGCTTGGTGATCTCTTGATCGTCAGACGTGTTCCTTCTCCTTGCCCCCGGCCTCCCAAGGTTCGGGGGCTTTTTTATGCCTCACACTCGCTTTTTGGGGGGTTCCAAGGGGCTGGATTCGGCAAAAGCACGGCATCTTCGGGGCTGTCCTTGCGAGAGTCCGTTAAGGCCGGCTTGCCCTGATGCGACATCTGTCGCATATTCGCGTCATTAGTCGCAGATCACGGGAGAGCCGCGCCATGGATGCAAAGCCATCACCCACGGAACTCATTGTCTTGAAACGGTTATGGCGCGACAGCCCCATGAGCGCCCGGGAGATTCATGCGGCCGTGGCGCCGGAGCTGACCTGGTCCTATTCCTCAACCCGCAAAACGCTGGAGCGGATGGAAGAAAAGGGCCTTGTGACGGCTGCTGATGTTCACGGTTTGAAGGTCTACACGCCGGCCGTCGGGAAGGTCGCGACACTCGGGCGTCTGATGAAAGACTTCGCGGCCCATGTGCTGGACCTTGATGCCCCTTTGCCCGCGACGACATTCGCGCACAGCCCCCTCCTGGACGAGGCGGATATTGAGGAACTTGAGCGTCTGCTCCATGACAATGGGGAGACGAAGCCATGAGTCCGTCCACGGCCATTTTGAGTCTTCTGGCGGCATCGGTCGCCTGGTCCGGCGTTGTCTGGCTTGGCGCACGGGCATTGCATCGAATTCTCAAGCTGCCCCGGGATCGGACCGGCTATTGGCTTGGTGCCTTGATTATCAGCATCGGACCCCTACCCCTTGGCGGTGCCCTTGCTGGCCTGTTGGCCCTTCTCGGAGCATTGGGCCCCGACATCGCCCAAAACAGCCCTGAGGTGAAAAATATCATTCATCTGGCGTTCAAACCGTCCATGGCGTTGAACGCCGGCACCTCATCCGAGGCGTTTGACCTCGGCCCCATCGTGCTGATCGCGCTTGGGGTCCTGTCACTGGCCCGGCTCATCCGTGTCCGTCGGGATTTGCGCCGGATCCGCCGTCTTGTCGCCGAAGCGACCCCAATGACTGGGGTGCAGGCCACGAGACTCCTGCCCCCGGCAGCCTGTTCGGCAGGGACGTCGCTGCGCATGGCCGATCATCCGTCAACGGCATTTGCCTGGGCCGGGCAGGTACCCACGATCATTCTGCCCCGCGGCCTGTTAGAGAGCTTGGACGAGGACCAGCTGCGTCTGATCACGGCCCATGAATGGGCCCATCTGCAACGGCGTGACCCCCAGATCATGGGCGCTCTCATACAGTTTCAAGCGATCTTCTGCTTCAACCCCTTCATCCGCCCTCTGATACAAGTGCTGGAGCTTGCCGCCGAACTGGCATGCGACAGGCGTGTGTTGGGCGATGAACCGGCGCCCGTGCGCCGGCGCTACGCGCAAACCTATCTTGCGGCTCTGAAGTTTCAGTCTGCGCGGGTGTTGTGCGAAACGGCGGGCCCGGCGCTGCCACGCCTGCCCGCCGCCTTTTCCCCTCATCATCTCAGGAGCGAAAAGATGAGAGTACAAGCCATGTTGAAGCCACCGGCCCTGAGGCGCAAGCGTCCCTTACGAACCGCCGCTGGCGCCGTGTTGGTCCTTATACTGACGTTAGGATCCGGCCTCTACCAGGCCCAGGTTCTCGCCCAGGCCATCACCGGCCCACATCTGCCGGCGCCACTGACCACGCAGGACGCCAAGATCTCAAGCACCTTCGGGATGCAATTGGACGCCCTCAATGGCCGGCAGAAATTCCATCGTGGGATTGACCTTCCGGCGGAGCGGGGCACCAGCATTAAGGCCCCTGCAAACGGCACGGTCATCGGCGCGGCAAGCAGCAACGCTTATGGACGATATGTGGAACTCCGACACGAAAACGGCTTGGTCACAGTTTACGCCCATCTCGATAGTATTCTTGTGAAGCAGGGCGACGTCGTTGCCGCCGGTACAGTCTTCGCCAAGGTTGGGTCGACTGGGCGAGCCACACATCCCCACCTGCATCTCGAAGTGCGCCGCGACGGCGAGGCCATTAATCCTGAAAGCGTCTTCGATTTCTCCGGGTTCGAGCGTCCGAAAGAGCACAAACACTAACAGGCTAGTGTCGTGGATCAGAAGTCCGCATGAGAAGTCCCGGCACGTCCGTCTG
>CAYUYV010000150.1:0-10901 GCA_964449455.1 uncultured Alphaproteobacteria bacterium | reverse complement strand
ACGGAGCCTGCCGATCATTCGGGCGAATGCCTGACCCGCCACACCAGAGCGGGATCTTCAAATTTGGGAGCCATACCTCATGCGGAGGCGCCCACAATTCACTAAATCCGTTGAAGTCTTACAAGGACAGGCTTTCTCATTACAGAACAAGAGTGTTGGCATACAGGTCGTTGTTTTCTCGTGTTTCTCTTGCTTTAGCCGGGCAGTCGTCATGTCAAGAACTATATACATATTTGCATCGTACAACCGCAAATTAGTTCTCGAAGGGTGTTTGTGAGCCCATAGTCATTTCACATGTGAATGAGGCGATTTGTCGCTTCCGGGCCGTTCCGTGATGTTGGGGGGCCTGCATTGCGTTCACCCCGGCCTGGTCGTCTCCATGAAAACAAAACATGATCAGCCGGACTGAATGGGACAGGTGGGAAATGGTTGAGTCTCAAGTGCTTCGTGATGATCTGGTGGGCACGCTTACCTCGGTTTTGGAACGCCTCGAAACACTCTCCTCTGACATCGAAGCGGTTGCGGATGGCCTGCCCTTTGCCGGTGCCGACCTGAAGGACGATGTTGCCGGAGTCCTCGGCGAGGCCAGGACGCGACTCACGACGATCCGTGACGCGATCTCGACGGCGCTGGCCCCCGAGAATCTGGTCCCCGAGAATCTGGTCGATGATGCTTTGGAGACTCTGGCCTCGGCGCTGAATGGTGTTGATGGGATTGAAGCCCAGGTCGTCGGCGAAGATATCGAGGTCCGAATCGCAAACACAGAGTCTGTTCTGTTTACTGAGCAGACTATTGGCGCCCTGGGAGGCGTGATCGATCTTGGCGATACGGCCATCAAGATCGGCGCCGAGCTGGGCTATGATTTCGGCATTCTGGTTGACGGCGACACGGGTGAGCTTTCCCTCGACACGGAGGTGATGGACGAGTTCACATTCTCCCTCACCGGTGATGTCGATCAAGAGACGGATATCACAGCCTCTCTCGGTTTTCTGAGCGTAACCCTGTCCTCGCCCGATGCCATGGACCCGCCTGATCCCTCGGACCCGCCTGATCCCTCGGACCCGTCTGACCCAACGGACCCGGATGAAGACCTGCCGGAACTGTTCTTTACCGTGAACGCGGATCTTGCCGATCTGAACGGGGATTTTGATGTCACGGCGGAAGGGTTTGCAGGTCTCACCTACGATTTTGAGACGGATGCGGAAGCTCTGGAGGATATTCTCCCTTCGATATCCGGACAGTTCCAGACCGGCTTTGCCTTTGAGGCGGGCACGGACGGTATAGGCGGTTTTGCCGGCCCATCCATCGGGTTCCGGAATGTCGTCGTTGATGGCGGCAGCATTGCAGGCATCCTGGATGATTTCTTTGGCCAGCTCAGCGGACTTGTCGACACATTCCCCTTAAGGACGATGATCGACATTCTTGGGGCTGAAATTCCGATCCTCAAGATTAAATTCGCCGAATTGATCCTGGCCTTGAGCGGTCAGACCAGTGTGGATCTGAGCTTTATCGACGTGGTCAATGGCGTTGCCGGCTTGAGGGACGTGATTGAAAAACTCCCGGACAGTGAGATCGAACTCGGCGACTATGTCCTGGGTGAGGGGGGGACCTGGACAAATACACCGGGTGCAGCGTCAACCAGCAAGGCTCCATCGCCCGCAAACGGTCTCGCGCCTGTGGCGGTTACCGCGGATGCGTCAGACTCGTCCCTTGGTGCGGACGGCCTCATGGTCCCGCTTCTTGATGATCCGGCGGGCACCATTGGGGCCTTGCTGTTCAATTCCCTGTCGGGCACGCCCGTTGATCTGATCACCTACAATCTCCCACCACTGCAGATCGTCGATGCGCGGGTGGATGAGTCATTCTATCTCGGTCCGTTCTTTGTAAATATTAGCGGCTCGCTCGGCGCGGCGGTGAATTTTGACATCGGTTATGACACGGCCGGCTTCATTGGGGACGGGGTGAGCTTCGAGCGGGGCTTTTTCATCCAGCCGGAGTCCCTGGCCAGTGCCGGAATCGATGTTCCGGGCCTTGAGGATGATTTCGCGCCGATCGCACTCATCAGTCTGGGTGTCAATGCGGGCGCGGGCGTCGGGGCCGGCATCGTTGAGGTGGGCATCAATGGCGGAGTGGAAGGGGCTGTCGGCGCGGCCCTGTCCGGCGATGGGGGCAAGACCTATCTGCATGACCTGGGTGGCTGCATCATCCAGGAAATTGCTGGCGGGGTCGATGTCAACATCTTTGCGCGGATCAAGATTGGTTTCGGGCCCTTCTCCTTCACCATTCGCCCGACATTGGCGCGTTTTCCGCTGGCCCGCTTCGATGTGGACCCCTGCAATCTGCCCCCGAACATGATCGTGGACAATAGCGGCCTTGCCACCACAGAACTGGTCCCAGATGCGCTGGTCCTGAATATCGGCGATCGGAATATATTTCGTGATCTCGAAGATGGCCTGGACCAGGACGAACTCGGTAATGATCCGGCCATCAATGAAGTGATCGACGTCGTGCGCCCGATGGCTGAGGAGGGCGATCCGGAACCGCATCCCAATGAAGTCATGGTGCGGGCGTTCACGGTCTCCGAGCTTTATGGCGACGAGGATGAGGGCGTGCGGGCCAATATCGACCTTATAACCGGCAATGCCGGCGAGGGCGACGATATCATCACGCTTGACTCGACCCTGACCGTTGCGGCGGCCCTGTCCGGCGGCAATGGCGATGACTATCTGACGGGGGGCATGGGGAATGACTCCCTTGAGGGCAATGCGGGCAATGACGACCTGACCGGCAATGGCGGTAGTGACACGCTGCGCGGCGGCGACGATGACGATTTCCTGGAAGGCGGTGAGGGGGCAGATCTGCTGGACGGCGGTTCGGGCTTTGACGGCGTCGACTATTCCGCGTCCGCAAGTGGCGTCACCTTCGCCAAGGACGGCAGTGATCTCCTCGGATCCGGCGGGGACGCTGAAGGCGATATCCTCGTCAGCATAGAGAGGGTCACGGGATCGGCATTCAATGACCAACTGATCGCCAGCCTGAACACGGCCAGTATCCTCGATGGTAACCGGGGCAATGACACCCTGCTTGGTGACCGGGCCGGTGACCTGCTTACGGGCGGGGCAGGGGCTGACCGCATCCAGGGCGGTCTTCAGATCTTCGGTAGCCAGATTGACCGCACGACCTACGCCCTCAGCCGCGGTTCTGTTCACCTCTCCTTCAATCCGTTTTCGGGGGCGTGGATCGGCTTTGGCGGCGACGCCGAAGGCGACGACATTTCCGGCATTGAAGGCTTCCAGCTCAGCTTCCGTGATGACACCTTTTACGGCTCGGCCCGCGCCCAACAAGTGGAAGGCTTTTACGGCAACGACATCATCAATGGGGGCGGCGGGGCCGATACACTTTTCGGCGGCAGCGGGAGTGATACGGTCCGGGCCCATGGCAGCGGCGCGCTTTTGTCCGGTGATGCTCCGGACAAGGAGGTCGAAAACGAAGACGGCTCGACCTCCATCCTGTTCGAGGCCGGCCAGACAGCGCCCCGGGATCGCGACCGCCTCGATATTGGTGCGTACCAGACCCGAAGTGCCATCGTGACCCTGATCCCGACGGCACCGCTGTTGCCCGGCATCCCGGTCAATGAGCAGGGGACAGTGGAAATTATCGGTTTGGGAACGGATCGTTTGGACCGTGCGCCCGATCGCAATGGTTCTCTGGTGGATGGTCCGGACTATTCAACATTTGAAGATGTCTTCGGCGGGGCGGGCAATGACCGCATCACCGGTGATGAGGCCAACAATGTGCTCGATGGGCGCACAGGCAATGACTCCCTGGTGGGTCGGGGCGGTGACGACACATTGGTCGGTGGAGCGGGCCGTGACACCCTTCAGGGGGACCGCGGGCGAGACACTGTTGACTACAGCCGCTCCAATGCAGCCATCAATCTCGATATCCTGAACGAGAATGTGGCCTTCAGCACTGGAGGGCATGCCGAGGGTGATGTGTTCCGTGACCGGATTGAAGGCGTTATCGGCAGCCGGTACAGCGACGTGATCCTTGGCAATAATGCCGACAATGACATCAATCCGGGCCTGTTCGACACCTCACGGATCGAGCGGATCGACGGCGGTCTTGGAGTGGATCGCCTGATCCTTGACTACGATGTCATCGCGCTCGCCAATTCCGCCCTGTTTCTGGAGCTGGAGAATGATGGCTCGGGAAGGGGCTTCATTGACGGCAAACAGGTCCTCGCACTCGCCAATATAGAAGAGCTCGACATCGTCACCGGCAATGGCGATGCCCATATCGTCACGGAGCGCCTTGCGAACGACCTGATCATCACCGGTGCGGGCAATGACGTGTTCGCGAGCGCCGGCGGCATCGATACGGTGTTCACGAATGGAGGCAACGATTTCGTTGTGCTGTTCGATGGTGTGCTTGAGACGGATGATCTGCTCAACACCGGTCCTCTTCCTGGCTTTCCGTTCAACTTTGTTGGGCAATTGGGTCGCTTCCTCCAGGCCGACGGCGGCTCGGGCCGGGATACGCTTTGGGCGGATCTGTCCGACCAACGGGGGCCAATGTTCGCGGACGGCGTTCTGATCGCCGAGCCGGAAGGACAGACCTTTGTGTCCGACGGCCGCGGCACCAGTGTCATCGAGACTCAGGGCAATGCATCCATTCAGAATTTCGAGGACTTTGGCGCCATCATCACCAATGCCGGAGAGGACCTCCTCACCCAGCTGGGTGATGCGGACAACCTGTTCAGTACGGGCCGCCACAATGATATCATTCTTCCAGGCTTTGGAAGCGATATTATCAGTGGTGGGACGAATGGCGGCTTCAGTCTCGGCTTTGACACGGTCGTCATTGACATTGATGAGATCGGAAACGATACGACCTCACCCGAGCGGTATAATGAGGACATTGACGTTCTGGCCCTGAATCTGCGCAGCGCCAGTGCATCTGCGCTCATCGCCTATGACATCTCCTATGACTACACGGTCGATTCCGGAGCGATTTTCCTTGTGGATTATTCCGGGTCGAGCCGTTCTCCATTCACGGGAACGGCGGACTCGCTTCGCAACTACCTTTACAGCAATCAGGACACGCTCGGTTTCTCGGTCGAATCGGAAAGCACGTTCCAGGACATTGAACGTCTGGTCGTGGAAGGAACCCAGTTCGACGATGTGTTGTTTGGCCTGTCGAACCCACGGTCCGCGGCCGATGTCGAGACTGTCGACGACGGTCATCCTTCTGAAGGCTACTACGCCTTTGAACGCCGGTTCGCAAGAGATGCACAGTACGGGGATGTTCCGGTCTTCTCGGACGTCATTGGTGACTATCTTGATGGCGGCGCCGGCAATGACCGGATCGACGGGATTGATGGCAACGACACCATTCTCGGCGGCAGCGGCGGCGACGAGATCGAAGCCGGCCTTGGGGACGACACCATCATCGCCGGGGTCCGGGGCGCCAATGATTTCGGCAGCGCCAGCTGGCAGACGGATCGGGTGGACGGCGGACCCGGTGCTGACCTGATTGTTGCTGGTGACGAGAATGGCCTTCATTATGCGGAGCGTTCCGGCATTCGGGAGGCCCTAGACGTCAACCATTTTGATACAAGGGAGGGCGACCGCCTCCAGCTCCCCGGACGCGCGGCCGACTACACACTGGTCGTCAGCGATGGTGGGCTCGACATCCACCGGGCTGACCGCAGTCTGGACGATCCGGGAAGCCTCGTGGTGTTTCTGGACGACTATCAGACCTTTGGCCGCGGCTTCATCAGCAATTTCAGCCTTACCCAGCATGTCATCTATGTGGCGGAGAACGCCGGCTCGCCGGCCGGTGTGGACGTGCCGTCCGATGCGGGTGATCTGCACGCCCTGCTGGAGGATTTCCGCAACGGTGTCATTGATGAGCGCGACTTGCTCGACTCCATCGAAGCGGCCCAAAACCCCGATGCCTTCTTGACACTGACGGAGCTTTCTAAGGAGCTCGGCAGCGGGGTCGAGCTTCCCTCCGGGCCCGAAATTGCGTTGTCGAGCCTGTCTTTCGCGCCGGAACCTGCGGCAATGGCCCTCGCGGCGCCGAAGATCGAGCCCGTTGGCCCGGCAGAGTTCGGTGCCATGACGAATTTCGCACCCATTGGGGCCCTGACGGTTGATAGCGCGCCCGCATCGAGCCTCGATAAATTCTTCGGTGACATTGTGCAAGGGGCAACCGGTCTCGCGCTCAATACTCTCATCACGGATGTTGATGGCAGCAGCCGGGCCTTTGGAAGCTTCAAGAATGCGTTTGGCCTCGCCAATGGCATTGTCATTTCCACAGGCGACGTAACGGAAATTCCGGGCACCAATCGGATTGATGGCGACCGGATTACGGGGCCGTCCAATCTCTCCCAAGACATCACGCTTGATTTTGTGGAGATCGCGTCCTTTGGAGACCAGGAGATCTTCCGGGCGGTGCTGCCCTTTGTGCCGGGGGGGCTGCGCTCGCTCACCTTCTCGGACACGAATGGCCAGGGTGGCGGCGGTTCTGGCGACGTCACGGGTTTTGACTTCGATGCCATTGCCCTCAGCACGGACCGGATTGACGGGACGGAACTCAGCACACTGAGCGATATGAATGATCCCGCAATCCTGTCACGGCTCAATGTGTTCGACTTCTCGCCGGCAGGTACCTTCCTTGATCCGGGTGCACAGACTGGCGGGTCCAACAGCCGTTTTCTGAACGGCGAGATCAACGGCTTCGTGAATAATGCGTCCGCAACTCTGGAGACCTTCAATGGCCAGCCATCGGGTCGCAGCTCGATCACCCTGGGCGAGGCCGGAGCCATCGGCTTCAATCTTACCCAGCCGATCATCTCGACGCCGGATAATCCGGTCTATGTCTATATTGCCGAAGCTGGTGGTAATGACGAGTTTGTCGGCGGCGCGGTGACCGTTTCCTCCCAGGAGATTGGCGTTTCAGGAGATTTGTCTACGGATCTTGGCCGTCCCGGAGCCGAAGACGACCGCACCACCGTCAGTGCAGAGTTCTCCCTCGATCTGGGCAACCAAAGCGGAAATCTCTTTGAGCTGTTCAATCTGGTCATTGCTTCGGAGGAACTGATCGAGTTTTCCGGCATTGATCCGGAGGACCTGATCGAGGTGCGCATCAATGGGGTCAATGCCGCCTATCTGAACAATGGATCCGCCGCGACCATCAACAATCTCGCTTTCAGCCAGGACCGGGTGCTGCCCTTCGGGCTCGGTAATTCAAAGGATGATTTCGGCGAGGACCTGATCCTCAATCTGGTCGGCGAGGGTGCCTATAACGATATCACCCGGGCCGACGCATTCTCCAAGGTGCTCACCGTCGCGGCACCGCTGTTTACCGGCGTCAACACCATCGAGATTACGGTGGCCGACACGCGGGACGCCTTCCTGGATACCGCTCTCTTCATCGCGCCGTTTACGGAGGATACGCGGAGCGAAGGCGGATTCGGTACCTTGTTCCCCGGCGGCACGTCATCCAATCCCGGCAATACGCCCCCCCTTGGCGTCGGGGATTTTGGCATTGGGTTCCGCACGGTGAAGGACACGCCCTTCCAGACCGGCAATGTGTTGGCGAATGATTTTGATGCTGACGGCGATGGGCTCAACATCGTGGCCCTTGATACCCTGGGAACGGCTGGCGCAGTCACGAACAATGGCGACGGCACCTTCGCCTATGATCCGGCGGCACTGGCTGCCCTCATTCCGGATGATGGGTATGCGGTTGATGCCTTCCGTTACTCCGTCAGTGACGGCAATGGCGGCGTCAGCACCGCCACCGTGGAAATTGTGGTCCTGGGATCGGCTACGGTCACCGGGCCGACCATTCTGCCGACGGATCCTGCCGACGGGGATACGGATGGGGACGGAAACCCCAATGACCGCTTCCTCGGTACCAGTGGCAATGACACCATCATTCCCGACGAGACGGGTGCCGGCGGACGTCCCGATGACGACATTGATGGCGGTGATGGCACGGACACGGTGGTCTATCGCAATCCGCGTGAGGAATATGAGGCCGAGCGGGATCCGGACAATCCCGACATCATTATCCTTACCCATATGCCGCCCGATGGCGGCGAAGGCGATGGCCGGGATCGCATCGAAAATGTGGAGCTGATCGAGTTTCCCGATTTCGGCCCGACGTCCATCGACAATCTTTTCAACCGTCCGCCCTCGGATATCGATATCGACAGCTTGAGTGTCGAGGAAAATGCCAAAGGCGCGGTCATCGGGATGGTGACGATCACCGATCCCAATCCCGGCGACAGCTTCACGGTAAGCGTTGATGACGACCGGTTTGAGGTTGAGGACGGCAAGCTCAAGCTGCGTGAGGGTGTGATGCTGGACTATGAGACCGAAGGTCCCGCGATCCCGATCAATGTGACTGCGACGGACCAGGGCGGCCTCTTCCGTACGGAAAGCTTCGAGGTCGAGGTCATCAACACGCCGGAGGTGATCAAGGCCGGCGATGCCGAACTCCAGATCATTTCCGTCAATGACTGGTATGACCCGCGCTGGGGCGGCGGCTTCAATGTTGGCTTTGAAGTCACGCTCACGGATCGTCTTGTCACGGGCGACACGGTGACGGACTGGGTGCTCAAGGTCGACTATCTCGATCCGGACGCCTGGATCAATACCGGTTGGGCCAACAGCTACAATGCGCCCATGCATTTCGACCGATTGGCCGGTGAATTCTCCGCCCCCCATTGGGGGTACAAGTTGACTCTGGAGGAAGGGGACAAGATCCAGTTCTTCGTCCAGATGCGCAAGGCGCCGTTCGATCCAAGCCTGCTCTGCCTCAGCTTCGATGATCTCGATGCCGACAATCCCTTTGAGCATGACGGATCGGGCATGGGCGGTGCATCGGACAACAATGCGCCCACGGATCTCGACCTTGATATGCTGATGGTACCCGAGGATAAACCTGGCGCGGTGGTCGGCACGGTCAGCGTGACGGATCCGGACGAGGGCGACAGCTTTACGGTGGACGTCGATGACGATCGTTTCGAGGTGGTCGACTTCGAACTGAAGCTCAAGGACGGTGAAACCCTGGACGCCGCGATCGACGGCCCGGAAATGAATGTCGAACTGACCGTGAGCGATCAGCACGGTGCGTCCTATAAGGAAAGCTTCACCCTGACCCTCAAAGAGGGCCCCTTCTCAGGCGAAGGCTGCCTTGGTACCGGCGACCCGGCCGTCAGTGAGGTGTCGGTCAATGATTGGTACAATCCAAATTGGGGTGGTGGCGGATTCAATGCCGGCTTCCGCATTGAACTGACCGACGAGATGATCGAAGGCGATGATGTCGTCCGTTGGGAAATCGAGGTCATGCACGCCGATGAGACGGTTGAATTCTCCGCCGGCTGGCTCAATGGCTTCAGCGACACCGTCCTGTTCGATGGCAACGGGCTGAGCTTCCAGAATCTGGGCTATTCGGACAAGCCACCGCTCGTGGCGGGCGACAGCATCGAGTTCTTTGTCCAAGTGCTGGGAACGGGCTATGAGGCGGGGGACTTCTGCTTCAAATTCAACGATCTGGACGAGGTGGTGTGATGCGCGTGCCTGGCGGTTCCCTGCCCGTTGCCAGTATGTGGTTCGCGACGCGGGCCGGAACGGCGGCGAGATCCTGAAGCACATCGTCAGCACACCGCTGCCGGCGCATCTCAGCATAGCGTTCCGTTGTCAGAAAATGATCCGCCGCGGCCAGCATGCTTCGGGCCGCAGCATTGGGACCAAAACCCACGCCTTGCCCGCTTTCCGTAACAGCGCGGGTCACCATAACCTGTTCCATATGCCGGGGAAGACAGATTTGCGGTATCCGGAACAGGGCGAAACAGCTCGCCATATTGTTCGAGCCGTGACTGATCCCGAGATCACAGCCAGGCAAGATCCCATCCAGGCGGATGGCGCCGTCAATCACGCACACGCCACTTGCCCTTAACTCCTGGGCTAACGCGCCCGGTATTCCGGGGGCGGCGAGAATGACTTCATGCCTTGCCGCAAGATGCTTGAGCATGTCGCAGGGGGGTGTGCGGGCTTGGCTGTCCAACCGGAGATAGGCGAACACCCGTTTGGCCTCAAACTTGGTCCAGGACCCGGCCGCGCCATGGGACAGGCTGACGACGGGCCCGGCGCAAAGGGGCTCGGGCGCCGCAAAGCCTGAACGCGGACAGTATGGATCGATCGCCGGGGGGGACAGGAGCAGGGAGCGATCCGCCTGCAGACCATCGGCAAAATGGGCGAGGACCTTCAGTCCGAATTTGGTGAGAGCCTTATTGATGCTGGCCAGGATGATCTGCTCACGATTCTGGCGGTCCTGCTTGTCTTTAGGCGTATCGGCCCAATGGCGAAAGGCGGGCAGGGGGCGTGTTGTGGGCGGCAGGTCATATCCAAAGCCCAGGGCACAGGTTGAAAGGCCTTTGGCGCGGGCCGCGAGAAGGGCCGTCGGCGCCGCCTTGGTCACCACCAGATCGGGGCAAATCCGCTCGAAAATTTCGATCCACGCCTTGAGCTGGCGGGAGAGGTTATCCGGATCGCTCCAGCCCAGCCGGCTAAGATCGTCCGCATACCCTGTACCGGGGCTTTGGGGTGCGGCGGAGAGGGGAGGGGCCTTTGGTGCGGCCAGGATGGGACCGCCAAAATCCGGCGCGAAAGCCCGCATCGCGCCAATGTCCTGGGCGGCGATGACCACCCGGGCATGCCGGCTCAAATGCGGTAAAATCTCCGCGATCTGACTGACATGCCCGAAATTGCCGCCAAACTCCCAGGCGATGAGAATGGTCTGGCCCGCGCGCACCTTGCTTTCGGTCCCCACGGGGCCTTCGCCCCCGCACTTAACCAAGACTTCTCCTCCCATACGCCATAACG
>CAYUYV010000149.1:9523-11064 GCA_964449455.1 uncultured Alphaproteobacteria bacterium | reverse complement strand
GTCCCGGCACGTCCGTTTGGGCCGCTGCACCAGGATCCGGCAGAAGAGGCGGCAGAAACGGCGGCAGGCGGATCAAAGCCGCCTGCCGCCACCGCCACGTCACTTACTGCCTCAGCTGGTTCCGCGCTGCCGGCTGCTCCTGGATCGCCGGCTGGTCCTGGATGATGACTTGTCCTTCAGGGACGCCCTGACGACGCCATTTCTGCCGTACACCTTCGATGAAGCGCAGGGCCTGCGGGGGCAATCCGCGCAAGGCGGCACTTTGCGAGTTGAACTGGTTGACATTGGCATAGCGACCAAAGCGGGAGACACCGCCGGCAAGGTCAGCAATCTCAAAGCTGTAGGTGTCCGCTGTGAAGCCATCATGCTCCTTGAGCAGGCCGGCGACCGTGGGCTGAGCATAAAGGCTCAGATGACGGCGCACATCGCCCGGCCAGTCCTCGAAAAAGTATGGACGGGCCTCCTCATAGAGGCGTGAGATGCGCAAGCGACCACCCCGGACTTCAACACCCCGCAGGGAATTGATGAATTCCGTGGCCGAATAGGACAGCAGCTTGTCCAGAGTCCTGGCCGAAAAGGCGGTGGTCTGAAGGCTGGGGCCACCGATCACCCCAAGATAGAAGCCATACATGACCTTGGGATCGGACCAATTGCTATAAACGATGTTGAAGCGGATGTCGTTGAGGCTCAACGGAACGCCGGCAACCGTGACAGCCTTTTCCTCAAAGACGATCCGCTGGATCCGTTTGCGGCCCAATTCCTCGATGGGATAAATGTCGTTGATGCGCTCGATTGCGACGGCGTTGTGCAGGTTCAGCCAGAAAGCCAGTTGCTCGTCCTTTGACAGCTCATGGAAGCGAACCCGGTTTGTCGCGATGTCCAGCAGATCCTCGCGATATTCGGACAGTGCCTTCTCGCCGTTTTTCGTCATTATACTGAACATAAATCGGTTGCCTTCATAGGCATAGCGGGAGCTGTGGCCGCGCGCGATCCGTGTTCCGGTGGTCTTGTTGCGGCCCGCATGATAAGGCCGGCGCTCCGACAGTCCGGTGTTGAAAGCGCCCCCTTCCAGAAACTCAGTCCAGAAAGAATAATCGATCGTGGTTTCGCTATCCGGATTGTGCTGTGCGAAATAGGAAACATCCCGTTTCGTGTCCGCGTTGTCCTGTGCCCACGCGGCGCAAGGCATGTGCACCGCAAGACCCAATAACGACAGGCCAACAAAACCCGCCATCCAGTTCCCGTTTCCAGCCATGGCCTACCCCTCGAAGAAATGCTGTCCCAGCGACACTGATGTGTTTCACGCCCAACGGGTTCGACACCCTCCCGCAAGAGGCGGCGGAACGCCCGCTTCGTCAAAACCGTCCGGAGACTGTCAGGATGCGGGATTTTTCTCTCGCCGCGGCCGCTGCATAAGGCGCGGAACACTGTGCAGGCTAGCATTACGGCCCGTGAAGCCATTTCAAAATCGCGCTATAAATTGGAAAGGGTGTGGCCGTAACCGCGAGCCCAATGGGATCTGGTCACAGGCTGGGCGCAGT
>CAYUYV010000149.1:0-9423 GCA_964449455.1 uncultured Alphaproteobacteria bacterium | reverse complement strand
CAGGCTGGGCGCAGTAGTGGTTTGCGCCCTGAGAATGCTGGCAAATACAAAGCTCTGAGAGAACCTGCCCCGGAGCCGGAGGAGCAACCATATGATGGCGGACGACCCGAATTTGGCAGCGCCCAAAGCGGATGCGCCGGTCATGATCGCGGAAGCATGCGAGCCGGAGGATGTGTCCGCCGCCCGCCAACTCTTTCTCGACTATGCTGCCTGGCTCAATGTCGATCTGTGCTTTCAAGGATTTGAGTCCGAAATGGCCCAGTTTCCAGAAGGCTATGATCGGATCTTGTTGGCCAAAGCCGATGGCCGCCCCGCCGGCGCCGTAGGGCTGCGCCGCTTGTCTGCGGGGGTCTGCGAAATGAAACGGCTTTACGTCCCGGAAGCTTTCCGTGGTCTAGGCCTGGGCCGGGCCTTGTGCGTGAGGCTGCTGGAGGAGGCGCGCGGGCTCGGCTACCACGCGATGCGCCTTGACACCCTGGACCGCTTGACGGAAGCCCTGGCCCTCTATCGTTCCTTAGGCTTTGTCGACTGTCCGGCCTATTACGACAATCCCCTGTCGGGGGTCGTTTATCTTGAGAAATCGCTCTAAGTGGTTCGACCGAACCATCTGCATCCCACAGGCAGCGCGTCCAGAAGCAAATGTTTCGGTCCGGAGAGCCAAGGTCAAACCATTGTTTCTATTGGAGTTTTTGACTCGAATGTTTGAGTGGGCAGCGCGCCGCACACGCGGACTCAAACCGTCGAGCCGCTCCACGAGGGCTTGGCCCAAAGGATGGAGACTGATGATGGGTATCACACGGATCAACCGGTTGCTTGGCGCGGTGCTGATGGCACTGCCTCTGGCGTCCCTCGTGGGCTGTTCAGCCGATAAGGCACCCGCGCCGCCCGTTGAAGCGTTGACCTCGCAGGTCCAACCGGAAATCTGGCCACGGCGCTCCCAGGACGTCCCGGACGATCCGGGTCTTGAGCAACGGGTCTCCCAGATCCTCAACGCCATGACCCTGGAACAGAAAGTCGGCCAGATTGTTCAGGCCGACAGCGCCTCCGTCACGCCGGCAGAGGTCAAGCGCTACCGTCTCGGCTCGGTGCTGAGTGGCGGCGGCTCGGGTCCCGGTGCCAAGGCCTATGGCACGGTTGGCGAATGGTTGGCCCAGAATGATGCCTATTTCGAGGCCTCCAAAGATCCTGAGGGCGTGGAGATTGCCATTCCCGTGCTGATTGGTATTGACGCCGTACACGGACATAACAATGTGGTCGGCGCAACCCTGTTCCCGCATAATATCGCGCTTGGCGCGGCGCGGGATCGCGATCTCATTCTTGAAATGGGCCGTGTGGTGGCAAAGGAATTGCGCATTGCAGGCCATGATTGGACCTTCGCGCCGACCCTTGCCGTGCCCCAGGATATGCGCTGGGGGCGGACCTACGAGGGCTACAGTGCCGATCCGGCGGTTGTGGCCCTATATGCGCAGGCCATTGTCAACGGCCTGCAGGGCCCTGCAGACCAATCCCATTTTCTGGGCCCGGACCATGTGGTCGCCACGGCCAAGCATTTCATTGGGGATGGCGGCACAGCGGGCGGCCGCGACCAGGGTGACACGGTCTTGCCTGAAGCCGCATTGCGCGACATCCATGGACCCGGCTATCAGGCAGCCATCGAGGCGGGGGTCCAGGCGGTCATGGCCTCCTTCTCCAGTTGGAACGGGCGCAAGATCCATGGCGACCGGGGTCTCCTGACGGATGTGCTCCGGGAGGGGCTCGGCTTTGAGGGACTGGTTGTCGGGGATTGGAACGGCCACGGACAGGTTCCAGGTTGCAGCAAGGAAAGCTGCCCGACATCCCTGATGGCTGGCCTTGACATGTTCATGGCACCGAACACCTGGAAAGGCCTTTACCGCAACACCCTCGCGCAGGTCAAATCCGGCGAAATTCCCATGGCCCGGCTGGATGAGGCCGTATCGCGCATTCTGCGCGTTAAACTGCGTGCCGGCCTGTTCGATGCCCCGAGGCCCTCCGAGCGGCCCCATGCCGGTGACCTGGAGGCCCTTGGTTCGCAGGCGCACCGGGATCTTTCGCGCGAGGCGGTCCGAAAGTCTTTGGTCCTCCTCAAAAACGCCGGTGGTTTGTTGCCCCTTTCACCTGGCGCCCGAGTGATGGTGGCCGGCGACGGGGCCGATGACATCTCCAAACAGGCGGGCGGCTGGACGCTCACTTGGCAGGGTGGCGGGCTCGACAAGAGCCTCTTCCCCGGGGCCACCTCCATCTGGGATGGCGTTCAGCAGGCAGTCACCGCAGCTGGCGGTACGGCCATTCTGAGCCCGGACGGTAAGACCCAGGAGGCGGTCGATGTGGCCATTGTCGTGTTCGGCGAAGATCCCTATGCGGAAACCATGGGGGACCGCGAGGACCTTTCCTACAGCGCTGCGCGGCCGGATGATCTGACGCTGCTCCGCATGCTGAAGGGCAAGGGTATTCCGGTGGTCTCCGTCTTTCTGACCGGGCGCCCTCTTTGGACCAATCCGGAGCTCAATGCGTCGGATGCCTTTGTCGTCGCCTGGCAGCCGGGCAGCGAAGGAGCGGGCGTTGCGGATGTCCTGTTCCGCCAGGCCAACGGAGCCCGGGCCTATGATTTCACAGGCCGCCTGCCCTTTCCCTGGCCCGCCGAGCCGGATCATGTTCCGGATACGGGCAATGGACTTGGCGGTGACACGCCGCTCTTTGCGATCTGGTATGGGTTGAGCCTCGATGATGACGGCGCCCTGGCAGACCTTCCGGTGACACAGACCGTGGCTTCAGCGCCGCGGCGGCGGTGGGGCAGCATTCTCCAGGGTTCGGGCATTTCCAGTCCCTGGTTCGCGGCGGCCCGATCCTCCGACGGCAGCCTTATCCCCTTAAGCCTGCCAAAGGACAGCGCGGGCGGTGTCGGGATCATGGCCGTGGACACGGATCGGCAGGAGGGTGCCCTGCGCGTTACCTTCACGGACAAGGGATCCATCTTCCTGCTGACCGCCGAGACGCCCCAGAACCTTTCGCGGGAGGCCAATGCCGCCCTTGAACTCGAAATCACATTCCGCACCCAGATGGACGGGCCCGCATTCGAGATTGCCAGTCTGGGCGATGGCACCGGTCAACCGCCAAAATGGCTGGGCCTGGAGGATCAAGGGGACGGACCCTGGACCACGCGCCGCTTCAGCCTGTCATGCCTGGCCCGGATCAGTGGTGTCGACCCAAAGGCCATCAGCAGTTTGATGGCCCTGCGCGGCCCGGCAGGTCCGGCCGGCATCGACCTCGCGACCATCCGGCTCGTCCAGGACGAGGATGGCCGCGAGGCCTGCGGCTGATCAGGCGACCACGCCGACACGCACGCCAACGGGGCGGCGGCGCGTGATGAGGAGGAAGGCCTGGGGCACAAAGAAGAACGAAATGATCGTGGACAAGAGCACACCCACCGCGATGGCGGTCGCGAAGGGTGGCCAGAATCCGCCCACGGAGAGAATGAGCGGCAGGAAGCCGCCAAAGGTCGTCAATGTCGTGGACACGATGTGGCGGCTGGCCTCGACCACGGTTTCGGTGATGCGCTCGATATCCCCGCCAATGGCGCCAGGGTCAAGGCGCAAGGCCGACAGAATAATAATGGCCGCATTGATGGCCACACCGATCAGGCCGATAATGCCGATGAGCGGCTGAAAGCCAAAGGGGAAATCGAACAGCGCCAGGGCCAAGACCCCGAGCCCCATGGACAGGAAGGCGACCGAAAACACGATGCCACTGAGGCGGAAGGAGTTGAAGGTCAACACCACCGTCGTAATCATCAGCACCACAATCAGCCCGACCGAAGCCAGGAGCGCGCCCACGGCATTGGAGCGTGCCTCGGCGTCGCCGCCCACGGACAGGCGCGTGCCCGGCGGCATCTCAATCGCCTCTTCCTCCCACAACCGCCGGAACTGTTCCAAGGCGGTTGATGGCAGGGTGCCAGCACGGATATAGCCCAACACCGTGTTGACCCGTTCACCCTGATAATGGGTGATGGTGCTCGCCTCTGGTTCAAGCACGATATCACCCAGAGCACTGATCGGCGTCGCCTGGAAGTCCACAAGGGTCTCAGGGCTGTCCGTCCCCGGAGCAGTGAGCGCGCCACCAGGGGTCAGGACATAAAGGGAGGCAAGTTCGTCAAAGCGGGACCGGGCCTCATCGTCAAGGCGCACGCGGACGCGCAATTCCTCCGAACCCTCCACAATGGTTCCGCCGAAGGTGCCTTCGAGCTGGGCGTCAAGGGCTCCGGCGATGTCGACGAGGGACAGGCCCGCCTGGCGCGCATCATCCTGGTCCGCATTGAGCCAGAGTTTTGGCTCTCCACCGGCAATGCTCGCCGTGGTGTGAACGATTTGCGGAATCCGGCTCAAGACCAGCCGGGCCTTTTCACCCAGATCCTGAAGCACCTTGAGATCCTCGCCGAAAAAGCGCAGCTCAACGGGCGCACTCACAGGCGGTCCCTGGAGCAATTGCCGGACGATGAATTGCGCATCGGGAAAGGCCTCATTCAACTGGGCCTGAACCTCATTGATGAGGTCATACATGCCGTACAAGGAGCGCGTTGTCACCATGGCATCAGCGAAGTTGCCCACACCGTCCTGATTGCTCGGCAGGTTGTAGTAAAATTTCGCCGCGCTGGTGCCGATATACCATTGCACGCTCTCAATTTCCCCATGGGCCATCAAAAGCTCATGCGCGTCCTCCACGACCCGGGTCGTTTCTTCGATGGAGCGCTGGGATGACAGGCGCAACTGGATCTGGAACTGGTTGCGATCCGCTTCCGGGAAGAAAGCATCGGGCAAGGTCGGCAGGGCAATAAATCCGAGCACCGGCAGGATCAGGGCCGCCATGATTGACAAAAGCGGCGCATTCAGGCTGGCGGTCAGGACACGGCGGAAGGCCCGCCCCAGGGGCGGAATGGAAATGCCGCCCACCCAAAAAGGCACCTTGTCTGCGCTAACGCCCTTCAGACCGCCGGGCAGGAAATCACCACTCAGGGCAGCGCCGACCGTCAGGGCGAGGATCAGCGACAGGACCAGCATGGAAATCACGCTGGCGGCGATGGGCCCGACAAATTCACCGACGGCGCCCGGAAGGAGACTGATGGGCGCAAAGGCGAGCACAGTCGTCAGCGTGGAACTGAACAGGGGCAGCCACAGCCGGGACACGGATACCCGCACGGCCTCGCGCGGCGCCAGCCCCTCAATAAGACGCCGCCGGATCGCGTCCGTCATCACAATGGCCGCATCCACGAGAAGGCCAAGGGCGACGATGAGACCGGTAATGGACATCTGATTGATGGGATAGCCCATCACATTGAGGGCAACGAGCGAGGCAAGACCCGTCAGCGGTATCGCTGAGGCGACGATAAGGGACGACCGCCAGCCCAGGGTGACGAACAGCACCGCCACGACCAGTCCGGCGCCGATCAGCAGGTTGTTGATCAGGCTGGCAAAGCGCTCATTGGAATAGGCGCTCTGGTCAAAGATGATCTTGACACCAATGCCGGAGGACACGGTTTCCTCAAAGGTCGCGATGCGCTCGCGCACCTGGGCGCTCCAGTCGCCAACCCGCAAATTGCTTTCAAGCCGGGTGCCCACCACAACGGCCGGCTTGCCGTCCACGCGGGCCAATTGGTCCGGGGGCGACACGAGGCGTCGGTCCACGCGCCCCACATCGCCGACACGGACAATGGCGCCGCTTTCGTCCTGGCGGATGGGCACTTCGCGCAGCCGCGACAGGGAATCAAGCTCGCCGCGTACCTCGAAAATATATTCATTCTTGTTGCCGCGGAACTGACCTGCAGCGACCTTGGCATCAGCACTCGCGATCGCCTGGGCGATGTCCTGGCGGGAAAGACCCAGGGACTCAACAACGGCCGCGTTGATCGAGACGACGACCTCTTCTTCCGGCGCGCCAAAGATTTCCACATATTCCGTCCCTGGAACATGCCGCAGCCGGTCCTGGAGGTCCTCCGCCACACGCTTGAGAATGAGGAGGCTGGGGGAGCTGCCCGCTTCCCAGGTCAGGGCCACTTTCAGGGTGAAAGGATAGGTGCGGTCGTCATCGAATTCGGGCGACGGCACGCCTTGGGGAAAGTTGCGCTCCGCATCGGCCAGGGCATCCCGGACAATCGCGAAAGGCCCGTCCGTCTGATAGATCGAGTCTTTCAGCTCAACAGTGATAAGGGACAGACCGGTTCGCGAGGTCGATTCAATCTCCTCAATCTGGGAGATCTCCCGCAATTCGTTTTCGAGCTTTTCCGTCACCAGGGCTTCGACGCGATTGGCGCTCGCGCCGGGAAACGGCGTTACAATCGTGGCAAAGCGGTTGGTTATTTTCGGATCTTCCTCCTGGGGCATGGTGAAGAGCGCCGAAAGGCCGCCCACCAGGACGATCAGAATGGTGAGGATCAGCAGACGCCGATTGTCGAAAAAGAGGGTCGTCATGGGGCGCCCTCCTCGCTCGCCTCGCCCGCTTGGGCGACCTTGACCACCTGCCCCGGCACGAGGCGGAAGGCACTGGAGGCAACCACCTGATCGCCATCGGCGAGGGTGCCGCGGACGAACACCCGGTCCTCCTCGATATGGACGATTTCCACATCCTTGCGCCGCACGACCCCGCGGTCCGGCGCCGGGTCGCCCGCCAGATCGATCACAAAGACCGCCCACAGGCCGCGAACGCTCTCATTGAGGCTTGTCGCCGGCACCCAGATCCCTGTCTCGCGAATTTCCTCCGTGAGGGACAGACGCACAAGATCCCGCGCGACAAAGCCCGGATCATCACGGATTTCCAGAATGACGGTCAGGGTACGGGTGCGCGTGTTCACGTCCGACACGATGGCCGTCACGACACCATCCGTCGACAGACTGCCAACGGAAATCTTGTAGGTCGCACCAACCTCGATCTTGCGCCGGAAGGTTGGGGGAATACCGATCCGGGCCTCTAGGACCCCCGTTTCATTGAGGCGATAGACGGCGGTGCCGGGCTGAACCACGGTCCCCTCGTCCACATAGCGGCGCACGATCTGGCCGGCGAAAGGCGCCACGAGTTTGGTGTCCTCAAGGTCCGTTTCCACACTGCGCAAAACGGCCTCGATCTGGCGCAGCCGGGCAGCCGCCGCGTCCCGCTCCGCCTGGATATTGTCGAGATCCTGTTGGGTGGAAAAGCCTTTGGGCGCCAGTTCTCGGGTCCGGCTCAAGGTGGACTCGGCGCGCCGCAGCTCGGCTTCCACCTCGCGCTTTTGGCCCAAAAGTTCGGCCCGGCGGTTCTGAAGCTGTTCGGGATCAAGCTCGGCAAGGGACTGACCCTTGGCCACCGTATCCCCGTCATCGGCAGCCAGGGTGATGATCCGTCCACCGAGCTCAAAGGAAAGATCGGAAATTTGTTGGGGCACGATGCGCCCAGCGAATTTGCGCTCCGCGATGAAAGTGTTGAGTTCCTCCACCTGGACCGTCGAGACCACACGGGGCGTTGCATCGACTTCGCTCTGGGCGGTCCGAATTGCGACAAGCGCCACCGCCAGCAGCGCTCCGATCCCGGTGATAATGAGCGCAGCACCGAGCCGGCTCATAACATGCAGCAGACGTTTCATGCTCCGTCCTCCAGCCAGACGATCCACTTATGTGTAGCTACACTGTTTTTGCCGATCGGCAAACGCATTCAGATTTAACAAGGCAAGGGCACCATGACAAATTGTCAGTTTTAGGTGCCCTTCAAAATCCGGCGGCCATTTTGATGGCCGCCGGAGTCTGCGTTGTTGATCAAAGGCCAAGCACGAGCTTTGCCATGATGTTGCGCTGGATTTCGTTGGAGCCCGCATAGATGGAGGTTTTGCGGTAATTGAAATAGCTCGGTGCGACGGGCGCCGCATAGTCCGGGCCAGGGCGCGGCTCGTTGGAGCGCTCCCAGGTATCGGCGACGAAGGGTGCGGCGTAATGGCCCACCGCTTCCACGGCCAGGGCGCTGATCGCCTGCTGGAGTTCTGAACCGCGGGTCTTGAGCAAGGAGCTTTCCGGCCCCGGTGCCTGGCCTGCGCTGAGCGCTGCAAAGATGCGCCGCTCCGTGAATTCAAGCGCCATGATCTCGATTTCGATCTGGTGAAGCTTGAGCGCGAAATCCGTGTCCTGCATCAGGGGCTGACCGTCGCCGCCGCCTTCGGAACCGGCAATGCGGCGCACCTTGTTCAAAGCCCGGTTCAGGCCAGGGCCGTAGATGTTGCCCCGTTCGAACTCGAGCAGATATTTGGCGTAGGTCCAGCCCTTGTTCTCCTCGCCAACCAGATTTTCCTTCGGCACGCGGACATTGTCGAAGAAGACCTGATTGACCTCCTGCTGGCCTTCGACGGGACCATCAAGGGTGACGATGGGCTGCACGGTGACGCCCGGAGAGGTCATCTCGATCAGGATGAAAGAAATGCCTTCCTGGGGCTTGGCGGCGGAGGGGTCCGTGCGCACGAGGCAAAAGATCCAGTCCGCCCACTGGGCATGGGTCGTCCAGATCTTGGTGCCATTGCACAGATAGTGATCCCCCTTGTCCTCCGCACGCATCTGCAGGGAGGCAAGATCCGATCCCGATCCGGGCTCGGAATAGCCCTGGCACCACCAGACATCGCTCGACAGGATGGGCGGCAGATGCTGCTCTTTTTGCTTGTCATTGCCGAAAGCCATGATCACGGGCGCAACCATTTTCAGGCCCATGGGGCTCACGGTCGGCGTACCGGCCGCCGCCATTTCCATCTCGAATATGAAGCGCTGGGCCGGAGTAAATCCGCACCCGCCATAGTCCACCGGCCAGCCAGGAGCAACCCAGCCTTTCTGGTACAAGGCCTTTTGCCAGCGGACCTGACCGTCCTTATCCAGATAGCCGTTCTTGCTCTGGGCCATCTGACGGCGCAAATCCTCGTCATAGGCCTCGTCGATGAACGCCCGTACTTCGTTCTGGAACGCGCGATCCGCCTCAGTAAATGCCAAATCCATAGCGCAATCCTCCCCTCATCCGCACAATGATTAACTAATCTTGTTCAGGAACTGCAAGGACGGTGCACCATTCAAGTACTGCCCCATCTGGGGCCCGAATTGGCGCATATGGGCGGTCTGACCATGGGCCTGAAGCGATGCCTGGGAGGCGTATTGCTCCATGACCACATAAACGGTCGTGTCTTCGGTGTCCTGGAAGAGATCGTACAAGAAGCAGTCGGGCTCATTGGCCCGCACCGCGGCCTGCAGCTCTCGGAATGTGGCCTCGAAATCGGCCTGTGCACCGTCTTTGACTTTCAGGGTCGCCACCAAACCGATGGTCATGGTCGTCTCCTCCAAGGGGTTGTTTCACGTTCAGGCAGACTAGTGTGGCGGGTCAGGAATTCGCCCGCATGATCGGCGGGCTCCGTAGCGA
>CAYUYV010000148.1:0-11220 GCA_964449455.1 uncultured Alphaproteobacteria bacterium | reverse complement strand
GCAGACGGACGTGCCGGGACTTCTCATGCGGACTTCTGATCCACGACACTAGGGGTGAATGGCCTTGGTTGCCAGCAACGCCTTTATAGGAACAGAAGAGTCCGGAGCACGTAAGCAAGGCCCGCCGTCACCGCGAGCCCGCCCACCCAAAGCACTACGAACCAGACAAGGCGCTGGGCCAGAGGAGGTCCAGGGTTGCTCGCGTCCTCCGGCGGCCCCTCAATGGCGGTACGCTGATGAGCTGTGCCGCGGGCATCCGCCTGGGGATCAGTGATAGGCACCATCGGCTGACGCCTTTCCTCGGAAGGTCCAATAGACATAGGCCGTGTAGATCAGGATAACCGGCAAAAGCGCCACAGCCCCGACCAGCATGAACTCAAGCGCATTGTCCCGGGCCGCCGCATCCCAGATTGTGACCGAGAACGGCACCACATGGGGGAAGATGGACAGGGCCAAACCGGCAAAACCGGTCAGGAAGATCCCGATCGCAGCCAGAAAAGGACGCAGCTCCGCACCGTCGCTTCCCGCCCAGCGATAGCAGAGCAGACAAAAGAGCCCCGCGAGCAGCGGCAGGGGCGCCGCACGCAGCATGACCAAGAGGTCAAGCCCGTCGGCGCCGATCCCCCAACGGGCCGTAACCTGAGGATCAATGAACAAGGTTGCAAGGCTGACCGCGGCCATGGACACCGCAACACCGATCGTCAGGATACGCGCCCAGCGGCGCGCCCGACCCTGGAGCGCGCCTTCCGTTTTGAAAATAAGCCAACAGGCCCCGAGCAGGGCATAGCCAGCCGCAAGGGACACGGCAACGAGGAGGCAAAAGGGCGTTGCCCAGTCGAACGGGCTTCCAGCGAAGGCCCGCCCCTCCACGTCAATGCCGTGCAGAAAAGCCCCGAGCACCAGCCCCTGAGACAGGGCCGCCACCAGGGAACCGGCGAAAAAGGCTGCGGTCCAGAAACGCCGTCCGAAGCCGGAGGGCCCAGCTTTCGCGCGAAACTCAAACGCCACTCCCCGGAAAATCAGTGCCGTGAGCATAAAGCCGATGGGCAGGTAGGCTGCGGGCAGGATGATGGCGTAAGCCAGTGGAAAGGCCGCGAACAGACCGCCGCCGCCCAGCACAAGCCATGTCTCATTGCCGTCCCAGACCGGCGCGATGGCATCCACCATCACATCCCGGTCATGCCGGTCGGTCAGGGGAAAGAGGATACCGATCCCAAGATCGAAGCCGTCCAGCAACACATAAAGGACAATGGCAACCGTGATCAGACCGGCCCAGACAAGGGGAAGATCAAGCTCCATGGCGGTCAGGCCTTCCGTTTCTTGGCGCTCAGCGAGGCAGCGCTGAGGGGGGATCCGGGCGGAACACGCCGTTTCGGTGCGGCCTCGACCTCTTGGGGCACGGGACCGCGTCCCATAAGGCGCAAGATGTAAAGGGCGCCGGCAAAAAAGACGATGGCATAGACCACCATGAAGACGAGCAAAGACATGGCCACCTGGTTGCCCGGGACCGGTGAAACCGCATCGGCGGTCCGCAACGCGCCATAAACCACATAAGGTTGGCGCCCGACTTCTGCGGTGACCCAGCCGGCAAGCACGGCCACAAATCCCGAAAGGCCCATGGGAACGCTCAAGCCATTGAACAGCCAGGCCCGATCAAGCCGTCCGCGCACCCACAAAATGGCCCCCCATAGGCCCAGTATGATCATCAGCACGCCGAGCCCGACCATGATGCGGAACGCCCAAAAGGTGATGGCCACCGGCGGGCGATCCTCTTTGGGCCATTCCTTCAGCCCCTTCATCTTGGCTGAGAAATCGCCGGCCGTGACCCAGCTGCCCCAGCCATCAAGGCCGAACTCATAATGATTGCGCTCAGCTTGCTCATCTGGAAAGCCAAACAGGATGGTGGGCTGACCGGCCCGTGTTTCCCACCAGCCCTCCATGGCCGCCAGCTTGGCCGGCTGGTGATGCTCCACAACGACACCGCTCTCATGGCCGATAATGAGTTGGGCCGGGGCAAGGATCGCGATGACCAGGATCGCCATACGGCGCATGACCTGCGCTCCTGCCCCGTCCCGGCCACGCAGGGCGAGCCAGGCGCCAGCACCGAGCACCGCGAGGGCCGTCGTTAGATAGGCTGCCGCCATCATATGGAGAAAGCGGGTCGGAAAGGAGGGATTGAAGATGACCGCCCACCAATCCGTGGCCACGAACAACCCGTCTTCGATGGTGTAGCCCGCCGGCGTCTGCATCCAGCTATTGGCAGAAAGAATCCAAAAGGCGGAAATCAGTGTGCCGATGGCAACGGCGCAGGTGGACAAGAAATGGAGGCCCGGCCCAACCCGTTTCCAACCGAACAACATGATGCCGAGGAAAGAGGCTTCGAGGAAAAAGGCTGTCAGAACTTCATAGCTGAGCAGCGGGCCCATGACCGAGCCGACCTTATCGGAGAAGACGGACCAGTTGGTGCCGAACTGGTAGCTCATGACCACGCCCGAGACGACACCCATGCCGAAGGCCAGAGCGAAAATCTTCACCCAGAACAGATAGAGATCCCGAAACACGGGCCGCCTCGTGGCGAGCCAGCAGCCTTCGAGCACCGCCAGATAGCTGGCGAGGCCGATGGTGAAACTCGGGAACAGAATGTGAAAGGCTATGGTGAAGCCGAACTGCACCCGTGAAAGGAGCAATGCGTCCCATTCCATTGTCGATCTCCCACCCTTCCCCGGCCCCCGCCCTCGCAGATTGGAGCCAGTCCTACTCCTAACGGATGAAGACAAGCCTGAGAAAGTCATGGCCCACATGCGACAAACTGTCAAAATCTTGCATAGAGAGCATGTGAGCGAGATTAACATCCGGGAGATTGCACTCAGCCGAGGCGCCAAAACCAAGATTTTTCAAGGTTTCTTGAGCAAGACCGGCCGCGCCAGTGCTATATGCAGATGGTCAAAAGTGTGATGCGAAAAAATCGGACTTTGAGTGATCGTGAACAAGTTCTCGGGCATGGAGCAAAGCCTGGATGCGGCTTCCCAGCTCCTCAAATCCATGGCAAGCCGCCACCGGCTCATGATCCTGTGCATGTTGGCGGAAGGGGAAACATCGGTGGGAGACTTGGCGAATGCCTTGGAGATTCGTCAGCCCACAGTCTCGCAACACCTGACACGGCTGCGTCTCGATCAGCTTGTTACGACACGGAGAGAAGGCCAGACGGTCTATTACCGCCTGGCCAAAGGGCCCGCCGAAGCGATTATCCAGATCCTCTACGATACCTATTGCACGGATCCGGAGCGTCGGCGCAAGGGCTCGCCCCCTATTGGAGAGTAATAGCCTTCTGGAAGGCCGGCCGCGCGGCGATGCGTTCCACATAGGCCTTCAGGGCCGGCATGTCATCCCCGACGCAGCCGAGACGGTTGGCCATGAAAGAGGAGTGGCCGAGCATGATGTCCGCGCCGGAAAAACCGCCAACCAGATAATCCTTACCATACATATTTTCATCGACCGGAACGAGGGCCCGGGTCAGCAGCTTCTGGGCCTGGGCAAGGACGGTTTCGTCACGCCGTTCCGCGGGCAAAAGGATAGTCTGTACAACGATCGTATTGATCGGTGGCATGACCATGCCCTCACAGTAATGGAACCACTGGAGATACATCGGAAACTCGTGCGCATCCACCGCCGGCTTCAGGCCGCCATTTTTGTGCCGCTCCAGGATGTATTCAACGATGGCGCCGGACTCATAGATGGACACATCGCCGTCCTCAAGCACGGGAACCCGGCCCAGCGGATGGCGCTTGCGGTGCTCATCGGATTT
Source organism: uncultured Alphaproteobacteria bacterium (assembly GCA_964449455.1). Classification (GTDB taxonomy): domain Bacteria; phylum Pseudomonadota; class Alphaproteobacteria; order JAJFIK01; family JAJFIK01; genus CAYUYV01. The sequence continues at coordinate 7,415 of CAYUYV010000148.1, read as the reverse complement.
AAGATCCTTTGGATGGAAGGACATCTTGTTGAGCTCGTAGGGCAGCTCAAGCTCCTCTAGCAGCCAGACAATCCGGCCAGCCCGAGAATTCGGTGCAAAATGCAGCTTCAACATGCGTAACCTCTCTAATAACAGCCTGCGGCGCGGCGCCCTGGTTAGATTGAGCCCCAATGGAAAGGGTAGGCCCTACCGCTTCTCCCCTGCAAGCCTGTCCTGGATAAAACACCCTCGCCTTCGGGCGCGCCCCGGCACAGCATAGGTAGCGGCGCGAGCAAAGAGCCTACCGTAAATCATCCCACGGAATATATGCGCCGGTCGTGTCATAGGTCCGCTCTGGTGCGGCCGCGACGGGATCATCGGTGAGCGTCTTCGCGCCGGTCTCGGCGTCTTTGGTCAGGGTGAATGCATCATAGACGGCGCCCACCGCATCCAGGGCCCGGTAGCGCAGTGTGTTTCCGTCCAGATCGAATACGGCGAAAATAGGCGTGTTGTCGCCGGAGCGGGTCAGCTCGAAACGCTCCTCTTGTTCCTCCGTGTAGCGCGCCCAACCCTTGCGTTTCGATTTGCCCCGCTTGGTGGAGGAGGCCGTCACGACAAAGACCGTTTTCACATCCCGCGGTGTTCCAACAGCAAAGCGGGCCACATCCTTACCATAGCTGCCCCGCTGATAGGTGTGGCGGTGGCCGGTGAGGATGAGGTCAATCTCCGCCCCCTCCATGGTGGCAAGCAGTGCCTCGCGCCGGCTTCGTGTGGCCGGATGTTCCCGCCCGCCGACGAAGGAAAAGAGTGGGTGGTGCATGGTCACGATGCGCCAGGGGGCGGTGGATCGCTCAAGCCCCGCCTCAAGCCAGGCGAGCTGCGCATCGAATTCGACACCGGATGAATCCAGTACAAAGATGTGCAAGTCCTCCGTATAGCGCACATCATAGACGGTTTCGTGCAAGTCCTCCGGGAGATTGTTCACGACTGGAAGGACAAATTGCGGACGCCAGACCGGCGTCACCGTCTTCGTTGCAATAAAGAGCTTCTTTGCTTTCTCGAAACTCACATAGTCATGGTTTCCGGCGACGGGCAGCGCTGGCACCGTCAGATGGGTGCGCCCGAGGGCGGTGAACCACTCGGCCCATTCCTTGTCATAAAACGCGGTATTCACAAGATCACCGCCATGAATCGCGAAGCGAGCATTCGGCGCGACCTGGGCCGCCATGTCGAACACCCGGGTCACATGGGAGCGGATGCCCGTTTGAGCGTCGCCGAAAAACAGGAAACTCAGGGGGCCTTGTTCTGGTGCCGTGCGCAATTGGCGCCAGGGGCTCCATTGCCCTTTGCGGCCTCGCACCCGATAGGCGTAAAGGGTGTCGGGCTCCAGATCCTTGAAAGTGACGCCATGATAATGGACCGGCGGCAAACCTTGATTCTGCAGTATGCGGATGGGACCATTTGGCCCCTGAAGGAAATCCAGTGCGACATGCTGGGTCTCGCCCTTGACGGTTTGCGCGCCCAAGTCAAAGCGGGCATCGGCACTGGTTCTGACGATCTGTGCAAGGGCCACGGACACGGTCTGGTTCGTCCGCCAGGAGACGGAAAACCCATGGGCGGGATCCACCGTTGGCGTCGCGATGATCCGGTCCGGCCAGGACGTGGCGCGCTGCCAGGGGGGCTGACCGTCATCCACCCCATGGGCAATGGCACTTGAGACACCCAGAATACCCAGCCAGAGAACACTCAAGATACGGAGCACCAGGGCCTCCTGTGGTCAGGGCAGGTCGTACCAGATCTCGTAAGGTCCCGTATTGCCGAAGAGGCGCATTTCGCCGAAGGCCGCTTCTCCATTACCCAGGCGCTTCGTTCCGTCCTCATCCTTTGTCAGGGTGAAGGCGTCATAGACGACACCCGTGGCCGTATGGGCCTTGTAGGAGAGCGTCGCGCCATCAATGCGAATGACCTGGAACATGGGCGTGTTGCCGGCAACGCGGTCCACAGACACCGCGCCCAGATCAGGCTGTCCGTCCCCAATGCCTGAAGCAATCTGGTCGATGGCTGTGAACATCTTGGCACCGGACGAGGAGATCATAAACATGGTGCGCACAGTATCCTCCGTACCCGATGCTGCACGCGCCGTGCCTTTTGGCACAAGGAGGGATTTGCCGGGTTGGCTGCCGCGGGCATAGGTATGGATGTGCCCCACCAGGACGAGATCAACCGCATGCCGATCGATGATCTCCCCGATGGCCGCCACGAGGGCCTTGTCCCGCTCCCGCCGGCCCGGCACCCAATAGGGATGGTGCATGGTCACCACCCGCCATGTTGCGTCGCTCGCGCTCAGGCCCTTGTCCAACCAGTCCGCTTGGGCGGCAAAGGTCTCCCGGTTGTAACTGGCCGGCGTCGAGCTGAGTACGAACACGTGGAGATCATCCGTATAGCGGACATCATAGACCGCCTCATGGAGCCGCTCGGGCAGCTCATCCTCAACAGGCAGGGTGAATTGAGGCCGCCACAGGGTCGTCAGCACACGGGTCCGCGCCTCGCGGTCTTCACCGAAGACCGACATGAACTCGTGATTGCCAGGCACAGGCATGCTGGGAACGCTGGCATGGAGGAACCCACCAGCCTTGAACCACTGGGCCCAGTCCTCATCGCTTGGCCCCTTGTTCACCAGGTCCCCGGCATGGAGATAGAAGCCCGCATCCGGCGCGGCCTTATGGGCAGCCCGGATCACGCGGGACCAGTGGGACAGGATACCATTTTGAGCATCACCGAAATAGACAAAGGAGACAGGACCCTGCACCGGTGCGGTCTTGATATGGAACCACTCACTCCACTGACCATAGGCCCCTTGGACCCGATAGGCATAAATTGTCCCGGGCCTGAGGCCCTCAAAGGTCACCGAATGATAATGGACGGCCCCGAGACCCTGATTTTCGAGGGTCACGCGGGTGCCCTTCTCCGTCACCAGAGTCTCAAGATCGAGGCGTTCCGTCTTGGCCCGAACCGATTGGGCCGCCAGATCGAACCGCGCATCGTCCGTTGCCGGTGCGATCTGAGCAATGGTCCAACCCACACTATCGTCCGTGCGCCACGTGACCGATAGACTGGTTTTCGGGTCACCGGCAAAGGTTGCCACGATCCGGTCCGGCCAGGGGCTTGCCGCCTGCCAAGGTGCAACCTGCCGTTCCGAATGGGCCGCAGCTGGAACAATCGCGGCCGCAAGAAGCAGGACGACACCGACAAGGCAGAAGGCGCCTTTGCGTTCAAGATGATGGACCGTCATGGCGGCACCCTCCAATTTGACGATCAGTAGATAAAGCCGACGCTGAAGGAGTAGATCCGGCCTTCGAACTCGAAATCCTCAAGCCGGTCGGTCACATCGTAATATTTGAAGTTCTGCTCTTCCGTCAGGTTCAGGGCATCGAAGCTCAGGCGAACACCGTTCTCGAAGCGGTAGCGCAGGGCAAGATCAAGGCGACCGTCATTGTCACCGAACTGGGCATTGGGATTGTTCGGCACAATGAGGAAATCATCGCGGTAGGTATAGGCAACCCGGGCGGAAAAGCCGGCCCGCTCGTAATAGCCCACGAGGTTGAAGGCATTCTCGGACGCGCCGGGGAAATCGAACACATCGCCATCGGCCGTCTCGAACTCACTGTTCGTGTAGGTATAGTTCGCGAAAATCCCGAAATCCTTCCAGAAGCCAGGGAGGAACGTGAAAGGAGTCTGGAAGCCGATCTCGAAACCCCAGATCGTGGCGTCACCGCCATTGGCAAAGGTGGACACCCGGAAATCCTGGGGTTCGACCCCCGTACCGTCGAAGCCAACGGTCTCGAAGGTCTCAACGGGTGTGATGAAGTTCGACACGTCTTTGTAGAAAAAGGCTGCCGAAATCAGGCCCTCGGACTGTTCACCGAAATAATATTCAACCCCCAGATCATATTGCCAGGCCAGAAACGGATCAAGATCCGGATTGCCCCGGGACAGCTCGCCGTCGATGGCATTCACCCCCGTGGCCGGATTGATCTGGTCGATGGTTGGTCGGGTCAGCGCCCGGGTGACGGCGCCGCGCACCAGAATATCAGAGTCTTCATCCGCCGACAGAAGAAAGTTAAAGGCTGGGAGCAGCTTGGTATAGCTTGCATCGAGTGATGGCGCATCATCCAGAACAAAAACGCCATCGGCGGATTCAATGGTGACCCGGCCTTCGCCAGTCACATCCGTATGAACGATCCGCAGGCCCGCATTGCCTCGTGCGTAAAGACCGAACAGCGTGGTGTCATATTTCGCCATCGCATAGCCGGCAAAGACATCTTCCGTAATTGTGTAGAAATTCTGGTCATCAAAGACCAATTCATCCGTTGCCGGAAATCGATTGAACAGCTCGACTGGATCCGCCGACGGCCAGATACGCAGCAGATCATCGCTGCCGAACCCTTCGGCGAAGTTCCCATCAATGACGAAGGGCACACCGTCAGCATAGGTCAGGCCGTCCACGTCACTGTCAACATTGCCCTGACGGCGGTCGAATTCGGTCGACGCATAACGGAAACCCGCTTGGACAGCCGAGAAGAAGTCAGTATCGAAGGACCGCTCCACATCAACCCGCGCATTGGTCTCCTCAATGGAAATGATGCGCTGCTGCTTGCGGATCAGGCGGATATCAAGATCCTCCGGCGCAAGCTCGGTGGCCGCGGTGAACAGTTCCGGGTTTTGCGGATCATTCACGATAGAATAGCCACCAAGGCCATCCCGGTTGGTCCGGTGGTTCACGCGGAACTCGTCGAAATCCTCCTCACTGGAGAAGTAGTTACCTTCGGCCTTGATATTCCAGGGACCAGTTTCCCAGATTGCGCCGCCGGTGATCCCCCAGGTCACAATATCGGCAAGACGCGTGAAGCTGAGAAACTCAGTCCTTTGACGGGTAAACTGGGCTTCCGTCAGCGTGCCATTGCCGTCAATGGTGCCACCTTCAAGCTGGCCGCGGCTGAATTGTACCTGGATCCGGTCCCGATCCTCCTCACGCTCTTCAGACGTGTAAAGACCATTGGCATAGAGCTCCAGGCCTTCGAAGGGCTGGAACTGCACCTTGCCGTTCAGGTTGAATTTCGGGGCATCGCCCACCCGCTGTTCCTGGCGCAGGCGGCCTGGATAGCGTCCCCCCACAAGGGCCAGAAGCGCCGGATCCGTCGCATCGGCCAGGAAGCCTTCATCAACCTCCAGCCAGTCCTGGTTGGATTGAATCTTGTCGATGTCCCGGCGACGATCCTCATAAGTCCCGGAGAACAGCACACCGACCTTATTGTTCAAAAACGTGTCGATGTAATAGCCATCGACCGCCGGTTCCACTTCGTCGCGGGCCTCGCCATAATTGATGGTGCCATTCACACCGAAGCGCCGCTCGCCCACATTGAGCGGGTTGGGTGTCGACAGGCGAACGATCCCGCCAATGCCGCCGGCCACATCGGCCGCCGTCGGCGATTTCACGACCTCGATCGTGTCGTAAAGCTCGGAGGCGAACACCGAAAGCACGCTTTGACGCTCCGGATCGGAACTGTCGATGGTAACCAACGCGGAGCGGCCGTCGATTTCCACCCGGGTAAAGGTCGGCGACAGGCCGCGAATGCTGGCGGTCTCGCCTTCCCCGTTGTTCCGGGTGATGGTCACGCCGGTGATCCGCTGAAGGGCCTCGGTGATGTTCTGGTCCGGGAACAGGTTAATCTCTTCCGACGTAATCGTGTCGATGACCTGATCGGCGGAACGCTTTTTCTCAAGCGACCGAGCGAAGGACTGGCGAAATCCCTTCACGACAATCCGCTCCATGCGGAGCTGTTCTTCCGCGCTGATCTCGACCCCGTCCTGCACCGCTTCGGCAGGAACTGTGTCTTCAGGCGCGTCTTGGGTCTGCGCCTGGGCCAAAGCAGAAGAAGCTGTCCCGACAACGAGCGCCAGCATCGCCGTGCTCAGCAGCAAGTTTCGATACGGCACATTTTTCCAAGCGGTCATTATGCCCCCCCATTTCACAAAGCTGCACCATAGGCGGCGCGTCCCGTCTCGTTTTCCGCCAAGGTGCCAGGGACTGTCATCACGGAGCTGTGAAGCTTCGATAACGCTTCGGTGTCAAAGAGATGGGTGGGCGACGGGTCGGTTCATTTCACCCGTCGTGATGCCTCAATGAACTTCACATTGATATAGTACCAAATGCGATAGTCCGGACACAGAGAGATGTGGTTTCGCAGGAAACCAGGGCAATGTTTGTTTTCTCGGATAGGCAAAGCGGGGCTTGAACAGCCTTCAGTGCCCCATGCTATGTGTTAGTCTCTATCGGTATTTCGCGGATTGGCTGAGGGTTGCGTTTATGATTTCTCGAGACCAGGGCATTTTCAGTCTGGATGGTGCAGCAATTGGTCTGTCGGCCTTGTGCGTCATCCACTGTCTCGCGCTGCCGCTTCTTGTCGCGGTTGTTCCAGCGCTCGGCGTTGTGGCCGGAGAGGAATGGGTGCATCGCGGCTTCGTCATCCTCGCTGTGCCTGTATCCCTGCTCGCCCTTGCCCGTTTGGATCCGGGGCGCGGCATTTCTGTGATGGTTGGTCTTCTTGTGGTGGGGCTGGGTTTGCTGATCGCGGGTGCCTTTGTCGAAGCCCTCGAACCGTTTGAGGTCACACTCACCGTGTCCGGGGCACTCATCCTTTCGGCCGCACATGTCCTGCGCTGGTATCGTTATCGGCGGCCGAATGATTGTGCTGAAGACTGATTATACTTTAACGTCAGTGTCCATTAAGATTGTGTATGACACGGGGAAATGATCCATGAGTTGCGGCAATGGAGCGGCCCGCAGCGCATTCGAACCTGTTTTCATCCGGCATGCCGTCCCGGCCAGGCTTCACGAAAAGTCCGTTGCAGCAAGGTCACAGGTGATGGCATCCATGCCGATTATCAGTGCCACCAGGAGTGACTCGCTTCTGGTCCAAAGCGGATTTTCTGAATCCTGTCCTGTTCTTTAAGGCTTTGTGGTGAGGGGCATGGATGGCCTCTGCGATCTGACCACGGAAACCGCCAGCCCTCTTGGAACAATATGGGTATCTCAAAGCACGCCATTCAAATTGACGTCGGTGTTTTTCAGTGCGCCTGATGGCACCAAGATCGACGTTTCGTCCCGTCAATGCCCGAAGCGCGGATCTCATCATGAAGCTTTATGGAACGCCTCGACCACGCTTTACACGGAAGGTCCAGCTGCTGATGGATCATCGGGGTGCCGAATACGACTTCATTGATGTCGGTGACGTCTCCCGGTTCGGTGAGGACGGGTTTGCCGGCAATCCGCTGATGGGCGTTCCTGTGCTTGAGGACGGCAGTAACACCCTGTTCGACTCCGATCACATCGCAACGGCCCTGTCATGGCGCTACGACCCGAATGATCACGACCT
>CAYUYV010000147.1:4251-11620 GCA_964449455.1 uncultured Alphaproteobacteria bacterium | reverse complement strand
GGTAGAGCACGCGCAAGGGGTCCGGCGCCCCCGGCCCCCTGCCCTCAATGCCGAAACGGCGCAGGGCCGGGGGCAGATCGGCGCTTGAGGCGGCGTGGATGACGTCCGGGGGCGCCGGGCGGGGCCCGTCCGTTTCCCGCGGCAAGAGGTCGAACACCTGGAGCATGAGGGGCGCCGCCGCATTGCGTCCGATCCGGCCGGGCCGCGCCGTGCCGTCCGCCCGCCCCACCCAGACCCCGACCGTAAAGCGCGGGCTAAAGCCCATGGCCCAGGCATCCTGGAATCCGGCCGAGGTCCCGGTCTTGAAAGCGATCGCCCGGTCCCGGACGATATTGCGCGCCTGCCCCCAGCCATCGGGCAGGGCCACCCCCTTGAGGATGTCAGCCACATACCAGGCGGCGGCGGGCCCCGTGATGGGTCTTGCCTCTCCAAGCGCGTCGTTGGCGAGATAGCGCAAGGGAACCGCCTGGCCGCCATTCGCCAGCCCCGCATAAAGCATGGTGAGATCACGCAAGGTGATGCCCACGCCGCCAAGCGCAATGGGCAAATGGGCCTCGGCGACCCGTCCGGGCAAGGTAAGCCGCGCACCGGACCGGCGAAGCACCGTGTAAAGACGGTTCGGGCCGACCTTTTCCAACAAGGCCACCGCCGGCACATTGAGGGAATTCTGGAGAGCCTTCCGGGCGCTGACCGTCCCCTGGAAGGAGCGATCGAAATTGCGCGGCGCATACTGGCCGAAGGCCCGGCGCCGGTCCTCGATCAGGCTTTGCGGATGGATCAGCAGATCGTCAAAGGCGAGGGCATAGACAAAGGGCTTGAGCGCCGAGCCCGGGGAGCGGATCGCCGCGGCAAGATCGATCTGCCCGCCCTGCCCGCCGAAGTCATGGCCCCCCAGATAGGCCCGGACGGCCCGGGTCTCGTTCTCCACAACCATGACCGCAAGGCTTGCGCCATCGTCAAACCCGCCGGCATGGCGCCGCGCCAGATCCTCCAACACGATCTGCAATGGCCGTTCAAGACTGGTGACAAGTGGGTGGTCCTGGCCCTCGCGGCGCACAAGATCCCGGGCGAGGCGCGGCGCATGGAACGGGAAAGCGCGCCGGCGATGGGGCACCGGTTCGGCGCGCGCTTCATCATGGGTCTTTGCACTGATGACACCGGCGGCACGCAATCGGCGGAGCACCTTGTCTCGCCCTGCCTTTGCTGCAGCCGGATGCCGATCCGGGCGCTGACGTTCAGGCGACTGGGGCAAGGCGACAAGCAACGCCGCCTGCCCCAGGGTCAGGGCATCGGGCTCCTTGCCGAAATAGGCGAGGCTTGCGGCCCGCACGCCCTCCAGATTGCCGCCAAAAGGTGCCAGGGTGAGATAAAGGCCAAGGATTTCCTCTTTTGTGAATCGGGCCTCAAGCTGCAGGGCACGAACACTCTGGCGCAGCTTGGCGAGAAGCCCTCGGGGATGGCCCGGCTCCAACAGGCGCGCGGCCTGCATGGTCAGGGTGGAGGCACCGGAGACGATACGGCCAGACAGGATGAACTGGCCAAGAGCCCTTGACGCCGCAAAGGGATCAACGCCGGGGTGCCAGTCGAAACGCTGGTCCTCATAGACCTTGAGCAGGCGCAGATAACGCTCATCCACGTCTGCGGGCTCTACCGCAAGACGCCATTTTTCGTCCCGGCTCAGAAAGGCCCGCAAAAGCCGGCCCTGGCGGTCGAGCACCAGCGGGGAGGCGTCGCCGACACGCTCCAACGGCGGCGGAAACAGCTGGTCCAGCAGGACCAACGCGCCGCAGATCAGCACAAGGACGACGCCAATCTGGCCCCCAAGGGCCCGCCAGCCGTGGATGGCGGGCCCGATCCGTGAGGGCCGGACCTTCGGCACCGGGCCGTTACTCTCCACCATCTCCGGCCTCGGACTCACCAGCCTTGGAGCCTTCGCCTTCGATCTCTTCCATCTGGGCCTCCAGGGCCTTGAGGAAGGCGTCCTCACCCACTGTGTACTGCACCTTTGGCTCGCCCTCGGCGGACGCTTTGGCGCCGGCAGGCAGGATGGTCACGGTGCCCTCTTCCGTCCGGCCATGGACCCGCGGCGCATACATGTCCTCCACGCGCACGCCCGGAAGAGCGAAGGTCCCCGGCGTGACAGCCCGAACCACATAGGCAAAGGCGAAGGCGGGCAGGACCGGCTTCTTGTCGTCCTGCTTGCGGCGCGGCCGGCGATAACGGCTGCCAATGTCAAAGGAGGCAACGAAGCGGTCGTCCCGTGCGGAGGCCAGTTTCGTATAGGTGAGCCTCGGCAGCCAGCGATAGGCCTTTTCCTGGCGCATGGGCCGGGTCAGCACGGTCTCAATCTCAAAACCCGCCGGCAGAAGATCAACAAGCGCCATTTCGTGGAAACTCTCGTCGATCATCCGGCCCAGGATCATCACGACATACCGCTCGCTCTGGCGCAGAGACGTCACATCCACGAGCTTGCCATTGAGGTCGAGGATTCTTTTGTTGAGGCGCAAGCCTTCTTTCTCTGCCGGCAAGGGTTCGGCCGACACGCCCTGGGTCGTTGCCACATACCACAGAGCCTCCTCGCCGGTATTGCGCACCGAAAGGCCCTGGGCCAGCTCGCTGGCATCGGGGGTCAGGGATATCAGGCTGCTGTCGCCCTGCTCTTGGGTCCCCTGAACCCTGACCGAGACATCGGACGCAGCCTTGGCCACGCTCAAGTAATGGGCATTGAGCAGCATCCAGACCCGCTCCTGAGTGGTTGCAAAGCGGACGCTGTCCTGGAAGGTCTCGCGCTTGGCCGTCAGGGCCGGCAGGAGGTCAAAGCGGCGGCTTTCGGCGATCAGGGCCGAGATGGCCTCCACATCACGCATCAGGCTCCCATAGGCGATGGCCTCATAGCTCTCCGGATCGGCAGCCGTGATGCGGTCCACGGCTTCGGTAAAGGCGATGCGCGCCCGCGCCCGGTCTCCAAGCGCGTCAAGGGCGGCACCCAGAAAGCCGAGACCCATGGCCGATTTCAGATTGCCGCGCTGGGAGTCGAAGAAATAGCGCACGTCGGAAATCCGAACCTTGCCCACTTTTGCGAGCACATAGGCCGCATAGGCCCGGGGCTCCGCATCCCGCCAAGAGGCCTGAACCAGATTGGCGAGCCAGGCATGGCCCCGATGAACGGCATCGGTGGGCACCACGAGGTCCGTGGCTTTGGCGGCCGTCAGGAAATCGAGGGCGAAAACCGTCAGCCACAGATTGGCCTCGCCGCTGTTGCGGCTCCACATGCCAAAGGCCCCATTGGGACGCTGAAGATCGAGCACCTTGTCGACCGCATCCTGCAGGCGCTGCTTCAGATCACCATCTTCGGCAACACCCGCTTCGAGAGCCAGGTCATTGAAGTAGAGCAGAGGGAAAGCGCGGGAGGTGGTCTGCTCCAGGCAGCCATAGGGGTAGCGGTCCAGGGCTTTGAGCAGGCCAGGCACATCGACAGCCGGCACGGAAGACAGCGCCAGAGAGAAACTGGCCGTGGACGGATAGAGCCCCGCCAGAACATCAGCGCCATAGTCAAGATCCGTACCCGGCTCCAGAACGCCTGTCTGGATGGTCGTTTGAGGGAGGCGGGGTGCGCGGACCTGAATGGGCCAGGACCGGTTGATCCGAAGATCGTCCGGACCGACCACGCGCAACCCCACATCGGTAATCCCTGGCTGAGCGGCGGACAGGGTCACCGGGAAGCGGCGCTCTTCGCCAGCAGCAAGATCGGCAGCGGGCACGGCAGCAGGGCGCCTCAAGGCACCGCCGGTCTCAATGTCGGCGGCATAACGGCCTGACGGGCCTTCCACATTGTTGATCTGAAGGGTTGCCGCCGCGGCATCCCCGGGAGCGAGGAAGCGTGGCAGAGTCAATTCGGCCACCACATCGCCGCGCACGGCCACACGCCGGCTGCCATGACCCACCGCTTCCGGCGTGAAGGCCACGGCCATCAAGGTCAGCTCACCGACGAAATCCGGGATCTCGACCGGGATCACCGCCTTGCCGTCCCGATCCAGGGACACAATGCCGGAGAACAGGGCCACTGTCCGTGTCGGCACGACCTGGAGGCCGCCCGCATCGGCCATGCCATCACCACCGGAGCGGATCGGGCCGACTGTCCCCCGGGCACCGCGGATGAGGCGCCCATAATCGTCGCGGATCTCAAGGCCAAGGCGGCGCTTGCCAAAGTAGTGGCGTTCCGGACGGGGCGGTTCGAAATTTGTGAGGTTGAGAATGCCCGTATCCACCGCCGCAAGCGTGACATGGGCATCTTTCAGCGGTGCGGCCCCGGCCAGCCGGGCGACCGTGACCGGAATATCGGCAGCAGACTGGGGCGCGAGACGGTCCGGCACATCAAAGCGGACCTCAAGCGTCCGCTCCGACTGATCAACACCGAGATGGGCAAGCCCGATGGCCCGCACGGGCGCCAGAGAGCCGGAACCATCAACGGGGCGATAGGTATTGACCAGGACATAGGCCCCGGTGCCCCAGGCCGACTCCACAGGCACATCGAGGGTCAGGCCATCCGCCGGCAGATCGATGAGTTGGGTGGTGAACACGGTACTGCCGGCAATGGTCACCAGGGCCCTGCCGGCCATCGGGGGACGGATGGTCAGCTTGGCCGTCTCGCCGGCCTTGTAGGTTGTCTTGTCGGCGGCCACGGTCACCCGGTCGGGCCGCTGGTCGGACCCGCCCCCATACCAGCCGGACCAGAAGCGCAGGCTGGACCGGGCGCCAGAGGTCCCATCCTCGATTTCAAGCCGGTAGCCACCTGCGGGCAATCCGTCCACCGATATCCGGCCGGGCGCCGCGGCAGCAAGGTCAAGGGTCCCCGCTTCGACTGGCCGGTCCCGGACAATCCGCTCATAGCGCCAATTGTTGCCGGACTGATACCACTGATAATTCACGACCTCGCGGATCAGGGTCCAGGACACTTTCTCTGCCGCCATGGCCGCGCCCAGCGGGTCGAGTGCCACGAGCTGGAAATCCGCCGGCTTGTTGCGCTGTGCTACGCGATATTTGAACAGGGGCCGGATGCCAAGATTGACGGCCTTGTGGCGGATGGGCACAGACACCTGACCGCGGGTCAACCGCCCGCCCGGCTCGAACACGGAGACGGTGATGTCCGCGCGCAGGGGATGGGACACATCGGGGAAGTCCTGGACGGTGCCTTGCGCCACTGTCTTGCCGCTTGCGTCCGTGCGCGGAATATCAAGACTTTGGAGTGTCGGGGAGAAGCGCTCATCCACCTGGCCGAAACTGTAATCCGCATAGTCCGGGAAGGGCCGCGGATCGCGCACCACCCGCATGGTGGCCTCGCCGCCCAGATCCTTGCCCGGCGCGTCGTAGAGATAGCGCGCGGTGACATCGATCGACACGGTATCGCCGGGCTGAAGAAGCTTGGCGTCCGTTTCGAGGGAGATTTCCAGACGCTCCGGGACAAAATCCTGTACGTCGAAGGTCGCAGACCCGACGGGCGCCCGCTCAGGGTCCAGATAGACCTGGATCCGCCACATGCCGCGCGGCGCCGTGCGGGACAGGGTGATCGGCACATGCACGGCGCCGCCGGTCTCGTCCTCTACGGTTACGCGCCGATATTCGATGCCATCGGGCCGGCGCATGACCACGGTCATGGGCACATCGGCGATGGCCATGGCGTCCCGGTCCCGCAGCAGCGTCATGATCTGGACCGTCTCACCAGGGCGATAGATGCCCCGATCGAGATAGACAAAAGCATCGGTTTGGGTGACCACCGGCCGGCCGTCCACGCCCCGGTCGCTGAGATCGAAGGCCGGCCGGCGCAGATCGAGGATCATGAAATCCCCATCCGCATAGGCCATCACCATGACCGGCGTCATCCCGGCTTGGCCCCGGGACAGCCCTGGATCGAAGGTCACAGTGCCATTTGCATCGGTGCGCGCCGTACCCAGAATGTCATTGTTTCGCGCAACCAGGTGCACCTCGACATTCCGCAGCGGTTCTGCGGTGGCCAGGGACCGCACGAAAACGCGCACCCCGTCCTCGCCGGAGAAAGTGGTCAGGCCCAGATCGGAATCGAGGATCCACTGGGTGGCCGAAACCCGCTCCGCAGTGCCAAGATCAGGCCCGGTCGCATCCTCGGCGACGATCAGATAGGCCCCGCGCTGGTCCTTTGGCAGGACGTCACGCAAGGGAAACAGCGTGCGCGTGGTCGCGTTGCGCTCGCCCTTCACATCCATTTCGCCGGACCAGACGGGCGCGGCATTCTCCTGCTCGATATTCCCGGCCTGCCAAGGGCGCAGGCCCCGATCGTCGAGCAGGCCCTGGCGAAGCTGGGCCAGGATACGCTCGCCAACGCGCAAGACACGGATTTTCAGCGTCTCTACATTCACCGTGGTGATGGGGACACCGTCCGTGCCCTCCCGGGGCAGGATCAGGCCGTCGCCAAAGGCCACCGCAGTCGGCCGATCCTTAAGCTCCACCTGGACGGTCTCGTCATAGCCGGTGCGATCGCCGGAGCGGGACGGGAGCCCCGCGCGGATCGTGACGGAATAGGTTTCGGAGAAGGACAGGCCACCAAGGCACAAGAGCGGGCCCTGTACGCGCAGCACCGGCGTGATGTCCGGCGTTATGGACAGATAGTCCTCGTAGCGGACCCCGCCCTCACGCGCCAGCTCCTTGGTGAACACAAGGCAGGCTTCCGGTGTGTCCGCGTCGGTATCAACCTGGAGGCGGCTGAAGGCAAAACTGTCAAGGACTGGCTCGGGCTCACGTGCCTGGCGCGTGTCGGTGCCCGACGCCGCCTTGACTGCCGCTCCCTGCTCCACAATCGCAAGATCACTGCCGGCGGCGACGGTGCTGTCCGTCACTCTGCCCCCTTGGATCTCGCCCACATTGAAATAGGCAATCGCGCCTGCGGCCGCGGCAAAGACCACGGCACCGATCAGCGTCAGAACATATTTCATGGCCGGGCCCCTCCCTTGGGCCGTGAATGGCGCCGTGCCTGGCGCACCACCGCGTAATACTTGCCCCCCGAACCGGACCATCTGGCCCCAATCGCAAGCCCCTGATCCGGACGCCCCTGCCCCTTTCCGTTGCCTGTTTGTGCGCCGTTTCGCCCAGTTGGGCAACCGCAAGCGGCTGTGTGTGCTCCCACCCTGATCCTGATCTCTCAATCCCCCGCGCCATTCCTGGCCGCATAAGGTCCTGGTGGGATGGCAAAACGCCGGCAAGCCTCACGCCCCTTGACCCAATGCGCATCGGCGGGAAGGCTTGATCCGGATTTAAGACGGAAAACACAGCCGGCAGGCTCAAAGGGGCCACCGGCGCGACGAGGCGCAGCCACGCGTAGATGCAGCCACGCGTAGAT
>CAYUYV010000147.1:0-4151 GCA_964449455.1 uncultured Alphaproteobacteria bacterium | reverse complement strand
GCAGCCACGCGTAGATGCAGCCACGCGTAGATTTTGACACCAGCCAACACGGCCGGAGGGAGGACAGGACCATGGTCGATGCCGTCATTTGGGACTTCGGGGGAGTCATCACGAGCTCACCCTTTGAAGCGTTCAACCGCTATGAGCAGGAAAACGGTATCCCCGCGGATTTCATCCGCACCGTGAACGCAACCAATCCGGACACCAATGCGTGGGCCCTGTTCGAGCGCAGCGAGGTGACCATCGAGGCCTTCGACGACCTGTTCGCAACCGAGACAAAGGCGGCCGGACATGAAGTCCGTGGACGGACGGTAATTGAACTGCTTCATGGCGATGTGCGCCCGGCCATGGTGGAAGCCCTGCGCCGCTGTGCCGCCAATTTCAAGACAGGCTGCATCACCAATAATGTGAAGCCATCCGAGGGCAACAGTTTCTGGGCCGCAGGCAGCCGCGCGGACCAGATTGCCAAAGTGATGGAAATTTTCGACCATGTGATCGAAAGCTCCAAAGCCGGCATCCGCAAGCCCGACCCCCGCATCTATGAGATGATGTGCGAGGCCCTGTCCGTGGACCCCGCAAAATGCGTCTATCTCGACGATCTGGGCGTCAACCTGAAGCCGGCGCGGGCCATGGGCATGACCACGATCAAGGTCGGTGACCCCGGGGCCGCTATCATGGAACTGGAAACAGCGACGGGTCTGACCCTGCGCTGAGCCTCACGGCTCGAAGGTCGGGATGCCGGATGCCCCGTCGGGATCGTAAAATGTGCGGAAAATGCCACGCTTGCCTTGCGCAGCATCCTTGATGCGCACCTTAGCGCTGGTCGATATGGGCTCGGGCAGCGCATCGGGATCGAAGAAGTCCCAGGCCGTGATTTCATTGTCAGGGGCCCATGGATGGCGCGCGATTTCCCGCACACGGAACGACAGGATGATGTCATTCACATAGGGCTTGGCGTAAACGCCGATCATATGGTCAACCGCCACCTCAAAGCCCGTTTCCTCACGCACTTCCCGTACCGTGCCGGCAACAGGGTCCTCTTTGGGATCAAGCCCGCCCCCTGGCAAAGCCCAATTGCAGCCGCCATAACCCTGCCGGACCAGCAGAATGCGTCCGTCCCCATCGAACAGCATCCCAAACACGCCGATCGTAAAATGCGCCATATGCCTGCCCCCTTTCGCTCCACTTGGCTTGGCCTCGAATGAGGTAGCAGGCACCGCCTGAGCCCAAAAGCGTAAAAGGCCAAAAAGCGCAAAAAGCGCAAAAAGCCAAAGAGTACAAAAAGGAAGGCGCCGCCTCACTCCCGCGCCGGCAAGGGCAGGGCCACAGAGCGGTGCGGTGCATTGCGAGGCGCATACTGCTCAAGGACGACAGCAAGCGCCGGGAGGACCGCGATGGCCATGATCATGTGGGTCATGAACATCAGGAAAAACAACAACCCCATATCCGCTTGGAATTTGAAGGGGGAGAACATCCAGGTGAAGACGACCACCGCCATGGTCAGCGTGACGACCATCACGGCCATCCCCGCTTCTTTTAGGGCGAACTGACAGGCATAGGAGATCGTCCGACCTCGCTTCAAATAGGCCTGGATGCGACCATACATGTAAAAGACATAGTCAAAACCGAGCCCAAGGGCGAGGACGATCATGGGCATGGTCGCGACCCTCAGGCTGATCCCGAGCAGCGCCATGAACCAGGAGCCGAGCACCATGGTCACGGTAAGGGGCACACAACAGGTGAGCGTTGCCCGCCAGTCCTGATAGGCACCGAACACCATCAGTATCATGACGGCAAAGACGGCGAGCAGCACGGCCGGTTCGGCGCGCAGGATCTCCTCATTCACAGCAGCGATGAGCCCACCATTGCCACTCGCAAGCCGGATGCGCGTGCCCACCGGAACACCCGTCAGCTCCACGGTCCGTGCCTCGCCCCATGGCAGATCAGGCAGGGCTCCGCGCAGGTCAAGGGCCACCACAGACCCAGCCTCCGGCGTGTCGAAGGCGATTGCGCCCCGCCCCACAACACTGTCAGCACTGCGCCCTTTCAGCACCAGACCAAGGCGTACTTCATCGTCGAGATGGGGCTGGGCCGTGAAGGTCAGCAGGGACACATCCCGCATGGAAAGGGTCCACACGCCATTGCCCCGGTCTTCCCCCCCATTCAGCACAGGCCGTGGGCCATGGGCCTCCCGCCAGCTCTTGACCGCCCTCACCACCCGGGACAGGGTTTCAGCCCGCGTATCGCGGAGGAAGAGCTCCACCGGCACGACCGAACAATCCGTATTTAGAAGACCCGACGAGGTGGGAATGGCCGATGTGGCCTGGACCAAGGCGAAGGAATTGCGCGGCACGGTCTGCCACTTCGGATTGCCCTCGTTCCAACCCGCATTGGTCCGCTTGGCAATGGTCGCCGCCGAGACCACAGCGGTCACACCAGGCACATTCTCCATGGCCCAGCCGAACTCCTCCACCAGCCGCATATGGGCGTGTTTGATACAGGCCTCCGACGGTGTCTCGAACACCACCGTCAGCAGGCTGAGGCCCCCTGTATAGCCAGCGGAAATAATCCGGCTGTCCACATTGTAGCGGGCATCGGCGTGCAATTCAGGTGCGCCCAAATACTGATCGCCCGCATACTGATCGCCCACGGGCCTCTGGCCGAACTGGACAAGCCCGACCAGGAAAAACAGTGCAACACTGCCCAGAATCCAAGGGGCGGTGCGCGGCTCGGCGACCCGTCCCACGGCCTCCATGACACCCAGAGCAATGGCGCGTGCCCCTTTGACCCGCTCAACGTCTCTCCGGTCCAACGGAAACAGGGAAGCAGCCAGCGGCAACATCACCAGATTGGTCACGATGATCAGGGCAATGCCTAAGGCTGCACCCGTGGCCACTTCATTGATCATGGGGATTGGAATGAGCACAAGCGTGCCAAACCCGAGGGCAGCGGTGACGAGGGCCATGCTCCCGGGGATCACCAGCCCTCGAAAGGCCGCCCGCGCCGCTGCCTGTGTCGTCGCGCCCTGCTCCACCTCACTGGCGATCAAAGTGATCTGCTGCACCCCGTGGGACAAGCCAATGGCGAAGACGAGAAACGGCACCAGGATCGCCAGCGGATCAAGTCCATAGCCAAGAGCATTCAGGATCCCGAACTGCCAGATGAGCGATGTGAAGGAACACAGGAGCGGCAGTGTGGTGAGGATCACGGAACGGGAATAGGCATAAACAAGCAGCGTGACAATCACAAACGCCACCGTGAATATCATCAGTACACTGCCTAATCCATCTGCCACATCGCCGATCCGCTTGGCAAAGCCGATAATATGGACGGACACGGCCTGATCCTCATGGACAGCGCGGATGCGGGTCTCCAGGGCATCGGCGAGGGCGAGATAGTCGAGGGGCTCGCCGGTGCGCGGATCACGCTCCTGGAGATCGGCCACAACCATGGCGGACGTGAAATCCTTTGAGACCAGCCGCCCCACATAGCCGCCCCGGATCACATTGCGCTGAATGCGCTCCAGATCGTCCCGGATCATGGCATCGGGTGTGACGGTCCCGGGAATAACATCATCCGCCAGGAAGCCATCCTCGGTGATCTCGAAATAGCGGGTATTTGAGGTCCAGAGCGAGGTGACCGTCCGCCGGTCCACACCGGGCAGGAAGAAGAGATCATCCGTGACCGCCTTGAGCCGGGCCATGAACGACCGGGTCCAGATCACCCCATCCCGGGCACGCAGAACCACAATAATCCGGTTGGTCCCAAAAAGACTGTCCTTATACTCCTGAAAGGTCTCCACATGGGGATGCCCGGCGGGAAGCCGCTTTTCGAAACCGGCATCAAGGCGCAATTGCAGGGCACTGATGCCGGCAAAGACCGTGGCAATCGCGGCCATGGCGAGGATCCAGATGCGCCACGCAAAGAGGGTCTCTTCCAACGCCTTGATCATTGTCCTGCCCTCTTCACGCCACCTGTTTGCGCCGCGGCACCCTGCGCATCCGGATGAAACCCGGATGGAGCCCTCTTTTTCATAGACGGAAATTTCACAGGCGCGAATGCGGTCAACACCCAATCCCGCAGCCCACCGAAATGGCTGCTAGTGTGGCGGGTCAGGAATTCGCCCGCATGATCGGCGGGCTCCGTAGCGA
>CAYUYV010000146.1:0-11821 GCA_964449455.1 uncultured Alphaproteobacteria bacterium | reverse complement strand
AATCAAAGAGTTAGAGCCCTTTCAATGACCCGGACTTCTGTGAAAGGGCTCTAAGCTTTTCCCCGCGTCATGGCCGAAGCCGACCGCAAACCCATTGCAGCACAGACAATCAGCACCGCAACCAATGCGGCCATTTCGGTCACTTTTTGGCGGAACCATCATCCGGCTCAACCATCCCCTGGGCTGCTCAGGCAAGGATCAAGGGACCAGTACCGGCAAGGCGGGACCAGCAAGGAACCAATGCTGTTCGTCGAAGATCGATTTCAGCCAGCCACGTCAGGCCGTCAGCGGCCCTGGGGATCTTTCAGGAATGGATCCGCCTGCGGAACATGACAGGCAGCGCCGGGCGTGGGGCGCAAGGGACGCCAACGCCGGCCTGCGCCCGCAAGCTGCTTCACGGGGGCAAGAACAGAAACCCTCTGGCGCAAGGGCCTGATGGCCGCGACCCGTTTGGAGGCCTCCACAATCAGCACGCCCCCAAGCGCGCGCCAGAACCGGTGGCCCGCTTCCTCCCAAGTGCCCGGAGACGTCATCCAGAATTTATAGGCGAAGGGTGGTGGAAACAGAGCGTTGTCGACCTGCTCCAGGGAAAACAGGCAATCATCCAAGAAGCGCTCAATCTGACCGGTGTTGAACGGGCGTCCATGGCCGAAAGGCGTGGTGTCAGAGCGGGCCCAGATGCCATGGCGGTTCGGCACCACCAGGAGCAACCGCCCTTCGGGCGCCATGACACGCCAGATTTCGCGCATCATGGGCGCAACCGCCGCCGCGTTCTCAATGCCATGGACGACCAGCACCCTATCCATGCAGGCATCGGGCAAGGGCAGCTGGTGCTCATCCACAAGGCTGGTGTGGGAGGGTTCATGGGCGGGCCAACGCACCACGCCCTGCCCCGCCGGCATGAAGCCGATGACCCGGGCCGCACTGTCCTTATAGGGACGCAGATAGGGGGTCGCATAGCCGAGGCCCAACAGATCAAGCCCGTCCACATGGGGCCAGATCGCCCGGATCCGTCGGCGCACGAGCCGGCGCACCGTCTGACCGAGGGGGGTTGCGTAAAAGTCCCGCAGCTGCCGAACATCCATCCACATGAGCGCTTAATCCCGGCTCCTGGAAAACCCTGCCACACCCAATTGATCAACCTGGGCCGGCCCTTTTGGGGGCGTGTGACAGGCGCCGCCAACCATGACCTTGCCCACCGGCGCGCGAAGGCGCAACCTCACGTCCCTGTCCTTTGCTATGCAGTCATCCATTTGCCGTGCCCCATGGTGCCATTCACAGCCAAGAAAGAGGTGCCCATGTGCTCCACCGATACCGCGCCCGACCCCGGGATCCTGAATGTGCTGGGTCAGCCCCTTGAGACCTGTTGCACGTCGCCGATGACCGGCTTTTACCGCAATGGCCGCTGTGACACGGGGCCGGAAGATCGTGGCCTCCATGTGGTCTGCGCCCAGGTCGATGAGGCATTCCTCGCCTTCACCAAGGCCCGGGGCAATGACCTGTCCTCTCCGGTCCCGGCCTTTGGTTTTCCGGGCCTCACGCCGGGGGATCGGTGGTGCCTGTGCGCCGGCCGTTGGCAGGAGGCCCTGGAGGCGGGCGCCGCGCCGCGGGTCGCCCTGCGGGCGACCCATGCCGGTGCGCTTGACATTGTGACGCTTGCTGACTTGAAAGCCTACGCGATTGATCTTTCCTGAGGACGACTAACTCCCACACACCATGCCCTCGACATCCCATTCGGAAAGGCTGGCCCCATGCACATCGATCTCGTGCCGTGCTTCACGGACAATTACGCTTACCTGCTGCAGGCTGCGGACGCCGTCGGCGTGGTCGACCCGGGCGAGGCGGGCCCGGTGCTTGAGGCCCTGGAGCGCAAAGGCCTCGCACTGACCCACATCTTCATCACCCACCATCACATGGACCATGTGGGCGGCATCGGTGCCCTGAAGGAGCGCTTTGACCCGGTCGTCGTGGGCCCCCAAGCGGAGGCGCCGAAGATCGAGGGCCTCGATGTCCTGCTGACCGGCGGCGACAGCTACGATTTCGGCCCGGAAATGGCCCAGGTCATCGACACGCCGGCCCATACCGGCGGCCACATCTCGTTCCATTTCCCAGGTGCCAAGGCGGTCTTTGTCGGCGACACCCTGTTCGCCCTGGGCTGCGGACGCCTGTTCGAAGGCACGGCGGAGCAGATGTGGACCAGCCTGAGCCGGCTGATGGCCCTGCCTGACGATACGCGGGTCTATTGCGGCCACGAATACACCCAGTCGAACGCCCGCTTCTGCACGGCCCTCGACCCGGACAACGCCGCCCTCGCCAATCGGGCGAGCGAAATCGACGCCGCGCGGGCCCGGGGCGAGCCGACGATCCCGACCACGATTGGCCTGGAAAAGGCGACGAGCCCCTTTCTGCGCGCCAACGATCCGTCTTTGCGCGCCCGCCTGGGTCTGACGGACGCGGCTGATTGGGAAGTGTTCGCCGAAGTCCGGCGTCGCAAGGACACGGCCTGATCCGGCCCGGCGCTCACGCCATGTCGGGGCGGATCCGGCGGACCAGGATCGTATCGCCGCGCAGGATCTGAACCTCCAATATTCGGCCGATGGTGTCGCCGACCAGGATGCGGTGGATGTCGTCCACCGTGCGCACCGGTTTGCCATCAATGCCGAGGATGAGATCGCCCTCGCGGATACCGGCGGTCTCCGAAGGACCGCCAGGCAAAACGCTCATGACCCGGACGATGGAGCTGCCCGACAGATTCATGCGCTGGGCCAGCATGGGCGGAAGCCGTAAGGTCTGCCCCACAAGGCCCACGCGGCCGCGCACCACGCGACCATGGCTTCTGATTTCCGGCACCACCCATTTGGCCGTGTTGATGGGCACGGCGAAACAAATGCCTTGGGCGCCGGCGATAATGGCCGTGTTGATGCCGATGAGCTGCCCCTTGGAGTCGAGCAAGGCGCCGCCGCTATTGCCTGGATTGAGGGCCGCATCGGTCTGAATGATGTCCTCGATCATCCGGGCCGTTGTGGAGCGCAGGGTGCGGCGCAGGGCCGAGACGACGCCCGCTGTCACCGTTGTTTCGAAGCCGAGCGGATTGCCGATGGCGATGGCCACCTGGCCCACATAGAGGGCGTCTGAGTCACCGAATGTCGCCGTGGGCAGATCAGCGAGCGAGGTCTTCACCAGCGCGAGATCCGTGTCCGCATCACCGCCCAGAAACTCGCCCGGTGCGTCCCGGCCATCGGTCAACCCGACGCTGATCTCCCCCTCGCCGGCCGCCACATGATAGTTCGTAAGCACAAGACCATCGGACTCGATAATCACGCCGGAGCCCTGCCCCATGGGGCGGCCACGACGGCTCCTCTGGATACTGACCACCGCAGGTGCAACCCGGCCCACAACATCGATGATGGTGCGTGAATAGGCGTCAAGGAGCTCAGCATCATCGGCCCGTGGGCCAGAGAGGACCGACGCATCCTCACGCCCGTCACGCCGCGCACCGTTTTCCACCGCAGCCTTTTGGCTGCCCAAGATCCTCCCCAGAACCGAAGGCCATGTGCCCATGGGCCCATTCTCCCCTTGTTGCAACGGCTTGTGCTGACACCAATCACAGATGTGACCCGGTGGGTCCATGCCCCGACTGGGCAAGCCGGCGAAATGCTGTTTCAAATGCCCGTCACTTACGAACGCCTTCAGCGCGGGACAAGACCGTCCGGCCTTAGGATAGAACGGAGACAGACCGATGGCCCAGTCATCCTTGCCGGCCGGCGGAGCGAGCGCCGAAGAGATCATTCGGATGCTGGACCTCACGCCCCATCCCGAAGGCGGTCACTACCGGGAAACCTTCCGCGACAGGGATGCGGCGGGCGGTCGGGCGGCGTCGACGGCGATCTATTTCCTGTTGAAGGCGGGAGAACACTCCCATTGGCACCGGGTTGATGCGGCCGAGACCTGGCATTGGTATGCCGGGGCGCCCTTGGCGCTGGGCATTGCCCTGTCCGATGGGCAAGCCCCTGAGACCGTGACCTTGAGCGCGGATTTGCTGGCCGGTCACCGACCCCAGGCCGTTGTGCCGGCCGGCGCTTGGCAAAGCGCACGGAGCCTTGGTGCCTTTACCCTTGTGGGCTGCACCGTGGCTCCCGGATTTGAGTTTGATGGTTTTGTGCTGGCGCCGCCGGGCTGGGCGCCCGGGTCCTGACAACCGCCCCCGGCTGACAAAAGGGCCCCGGCTGACAACGCGGAGCCGCCAGTGCCCTGGAGGGTGTCAGTCGTTGATCTGGCGCAGGAAGGACATAATCGATGCCGAGGTCGGGCGACCCGCATGGCCTGGCGCGTCCGCGTAATCGACATAAAGCGTGCCGCCTTCGCGGCGCAGTCCCGGTTCGGCTTTTTCCTCAAACCGCACACGGTTCAACCGCTCAGCCAGGACCTCGCCGACATCTGGCTCCATGGCCAGATTGTCGAGAGCGGTCGCGGCATTCGAGATGGCCTCGGACAGGGTTTCGGTCCCGGTCTTCGGAAGCGGTGCCCAGCTGGCGTCGAAAACGACAGAGCCGCCAAGGGCGATACTGGCATTGGCGGCTCGACGTTTGGCTTCGGTTTTGACATCAGCGCTTCCGGCCGGCTTGGCCAACTGCGCCATAGCCCTTGTCTGGCGGGGCTGGCTTTCGTGGCGGGCGGTGCGCAGGACCGGAATGCCCCGAAGATCGCCATTTGGATAATAGGTCGCCGGCCCGAAGGAGGTGAGCCGGAGAACCACATGACCATGCTCATTCTGCAGGAGCTGATCACCGCGTGCGGCAGGCTTGGAGCGGAGAATGACGGATTGGCTTGAATTGTTGATGCGCAGCACTGTCTGCGGACCGGACCGGTCCAACACGAGTCCGATAGCGCCATCGCCGGTGACATAAAAGGCTTGGCGCCGGTCAGCGAAATCCTGCCCGGTCATCTGGGCGAAGGCCGGCGTCACAACACTGAAAAAGAGGCCTGCGAGGACCAGGCAGAACAGGAGATCGGTCAGGTCATAACCCGTGCGTTTCATCATCGTCCGCGTCATCACTGTCCGTATCATCACTGTCCGAGTCATGCTTCCCCAATCACCTTCACCACGGGCCAACCGTGAGCCGATTTAAGAACCGGCGCAGTTTGTCATGGCGCTGTTTTCCCGCCGGTCGATGGCCCAGATATCTATCTTGCAGGTCCCTCAGGCGTCCGCTGTGCCGAATTTGGACGAAGGCAGACGCGGGATAAAGCTCCCTGAACCGAGACTGAATGTATGCCGGTGGTTTTAAGCAAGAGTGTGTCGTCGATGTGACACATCACGACCGCATTGCGGCGTCTCTATGGCAAATCCGTAATCTTCCCAACGGTTTCGTAAGGTAAAAACGGATGACAACAGGCCTTCGCGTGGCCTGAAAAAAAGGTCCCGAACGGCTGTTCGGGACCTTCTCGGTTCAGCGATATGAAAAAAAGATCGCTTCAGCCATTGGCGATGTATTGACCGCCATTAGCCGTGACCACGGAGCCGGTCACAAAACCAGCGCGCTCATCGGCGAGGAACATCACACAGTGAGCGATTTCTTCAGCCTTGCCGAGACGTCCCACGGGAATGCCCGCGATGATCTGGTCAAGCGCGGCCTGGGGCACGGCTGCGACCATATCCGTATCGATATAGCCCGGGCAGATGCAGTTCACGGTGATGCCCTTGCGCGCCGTTTCCTGGGCCAGGGCCTTCGTGAAGCCGATCACGCCGGCTTTGGCGGCCGAGTAATTGGTCTGGCCCATCTGACCCTTTTGGCCGTTGATGGACGAGATATTGATGATCCGGCCATAGCCGCGCTCGCGCATGCCGGGCACGGTGATGCGGCACATATTGAAGATGGAATCGAGATTGGTGTGGATCACAGCGCTCCACATATCCACGTCCATCTTGTGGATCATGGTGTCGCGTGTGATGCCCGCATTGTTCACCAGCACGTCAACCGGCCCGACGTCCCGCTCCACCTGGGCAAGACCCGCTTCGCAGGCGGCGTAATCGGCCACATCCCATTTGAAGACTTTGACGCCCAGCTCGTCGGCGCATTCCTTCGCAGCCTGTTCGTTCCCGTGATAGGTCGCGGCGACGGTGTAGCCCGCCTCCGACAGCGTGGCGACGATGGCCCGACCGATCCCTCTGGTCCCACCAGTAACGACGGCAACCCGTTGCATGACCGTTCCCTTCCCTCTTCAAGACGCACTTGGCGTGCATAAATCAATGATACGCTACCGTGCCGTGCCACGGCGGGCGGTTGGCGGACCAGCCCGAGCGTTTCATCCCCCATTCTTGCGCGACTCGGGGCGCCACAATCAAGGGCATGGCCTTGGCGGTGGACAATTTTTGGACGCGCAACGGTCATGCATCGCAACACAGTCACGGAGCGTCGGGGGGCGCTCTCGCCGTCGCTTGCGGCCAAGGCACCCACAAATCCACAATTTCCAGACGGAGAAAGTCTTTGCGCAGTGCGACAAACCAGCCTAAACTATGCCTAAAGGACTAATTGGCGAGGATTTGCTTGAATAAGTCTTATACTCAACCGGTAAGACTTGGGTCTGCGGGTCGCAAATCTTTCTATCCTGCAACTTCCTATGCGGGACATGCCGTGTTCGGTTAGACAGATTTGATAAGCCTCTGGCCTTTCTGTCTATCTTAGGTTACACACAAGACTGTCAATTCGCGTTGTCAGTTCTGGCAGGAAAGGTGTCTGACGTGGCTGATCATCCGACCTCCCCCGCGGCGACCTCCCCCGCGGCGACCTCCCCCGCGGCGACCTCCGCCGCAGCGACCTCCGCCGCAGCGACCTCCGCCGCAGCGACCCCCGCCGCAGCTCCGGTAACGATCAAGAAATATGCAAACCGGCGGCTCTACAACACGGCCACGAGCAGCTACGTGACCCTCGATCACCTGTGCCAGATGGTGAAACAGGGCCAGGAGTTTAACGTCTATGACGCGAAGACCAATCAGGATATCACCCGGTCTGTCCTGACCCAGATTATTTTTGAAGAAGAGAACAAAGGCCAGCATCTGCTGCCCATCCAGTTCCTGCGCCAGCTCATTGGGTTCTATGGGGATCAGATGGGTGCTGCCGTGCCGCGCTATCTTGAAGTCAGCATGGAATCCTTTGCCCGCAATCAGGAAGAAATTCGTGGGCGGATGACCAAGTTGGGTGCGCAGCCCTTCAAGATTTTTGAAGACATGACCCGCCAGAACCTGGCCCTGTTCCAAGAAAGCTGGATGGAAGCCTATCGGCGCATGATGAGCTTTGGCACAGCCGCTGCCGCCGGTGGCCGTGACACGGCAAGAACCGCCCAGGCCACTGTCCAGGATACGGCCGCAGCGCGGGATGAAGCCCATGCCGCCCTTGATGAGGTTAACCGCCTGCGGGAACAGGTCGAGGCCATGCAAAAGCGGCTTGATGATATTGGCACCTCTGCCTCCCAGACGCCTGAGCCCACACCAGTCGTCGTTTCAGAGCCCATCGCGGAGCCGCTCGGCGGCGGCACGGAGGCTCAAATCAAGATCCTGGACCGGAAAATTCTGGGCTGAGATCAGCTGACATCGGCTGTACACAGTGCAAAGCTGGGCGGGTCTGGCCAGGGCTGCAACATAAGGGCCGCAACATCAGGCCTGTGCACTGACTATTTTGTCTCGGTACGGGGGAATAGCCGATGCACCTTGCTTTTGGCACGATGACAGATCTGGTCTGAGCCGCCTGGTTACGGAACCAACCCGCACGATCCGTCATCGTTGCACGCACCGGGGATGGGCCAAGACCCATCCCACCAATCCATCAGCATTCGAATGGTTGGAACGCCTTACAGCCCCATCTGGCGGGCGGCAAGGTCGCGCATGATTTCTTCGCTGCCGCCGCCGATGGCAAGCACCTTCACTTCCCGGTAAAGCCGCTCCACCGGATTGCCGCGCAGATAGCCGGCTCCGCCGAAGATCTGCATGGCTTCACTGGCCACGAATTCCAGAGCCTTGGTGGTGTAAAATTTGCCCTTGCAGACCTCGGCGATGGGCATTTCGCCCTGGTCAATGGTCCAGCAGACCTGGTTGAGATAGGCCTCGCAGGCATCCACATGGGCCGACATGTCCGCAAGCTTGTGGCGGATAACCTGGTGCTCGACCAGCGGACGGCCGAAGGTCTGGCGCTCCCGGGCCCAGGCGGTGGCTTCGGTGAGACACACTTTCATCATGCCGAGGGCCAGGGCGGTGAGTGACACCCGCTCCAGATTGAAATTGTTCATGATGGAATAAAAGCCGCGATTTTCCTCACCCAGCATGTGATCAGCGGGCACACGGCATTCATCAAAGTAAAGCGTCGCCGTATCGGAACACCACCAGCCCATTTTCCGCGCAATGGCCGTGCGTGAAAAACCGGGCGTGTCGGCGGGCACGAAGAACAGGGAAATGCCGCCCAGGCCCTCGCCGCCCGTGCGGGCGCCGACCACGAAATAATCACTCTTCATACCGCCGGTGATGAAGGTCTTAGAGCCGTTCAGCACATAATGATTGCCGTCCTGGCGCGCGGTGGTTTTCAGACTGGCAACGTCCGAGCCGCCGGAGGGTTCTGTGATGGCAAGGCTGGAGCCCTTGCGCCCCGAGACCACTTCAGCAAGGCACAGCTCCTTGATTTCCTCGGTGGCGAGCGCCTGGATGGGATCAAGGGAAATCGACCGTCCACTGAAGGCCGCCCAGAGGCCGCTGGAGCCGCTCAGCCCCATTTCCTCCGAATAGGCGGCCCGCATGAACACATCGTCAAACCCCAGGCCGCCATATTGCTCGTCAATGCCGAAGCCGAACACGCCGAGGGAGCCGATCTTTTCATGGATCTCCCAGGGCACATCGCCTGCCTCATCCCAGCCATCGATATGGGGCTTCACCTCGGCTTCAACGAAGCGGGAAATGGTTTCGCGGAAAGCGCGGCGTTCTTCGGTTTCGAAGGGATTTTTCATGGCGTCTGGTCCTTTCGGCGCCGGGCGGGCGGCTGTTTTCTGCCCCATGCGCGGGGCTCTTCATTTGGCCGCAAGAGTGGCGGAAGGGGTTAAGGGCCTGCAAGCGCTATTTCTCCGGGCTCGGGCGCCACGCCGCATGAGCACGCACTCGGGCTCGGACTAAGGCTCACACTGGGGCTCACACTGGGGCTCGCAGCGGGGCTCTGATATGGGGCCTGGATAGGCGGTCCGGATTGGCGCCGGCGCCCAGCCCGGCCTAGACTTGACCAAGCCAATCGGCGCAAGGCCGATCGAAGGAGGAGAACAGCCATGTCGGAGGGGCCCATGTTGGACGGAAAGGTTGCCATCGTGACGGGCGCGGCATCGGGGATCGGGCGCGCCTCGACCCGGCTGTTCGCTGCGGCAGGCGCGCAGGTTGTCGCCGCAGACCGGGCCGACACCATTGCCGACACGGTCGACCTTGTCCGCCGCGACGGCGGCACGGCCGTTGGTGTGCGGATGGATGCGGGCTCAGAGCCAGATGTGGTGCGCCTCGTTGACGAAGCGATGGAGCGGTTCGGCCGGCTTGATGTTGTTTTCGCCAATGCCGGGATCACCGGCAAGGTCCAGGGCGGCCTGTTCGACGAGACGGCCGAAGGCTGGATGGAAATCCTCCGTGTGAACCTTATCGGTCCCTTTCTTGCCATCAAGACCGCGGCACCGAAAATGGCCGAACTGGGCGGCGGCTCGATCATCTGTACCGCCTCTGTTGCGGGCCTGCGCTCGGGTGCAGGGCCGGCCCAGTATTCGGCATCCAAGGCCGGAGTGATCAATCTGGTGCAAACATCGGCGCAGCAGCTCACCGGCACGAATGTCCGTGTCAACGCGATCTGTCCGGGCCTCATCGAGACCGGCATGACAAAGCCGATTTATGACTATGCCCGTCAGGCAGGCAAAGAGGACCGGATCGGCCAACTCAACCCGATGCAGCGGGGCGGCGAGCCGGAGGAGATCGCCCAGGCGGCGCTGTTCCTCGCCAGCGATGCCTCAAGCTATGTCAACGGCCAGGCCCTGGTGGTCGATGGCGGGCTCTCCTCCTCCCATCCCGTGGCCCGCGGACGCGGCGCGACCTGAGCCCGCGTGTCTTTGCGACGACACGGACGAAACTGGACATGACGTGGGATCGCCGCGCTCTGGCGCCGGGCGTTGCCCCTGCCTGCGGGCTTGCCGGCCCTCTTGGCCTCGCCACCTGTGTTGCGGGGCTCTTTCCCATATCCGTCGCGGCGTCCATGACGCCGCCGCCTTGCATTTGATGCTCTACAATCACCGGGAAGGGGTGTAGGCTTGCCACTCGGGGTGGTGCAAAAAGCCGTGCAAGAACAAGGGGACGCGCGCGATGCCCCCCGGGCGCGGCGAAAGTCAGGGGAAAGATCATGGCAAGAGACCGGCGGACATTGGTTCAAAAGGCGAAGGAACTCCAGGGGCTTTTGACCGAAATCGAAGCGGCGGGATATTTTTCCGTGGAAGGCGTCATTACCGGCGCCATGATCGACGAGCTTTACAGCAGCTATTGGAATTCCGTGGAGGCTGAAAAGCGGCCGCCTAAGGATCTGACGGCCGCACGCATCTGGCTCGCCGTGCGCCGGCTCCAGCAGGAGGGCTTTCCGGAGGTGGATCTCAGGGGCCGGATGGGCGACGTCGAGGCCAAATTTGAACTGCCGGACTGGCTGAAATCCCACGACAAGAAGCATCGCAAGAAGCAGTCGATCCTCATTCAGCAGCTCTCCGCCGACAATGAGGAGGGCCTGAACTTTGACCTCGCCCTCGCCTTTGAAGAAATCGAATTCATCATCAAGAAGTTGAAGGAAAGGGGCTTTGGGGGCACCGGTCTACCCGTGGCGGACATCTACAAGCAGGGACGCGAAAGGGCCGTCTCGAATGCCAAAACCTACGAGCCCCTGACCTCTGACTGGACGGTCGATCCGGTGCTCGATTTGATGCACTACGCGATTTCGTCACGACACGCATCAATGAATGTCAAATGGAGCTCAACAGCCCCGCAAATCATCTATACGGCCTGGTTCGTTCAGCTCAAACAGCCCGGCGAGGAGGTGGAGGAGCTTTTTCTCTATCGCGGCAAGTTCATCATCCGTGCCGAGAAGACGGACGCCGACACAGTGCTGCTGCGGACCTGCCACCTTCAATATGCCTTTGCCACCAAAAACCTCCCGGTCCGTCATGATGGACTGATGTTTGAGACGGGTGACAAACATGTTGTCCTCGGCTTCAGCCAGGACAATATGGGCAACCATTCGCCCCAGAGCATGCAGCTCGATGGCCGCAATCGCTCCACCATGCATGGCGGCGTCTACCACACCATGGTGGGCTGGAAGGCCACGACAGACCAGTTCGAGGACGTGCGTCCGGACGGGCTCCTGGGCACCGGAATTTTCATGGAAATCGACATGGAGATGACGGACGCGGCGCAAGGAACAAATTCCTTGACGGACCTGCTGGACCAGCTGACCGATCCGCATCAAAACTATTGCATCAGGATCGCCCGGGCGGACCGAAGCCGGCCCAGCCCCTTGAGCATCAAGACGACCATCGACAACACCGAAAAGCATGAATCCGCAGAAAGCGAGGTTCTGAACCAGGAAGAGCGGGCCGCCATTGTCAAGCTCAGGGACTACAACGGGTGGACCCTTGAGGACATCGCCACTTTGATCCCTGGCATTCGCCGAAACTGACACCGGTCAACGATCACGGCTTCAGATGACGATCCCGGGTCAAAGGACAAGTCCGGCTCAAAGGACGAGCGGGGGTCAAATGAAGAGCTTGGGTCAAATGA
>CAYUYV010000145.1:4507-11844 GCA_964449455.1 uncultured Alphaproteobacteria bacterium | reverse complement strand
TCGCTACGGAGCCCGCCGATCATGCGGGCGAATTCCTGACCCGCCACACTAGGGGATGGTATTAATGTCGGGGCGGCCTCACCTGACCGCGCATATGTGGTCGGTTACACATTTTCCGTACAAGGCTCATTCTTGCGGGAGTATCGCCTTTCGCGTGTTTTCGAGGCTGGGCTTTGGTGGTCTGGTCCTCCTCGTGTCTCCGGCTTTCGCCCAAAGTGATGCGGCGGATCTGCCCGTGGTTCAGCCAGATGTGCCACCGGTTATTGCCGGAGAGGGCGGCGCGGACTGTGAGACCACGCCTTGCGTCATCCGCTATCCGGCCGCGTTTTTCGACCTCTATCGTCCGGTGACCGCCCTCGACATGGTCCGCAATGTGCCGGGCTTTCAGATTGATGACGGGGGGGGCTCCCGCGGCTTTGCCGGGGCGGCCGGAAATGTGCTCATTGATGGGGAGCGCCCCGCGGTTAAAAGTGACAGCGCCTCGGCGATCCTGTCCCGCTTGCCTGCCTCCTCGGTTGAGGCCATCGATCTCATCCGGGGGCAGGCCGCAAGTTTTGACCTGCGCGGCCAGACCGTGGCCATCAATGTGATCCTCAAACCTGGCGCGGGCACGGCCACAAGCTGGGAAGCGGGCGCAGAATTCGATGTTCGGGACCCGAACCTTTACCCCTTTGGCGAGATTTCGCGGACGGGGCGAAAGGGGGCGTTGCGCTATCAGGTCGGCATTGAGACAGAACGATATTTCTTCCGCTCGGCTGGCCTTGAGCGCGTTCTTGATACGGATGACCTGGAGATTGAATCGCGGGACGAGGAGTTTTTCGAGACCGGCAAGGGCGTTAAGGTCAGCGGCAATGGGACCCTGCCCTGGGGCAAGACCGTCTTCCGCATGAATGGGACCGTGGATTTTTTTGATGAGAATGGTGGGGAAACATCGCTCCGGACCCCGCTGGACGGCGATCCGCCACCCTTTGTGCTGTTCCAGGGGGATGAGGACCGGGAGCTTGCCCTGGAGATCGGCGGCGATATTGAGCGAACGCTGAGCAAAACCGTTTCGGCCAAGCTGATCGGCCTGTTCCGGCGGAACGATTTTGAGGAGAAGGGGCTTCTTGCATCCGCGCCGGTGGAATTGCCCACAGTGCCTGCGACCGAAACGGTCTTTGATAGTTTGAATACGGAGACTATTCTCCGGGTCGAAATAGACTATACGGGGCTGGACGGGCACCAGTTTGAACTCTCAGCGGAAGGCGCCCTCAACAGCCTCGACAGCGACTTTTCCCTCAATGCCGATGCGGGCAATGGGATGGGCCTTCAGCCCGTGCCTGTGCCCGGGGCCCAGACGACCGTGGAGGAGCGGCGCGGCGATTTTGCGCTGTCGGATTCCTTCAGTGTGGGGCCGATATCCATCGATGCCATTCTCGCAGCCGAGATTTCCACCATCGAACAGACGGGCGGTTTTGAGCTCACCCGCTCTTTCTTTTTCATGAAACCCAGCCTGACCGTGACCTGGGCGCCGAGCGAGAAGACTCAAGTGCGCCTGTTCGGCGCCCGCGAGGTGGGCCAGCTCGACTTTTTCGACTTTGTCAGCTCTGCTGATCTTGGCGATGTGGAACTGTCTCTGGGCAATCCGGATCTGGCGCCGGAGGTGACCTGGGCGATCGAGGCCGCCATCGAGCAGCGCTTCGGCACCATCGGTGCTGTCACATTCACCGCCTTCTATGACTGGATTTCCGACGTATCCGACCTTTTGCCCCTGGCCGGCATCTTGGAAGTTCCGGGCAATATCGGCGATGGCTGGCGACGCGGCATCCGGGTGGACGCCACACTGCCGCTCGACCGCATCTGGCTGCGCAATGGGCGCCTTGATCTCACGGGGCGGTATCAGGACTCCAACGTGACCGATCCGGTCACAGGGCTGGACCGGGTCTTGTCAGGCGAACGGGAATGGTCAGTCCGGCTGGAGTTCCGGCAGGATCTGACACAGCAGCGCTGGGCTTGGGGCTGGGATCTTGATCTGTTCGCACCCCAACCGTTTTTCGGGCTCGATGAGTTCGATCTGCAACGCAGGACGGGGGATCTTGACGCCTTCATCGAGACCACGCGGTTCTGGGGCATCAGGATCCGTCTGGGGGCCAACAACCTCTTTAATCAGGGGCAGGATCGGGACCGGACCGTCTTTGCCGGCGCGCGTGGGGCGAGCCCCATCGCCTTTAGTGAGGTCCGGGATCGTGACTGGAGCCGCTCGGTTTTCCTGACCTTCAGCGGGACATTCTGAAACGGGAAAAGACGCGCGTGTCACGACCCGCCGCGGATCTTCGATAGCGGCCTCCGACCGCGACAATCGCGTTCAGGCGGCTTGCTGGCTCGCCTTGGCCGCATCGCGTTTTTCGACCAGAAACTGGACCATGGTCAGGCCCACTGCCGTCAGGGGCATGGCCACGAGCACGCCGATAAAGCCGGCAAGGGTGGCAAGAATCAAAAGCGCGGCCAACACAAGGGCAGGGGGCAGGGCGATGATGCGCCTGTGCACCAAGGGTGTCAGGATCAGCCCTTCCACATTCTGGATAATGACGATCAGAACGAGAGCATAGAGCGTTACATCAATGCCTTGGGTGAGTGCAACGAGCAGCACGGGGATCGCGGCGATCACCGGACCCAGATTGGGAATGAAGGTCATGAGGGCCGTGAACACACCGAAGACAAGGGCGAAGGGGATCCCGAGAAACCACAAGCCCGCGGTCATCAGTGTTCCAAGGACGAACATCGAGAGCGCCTGGCCCGCGAACCACCAGGCAAGGACCTTGCCCATCCGGTTCAAAAGATCCTCCGCATCGGCCTGTCTCGCGGGCGGCACCAGGGCGACGACCCCCCCGCGATAGAGATTGGGCTCTATGCTGATATAAAGGGCGATGGCGACAACGATAAAGAGACCGGCCAGCGCACCCAGAGTGCTGGAAAAAACGCCCGCAACGCCGCGCAACAGGCTGGCACCTTGTTCCATGAGGGGTTGGCCCCCTGTGCCCATCCGCAAATCATTGAGTGCTGTTTCCAGCAAACCAATCATATCGGCCCCAAACCCCGTCGCCTCGACACGCGTCCGCGCTGCCGTGAAAAACTCCGGCAGTTTCGCCAACAAGACCTGGAGCTGATCGGCGATCTGCGGGCCGGCGGTCACGGCGAAGCTGAACACCGCGACGGCGATGACCACCACCAGGAATGCAAGGCACAGGGCGCGCGATTGTCCCGAGCGCTGGCTTAGTGCGGCGCTGGCCTGGGTGAGTGAAACGCCCACGACGATGCCGGTGAAGATGAGGAACACGACCTCCAGCGCGAGCACCAGAACGGTGATGGCTAGCAGCAAAAGCCCCGCGAAGAGAATGTTCCGCCATGTGAGGTCGCCGGTCGGTGAACGAGTCATCGAAAGGTCCTTTCATGGCGCATGGGCGGCGCCTGTCCAATGGGCGCACTGCGGCTTGCCTGGCTGAGCCGCCATACCCGGCGTTCATTATGGTTCGAGATATGCCCTACGCCCTTCCTGGGAGATGTTGTACCAACCGACAGGCTTTAGATGAAGGTCTCTCCTTGATGAGATGCGGGGCGGGGGCGACCCAATCGCTCCAATTTGGACTGTGGTGTATCCTCTGGCGGCCATGTTCCATTGACAGTTGGACGGGATGACCGGCGCATCGATCTTTCTTAAGTGATTGATAGAGAGACAGAATCTAGCACCGAGGCAGGATCTGCGGGGCCGGCATTGTGTCGTTGAGGGTTTAAGTTGCCATATGGACTGGCGCCGGAGACAGTGTCGCCAATCCCGGCCTGAAAGGGCTTGGGCGAAATGTGGAGCGGGCGATGAAAAGTAACGATGTCAAATCGGTCTTGAATGTTGGTGGCAATGACAAGTCCATTGCTCTGCCGGCCCATTTCAATGGCTGGGAGCATTTGCTGCTGGATATTGACCCGACCACGGATGCGGACATCATCTGTGATGCGCGCAATCTTGCCGATCACGACGCCGATCAGTTCGATGCGATCTACTGCTCCCATAATCTGGAACACTATTACCGGCATGATGTGAAGCGGGTCCTTGCGGGCTTTCTGCATGTTCTCAAGCCGGAAGGCTTTGCCCATATCCGTGTGCCTGATATCGGTCTGCTGATGAAACGCGTGGTTCAGGACAATCTTGACATTGAGGATATGGTCTATCGCTCGCCTGCCGGTCCGATCCATGTCTTCGATGTGCTTTATGGCTGGCAGAAAAAGATCGAAATGAGTGGGACGGATTTTTTCGCCCACAAGATCGGCTTCAGTGAACGCTCTTTGGTGCGGACCTTGAGGGCCAGCGGCTTCAAATGGGTCTATCACCGCTCCAAGAGTCTTGAGGCTGAGGCCTTTGCCTTTGAGAACCAGCCGACGGAAGAAATCCGCCTTCTGCTGGGTCTGCCGGTTGAAGAACCCGCGCCCAAAGGTCCGGCGCCGACGGGATTAGAACCTGCAGCCTCCTAATATGCCATTGATTTCAGTGCATGTTTGCCATGCGCGCCCGGTTGGCGTGTGGTGACCCCTCTGTGATACGCCTGTGTCCTGGTTGACCGCGCAGTTGACCGCGCATGAGGGGCTGACCGACACCCTCGCGCCCTATCATCTTCATACGCACATTTATTGGTCTGTGCCCAGGAATGTTGGGATGTTGGGAAATTGGGATGTTGGCGCTCTGACACGAGTCCAGTCATGGGCCGCGTCGGCGTGTTGCGGCGTTGACGCAATCCAAAACCACGCGGCATGCGTCTACACGCATTCGAACATTGCTCGGGTGCGCTCGCGTTGATCGGTGGAAAACCAACATTGACACGTGACGGAAGAGCCCTGCAAGGACCGCGCCTTCCGGCACAAAATGATTTGTATAGTGATTAAACGCCGCTAACAAATTGTTCGCAGTTTTGTTAGATCATTGCGCGGTCGGGTGCCTTGAGGTTCGGAGGGGGTATGTACGGGATGGTTCACAATGCCGCTCGGGCCATGGTCCTTGAGCGGTTTGGAGAGGAGGCCTGGAACGACATCCTGAAGCGCAGTGGCCTGACCGCAGATCACTTCGTTGCAGCCAAGCCCTATGATGACCAGGTCACCATGTCGCTGATCGGCTCGGCATGTGATGCGATGAACATGGCGAGCGAAGATCTGCTTGAGGCCTTCGGTGAATACTGGATCACATTCGCAAGCCGCTCGAACTATGGCGGAATTTTCAAGATGTCCGGTGAAAAACTGGATGTATTCATCGAAAATCTGGACTCGATGCATCGCAGTATCGAGCTTGCGATGCCCCAGGCCAATCTGCCGTCCTTCGAGGTCCTTGCGTCAACCCCGGACGAGATCCAGGTCATGTACCGTTCTGACCGGTCAGGGCTCGAACCATTCGTCACGGGCCTGTTTCAAGAGCTCCTGCGCTTTTTTGGCGAGACGGGGCAGGTGTCCTGGCGTGTGGATCCGGAGGGCTCCTTGTTCTCAATCTCCCGAAGGGGAGCCGCTGTGCCCGCCTGACGAGGGAAGGTCAAACCCATGTCACTGATCCTAAATCCGGGCCGCCTTGATTATCTTTTCCCGGCATATTTATGTCTGGGTTTGAATGGGCGCATCGAAATGGCTGGCCCGTCCTTGAGGCGCCATTGCGAGGCGGACCTTCTGGGCGGCAATTTCTTTGATGTCTTCGAAATCAGGAAGCCGAAAAAGGCCGTCTCAATCGAGCATCTGAAGAAGGCCGCGAGAGTGTCCCTTGTGACGCGAATGCAGGACCCGGTTTTGCATCTTACCGGCGCGGTTCTTTGTCAGGGGCCGAGGATCTATCTTCTTGTCGGCCATGTTCCGACCCTTGAAGATGCGCCCAGATCCCTCAATCTGTCCTTTTCGGATTTTTCGCCTACTGACGGTTCTCTTGATCTTGCGACAGCTGCGCAGATCCGCCTTGGTCTTCTGCTTGACACCCAGACCATGGCCGATGATTTGCGCCAGCAAAAGCAGGAGGCCGAGCAGGAAGCAGAGTACAAGTCACGCTTTCTTGCCACCATGAGCCACGAAATCCGAACCCCAATGAATGGGGTCATGGGCATGATCGACCTTGTCCTTGCGGCCCCTTTGGCCCAGGCGCAGCGGGACAAGCTGGAACTGGCGCGCGATAGCGCCCGCAGCCTTCTCAAGGTCATCGACGACACGCTGGATTTCTCGAAAATCCAATCGGGCCGGCTCGAGATCGAACAGGTCGAGTTCGAACCGGCGCGGCTTATTGCGGAGACCGCCGCGCTGTTCCAGACCCAGGTCACGACGGACGGCGTCGGGCTTTTTGAAGAAGTCTGCGCTGACTTGCCCCCTTGGGTTCTTGGCGATCCGGTTCGTATTCGCCAGATTCTGCTCAATCTCGTTGGCAATGCCGTCAAATTCACCTCCGCTGGCCGCATCACCTTGCGCGTCAACACGGCATCTGCGCCAAACGGACCCGTGATGCGCTTCGAGGTGGAGGATACGGGGATTGGGATCAGCGCTGCGGCCCAGGACAAGGTGTTCGACAGTTTTACCCAGGCCGATGCGTCGACGACCCGGCGGTTTGGCGGCACGGGGCTTGGCCTGTCCATCGCCAAAGGTCTTGTTACCCTGCTTGGCGGCGAGATTGGCGTGACCAGCGTCGAAGGGGAGGGCAGCCTCTTCTGGTTCACGGTTCCTTACGTGCCCGCCGAGCGCGAATGCAGTCAAGACACGGATGAAGCGCCTGAGCAGACGATATCCGGTGTGCAGACCCTCCACGTTCTTCTGGCGGATGATCACCCGACCAATCAGATTGTTCTGAAGGCCTTTCTCGAAGCCCTCAATCACCGGGTCACAATTGTTGATGACGGAGCCAAGGTTTTATCCAGTCTCGATGAGGACCGATTTGATCTCATCCTCATGGATATCCAAATGCCGACCATGGATGGCCTGACAGCCGTTCAGGCCATCCGGTCCAGGCCCGGACCGGAGCGGACCATTCCGGTCGTCGCTGTGACAGCCAATGCGCTCGAAGGCGACCGGGAGACCTATCTCCATGCCGGCATGTCCGGCTATCTCTCCAAGCCAATCGATTTTGGCGAATTGTCCAATGTCATCGAGGAGGTCATGGAGCCTGGGGCGGATGGTCAGGCCGCGCAGAGGGTGCCGAACACCATGGCGCCGCTGTCCGGTCCCTTGCACGCCGTTGGCTGACTCGCAGGCGCGAAATGCGGGCGGATATCGGGCTCACGGGAGATAGGAGGGCCCAGGGCGGAGGGCCCAGGGCGGAGGGCCCAGGGCGGAGGGCCCAGGGCGGAGGGCACAGG
>CAYUYV010000145.1:2237-4407 GCA_964449455.1 uncultured Alphaproteobacteria bacterium | reverse complement strand
GCCGCTGGCACTTGCATCTGAGTTTCAGATGCGGCTTGACTGGGCCTTCCAAGGACGAAGACGGAAGGGACCGGGCCATGGATGCGATCGTTCCCGGCAAGGGGGCGCCGGTCATCTCTGCGGAGAGGGGCCACGGGCTGGACGGGACCTCGGACACGGCCAAACTGCGCTTTGAGGGCATTTCGCGCCGCTACGGGCAGCGCGACGCCGTGCGCGGTCTTACCTTGAGCATTGCGCCGGGTGAAGTCGTTTGCCTGCTGGGCGCGTCCGGATGCGGCAAATCCACCAGTCTGCGCATTGCAGCCGGTGTTGAGCGTCAAAGCGCCGGCCAGGTTTTCATTGATGGCCGCGAGGTGGCCGGGCCAGGAACCTTCATGCCACCGGAGGAACGGGGCGTCGGCCTCATGTTCCAGGACTATGCCCTGTTCCCCCATATGAGCGTCTTCGACAATGTTGCCTTCGGGCTCACAGTCCTGGCCCGGACCGAGCGGCGCCGGCGGGTGATGGAGACCCTTGAGCGGGTCCATATGGAGGCTTTTGCCGAGCGCTACCCGTCGGATCTGTCGGGTGGGGAGCAGCAAAGGGTGGCTCTGGCCCGGGCCCTGGCGCCGCGGCCCGGCGTTTTGCTCATGGACGAGCCCTTTTCAGGCCTCGATGTACCCCGGCGCGACCTGATCCGCGATGAAACCTGGTCCCTTTTGAAGGAAACCGGCACGGCAACCCTGCTCGTTACCCATGATCCGAAGGAAGCCATGCGCATGGCCGACCGCATTGCGCTGATGCGTGCCGGCCGGCTCGTTCAGCTTGGCCGACCCGAGGAGATTTACAATGCGCCAGTGGACGCCGAAGCGGCTTCCTTTTTCTCCGACCTCAATATCTTCAAGGCCATTGTGGCGCGGGGAGCGGCGGAGACGCCTTTCGGACCTGTGGCTGTGCCTCACCTGGCCGATGGCACGCCTGTGGACATTATGGCCCGGCCCCATGCCATCACGCTGGTCACGCCAGACAGCCAAAATCAGCATCTCGGATATGGGCCAAGGGATGCGCCCAGGGACGGGCCAAGGGACGGGCCCAGGGACGGGCCCAGGGACGGGGCGGGGGATGGTGATGTGGTGGGAGCCGTCGTGCGGCGGGCGATCCTGCTCGGGCCTGAGAGCCTGATCGAGGCCGTGCTGGACCGGGGCGGGCTTGCACCCAGGGGCATCAATGATCCTGTTCTCGTTCGCATCATGGTATCGGGGACCGTCCTGCCGCCCACCGGCGCGCCCCTCGGTCTGCGCCTCGACCCGGCGGCCATGTTCGTCTTTCCACAAGCGCAAGCCTGATTGCGCCCGCTACACGCATTTGCGATGATCCGGCCGACCATGGCTTGGCCTCTTTCCCCGGCTTCGGGCAGCCCCATATAGCCAGGAAACGCCAACAGTTTTAGGGAAATCCTGATGAGTGTGAGCTTCTGGCAGATTGCCCTCGTAGCCGTCCTGGTCGTGCTGCTGTTCGGCCGTGGGCGGATTTCCGCTCTGATGGGGGATGTGGCTTCCGGCATCAAGACCTTCAAGAAAGGCCTTGCGGATGAGGAGGAGGCGCCGGCGGGCCGGGTCCGCGCCGATGGTGACGAGCGCATGGGTGAGACGGAACGCTCTGACAGCAAAAGCGCCGCCCAGTAATCCCAGCCTGAAGGATCCGCGCCCATGCCTACGATTGGCGGCCTTGAAATGTTGATCATCGCGGTTGTTGCGATTGTGGTTGTCGGCCCGCGCGATCTTCCAAAAATGTTGCGTGATTTCGGTCAGGCCCTGGGACGCCTGCGTGGCCTTTCCCGGGAGTTCACCGACAGCATCCAGGACATGGCGACGGATATTGAGCTGGAAGACATGCGCCGTTCGATCGAGACCGTGCGCAATCCGGTCAATGCCATCAAACGGGATCTCGAGGAGACCCTTGATCCAACGAGCGGCCACGCCCGCTCGAAAACGCCGGCCCAGATCACCGGTGGTCCGGAGACTGGGGTCGAACAAGCCTTGGATGCACCCAAGCAAACGCCAATGGCTGATGTGCCCGCGGCTGCCCCATCTCATGGGAGTGCCGGAACACCACAGGCTGCGGCGCCAACCACCGATGCTGGGGCTTCTGAAAGCCCCAAGAGTGCCGTGAAAGAAAGCGCCCCGAGCCA
>CAYUYV010000145.1:0-2137 GCA_964449455.1 uncultured Alphaproteobacteria bacterium | reverse complement strand
CCCGAGCCAAGGTGCCCCGAGCCAGGGGGCCATGGCTGAGGGTATCACGACCGGGAGTGCCATGGCCGAGACCGACATGAAGGCCAAGACCAACGAAGAGCCGTCGCGGGTGGGAGCGCCATGACTGTCACGGAAACACCTCACTCCGAAGACGAGCTTGAAGGCAGTCGAGCCCCCCTGCTTGATCATCTGATCGAATTGCGCAGCCGGCTGATCAAGGCCCTCATTGCCATGGCCGTGGCCATCGGGATCTGTTTCTTCTTCGCTGAAGACATCTATGGCATCCTGACCCTGCCTCTCGCCAACACGCTGGAAGGGGAAGGGCGCCGGATGATCTTCACGGCCCCTCAGGAAGCCTTCTTCACCTATATGTGGGTGGCGGTTTTCGCAGGCGGATGCATTGCTTTCCCGATTGTCGCGACCCAGATCTGGCTGTTCATCGCCCCCGGCCTCTACAAGGACGAGCGCGGCGCGATCCTGCCGTTCATCCTGGCCACGCCGATCCTGTTCGCGGCAGGGATCAGCCTCGTCTATTTCTTCATTATGCCCATGGCTTTGACCTTCTTCGCCGGCTTCGAAAAGACCGCATCCGAGGGCATGCTGCCGATCCAGCTTGAAACGCGGGTCAGTGAATATCTCAGCCTCTCCATGACCTTGATGTTCGCCTTTGGCCTGGCGTTCCAATTGCCGGTGCTCTTGACGCTTATGGGCCGGGTTGGACTCATCTCGGCGGAATTCCTGCGTCGCCAGCGCCGCTTTGCCATTGTGGGCATCTTCGCGGCCGCCGCCATCCT
Source organism: uncultured Alphaproteobacteria bacterium (assembly GCA_964449455.1). GTDB lineage: Bacteria > Pseudomonadota > Alphaproteobacteria > JAJFIK01 > JAJFIK01 > CAYUYV01. The sequence goes on along the minus strand of CAYUYV010000145.1, from coordinate 1,343 downwards.
CACGCCGCCGGACCCCATGAGCCAGATCGGCCTCGGGCTGTCGATCATGCTGCTCTATGAGTTGTCCATATTCGCCGTGGCCTCCTTCGAGCGGAAGCGCGCCGAAGACAGCCCGGAGTCCTGATCGGCTGGACCCGTTTCCGACACTCGTATAGACCCGGCCCGGAACGGATGGTCACGGGCCGGACCCGCCGGCCTTGCGCCAACCGCTCCCATGCCAAAAAGCGCACGACCACGCGTCCCAAAAAGGGGTGAGCCATGTTTGACATGAAGCTGATCCGTGAGGATCCGGCAGCCTTCGATGCCGCCTTGGCCCGGCGCGGCCTGGAGCCGAAATCCGCCGCTGTGCTGGAGCTGGATCAGCGCCTGCGCGCTGTGCTTGGCGAGACCCAGACCGCCCAGGCCGCCCGCAACGATGCCTCCAAGAAGATTGGCAAGGCCAAAGCCGGCGGCAGCGCCGAGGATGCCGAGGCCATGATGGCCGAGGTGGCGCGGCTGAAAACGGTGATCCAGGACGGCGAGGAGCAGGAGCGTCGTCTCCAGGGCGAGATCGAAGCCCTGTTGGCCGCTCTGCCCAATCTGCCTTATGCGGACGTGCCCGACGGGGCGGACGAGGCCGGCAATGTGGAGCGCCACCGGGTTGGTGGTCCGCGGAACTACGAGGTCAAACCCCGTGAGCATTGGGATCTGTTTGACGCCAGCCCGCTGATGGATTTCGAGACGGCGGCCAAGATGTCCGGATCGCGTTTTGCCCTGCTGCGGGGGGGGCTTGCGCGCCTGGAGCGGGCGCTTGCCGCGTTCATGCTTGATCTGCACACGGGCGAACATGGCTATACGGAAGTCGTGCCGCCGGTGCTGGTGCGCGACGAGGCGGTTTACGGGACTGGGCAGCTTCCCAAGCTCGGCGAGGACATGTTCCGCACGGAGAACGGCTTCTGGCTGATCCCGACCTCGGAGGTCTCGCTCACCAACACCGTGATGGACACGATCCTGAAGGAAGAGGACCTGCCCATCCGGATGACGGCTCACACGCCCTGTTTCCGCAGTGAGGCCGGGGCCGCCGGCCGGGATCAGCGCGGTCTCATCCGCCTGCACCAGTTCTCGAAAGTCGAACTCGTGTCCATCACGACGCCGGATCAGTCGGAGGCGGAGCATGAGCGCATGTTGGGCTGCGCCGAGACCGTTCTGAAGCGCCTCGACATTCCCTATCGGGTCATGGCCCTGTGCGCAGGTGATATGGGCTTTTCGGCTCGGCGCACCTATGACATTGAGGTCTGGCTTCCGGGGCAGGACACCTTCCGCGAAATCTCCAGCTGCTCCACCTGCGGCGACTTCCAGGCCCG
>CAYUYV010000144.1:0-11863 GCA_964449455.1 uncultured Alphaproteobacteria bacterium | reverse complement strand
ACGACACGAGAAACACCATAGTGCTCGTGTGGCTCTTGGGTCAGGCATTCGCGACAGAGCCTGCCGATCATTCGGGCGAATGCCTGACCCGCCACACTACCCGCCATAGCTCTTGACGAGACTGCCGGTGACGAGAAACCAGCCATCAACCAGCACAAAGAAAATCAATTTGAAGGGCAGGGAGATGATCACGGGGGGAAGCATCATCATGCCCATGGCCATCAGCACCGAGGCCACGACCATATCGATCACCAGAAAGGGAATGAAAAGCAGAAAGCCGATCTCAAAGGCCCGGCGCAGTTCGGAGATCATGAAGGCAGGGATCAGGATTTGAAAAGGAGTGGTCTCCGGCGTTTCGGGAACCTCCGCCTTGGCCATATCGATGAAGAGGCCCAGATCCTTTTCGCGGACATGGGCCAGCATGAAGCCGCGAAAGGGCTCCGCCGCCTGTTCGACCGCCGCCATGGTGTCAATTTCCCGGGCCATGAGCGGTTCGATCCCGCTCTCATAGGCCTTTGTGAACACCGGCGCCATGATGAAGGCGGTGAGGAACAGGGCCAGACTAATCAGGACCGTGTTGGGTGGGCTCTGTTGCATGCCAAGGGCTGTGCGCAGGATCGACAGCACCACGACGATCCGCGTGAACGATGTCACCATCACGAGGATTGAGGGCGCAAGGCTCAAGATCGTTACCAGGGCGATGATCTGAACAATGCGCTCGGTCAGCGCGCCTTCCGGTCCCAGATCCACACTGACACTCTGGGCCAGTGCTGCGTCCGGCGTGCCCATGAGGAGAGCGGCGAGCAGGGCGATCGGGAACAGCCGGGCCATTAAACCGCGTCTCCCCCATTGGCAGTGCCGGCATGGTCCGTAGACGGTGTGTCATGCGGGAGGATCTGAGCGCCGGACGGGCCGAGGAGCACCAGCAGGCGGCTGGCATCGGCGCGCACAAGCACCAGCCGATGGCGCGGATCGAGCATCAGCGTGTCTTCAACGGCGAGGCGGTTGCGCTCCCCAACGGGTCCGGTGAAGGGCTGAAGCCAGCCCATGCGCCGGGCGAGGGCGGCACATCCAAGCATCAGGCCGATGACGAAAATCAGGGCCAGGAGGGACCGCACGATGTCTCCGGTGTCCATGGCCGCATCCCCTTCCCATTGCCCCCGGTCCAAGCCCAGCACAAGTCATCCCTTGTCAAGCTTAAGGCTTTATGAAATGGCCGCACGCAGACGGGTGGCAGCGCTTATGGCCGCCTTAATGGGCACCCGTCATCATGGCGGCAGGCAGTGGGGACAGTGTGGGGAATGGCGCATGGCCTTTGAGGGCGTGCCCCTGATGGGCATGATCAAGCGCAAGATGGAATGGTTGGGCGCGCGCCAGGAGGTGTTGGCGCAGAATGTGGCCCATGCGGACACGCCAGGCTACAGAACCCGCGATCTTGAGCGCCCCGATTTCCGCACCGTGATGGCCGGCGAGAACGATGCCCTGGCCATGCGCCGCTCCTCTGGCCGTCATATTCAGGCGGCTCCGGTGTCGGTTGCACTTCGCAACGAGAAAGTTGCCGGGTGGGAGACGGTACCGGATGGCAATTCCGTTTCTGTTGAAGAGCAGATGATGAAGGTGACCGAGACGGTCGGCGAATATCGTCTGGCGACGAACATCTATAGCAAGAGCGTCAATCTTCTGCGTACGGCCATTGGCGGGCGGTAACGCTTCGGGACGACATTAGGGGAAAGCCAAGATGGATTTCGACAAGACCATGGGGATTGCGGCCTCCGGCATGAAGGCCCAGAGCGCGCGGTTGAAAGTCCTCGCCGAGAATGTCGCAAACTCGGACAGCCTCGCCATGACCCCGGACGGCGAGCCCTATCGTCGGCGCATTCCGTCCTTCCGGGCAGAGATGGACCGGGAACTCGGCGTTTCGGTGGTGAAGATGGACAAGACCGTGCCCGATATGTCGGATTTCGGCCTGCGCCATGATCCCTATCATCCGGCGGCGGACGAGAATGGTTATGTCAAGACACCCAATGTCAATGGGCTGATCGAAAGCATCGATATGCGCAAGGCCCAGCAGACCTATGAGGCCAATCTCAATGTGATTGAGGCTGCGCGTTCCATGATGATGAAGACCATCGATCTCTTGCAACGGTAGGCCTGGCGCATCGGCGGCGGGGCCGGGTTAGGGTAAGCAAATCAGGGGAAGAGCGGGATGGATGCGGCCAAGGCCATGCTGGCCTATGCCCAGGCGCAACAGCGCGACATGGCCAGTGTGGGCGGCGCCTCGGACGGCGCGGTTCAGGCCGCGGGCGGTGCCAGCTTCGGGGACATGCTTCAAGAAGCGGTCCGTGAAGGGATTGATACGACAAAGGCGGGCGAAGCCATGGCAACGGCCGGGGTGAATGGGGAGGCGGCCCTTGTGGATGTGGTGACGGCCATCTCCGCCGCTGAAGTGACGGTCCAATCGGCTGTGGCCGTGCGTGACCGGGTCATTTCCGCCTATCAGGAAATCATGCGCATGCCGATCTGACGGCGGATGATCAGCCGTCATTGCCTGAGGTGGCTCGCACAGGCGCGGCATGAAGGTCGAGATAAAGGGCCTTGAGGGGCGAGTCCTTGAGGGGCGAGTCCATGAGACGGGCCCAATTGGCCTCCATCCACTGGTGGGCGGTGCGTGCCCGTTCCGGGGCCGCAGACCACTGGATCGGCTCAAAGAGATCATAGGCATCCCGATTGGCGTCAAGCCAGGCCTCAATGGCCCGCCCCTGCGCCGCAGGCTTCGGCGTGGCCAGGGCAAACCGATCCTCGAACAGGGCCACCCCATCCCTGTCGTTGGGCCCAATAAGATCAACGATCCAGATCGTGTCCCCGCTGCCAAGATCATAGCGCGTCAACTGACTGTCGGTGTTTGTTCCCACAAGGGTCTCGGCCGGCGGGCCCGCATCCCGCACCAGCGCGCCTTCCGTTATGCCCCACCGAAATGGCACGACCTCCAGACCGGAGGCTTTCAGCGCGTCGCAAAAGATGCGAATTTCATCAAAAGTCACGGGAGCGCTCCTGTCTGATCCCACGCAAGGGGCTAGGCAGCGCCCAGACCCGATGCAATCCGGGAAACCCGATCCAATCCGGGAAAAAAAGGCCAATGACCGGACCAGACGAGACGAGCACAGCCCATCTGACCCAGATGAACGAGCTTGCGCCCATGATGACGGATTTCATTCCCTGGGCGCGGGAATTGGGGTTCAAACTGACCAAGGTGGAGCACGGGCGGGCCTTTGCCATTCAGCCCTATGACGAAAAGCTGGTGGGGGATCCCCAGTCGGGTGTGATCCATGGCGGGGTTATCACGACCATGCTGGACAATCTGTGCGGGGTTGCCTGTTCCGCCATGATCGGCCAGTTGCGCTCGGTTGCCACCTTGGACCTGCGCATCGACTATATGCGCCCTGCCGAGCGCGGACGAAGCGTTATTGGAGAGGCCGAGTGCTACCATGTCACCCGTTCCGTGTGCTTCACGCGGGCCTGGGCCTATCACGAAAGCCGGGACCGGGTGATCGCCACGGCTGCCGGGGCCTTTGCCATCACCAATCGCTGAGCAGAGGGACAAGATCGGGGGAGGTCACAAGGGATGGGTCCATCCGAAGGCGAATTGCCGGTGAGCCGGGCGGACGCGGTGGAGCGGTTCATCCGTGAGGCCCCTTTCGCCCAGACCTTGGGCATGCGCTGTGATATTCGCGGCGATCAGATGACGGCCATTCTGCCTTTTCGTGAGGCCTTGATCGGGAATGTGGCCATTCGCGCGCTCCATGGCGGGGCCATTGGGGCTTTCCTTGAACTCACGGCCATGGCTCAGGTGTTCCTGGAGTCGGATCTCGACCGGCCGCCCCGGCCCATCGACATCACGGTGGATTATCTGCGACAGGGCCATGCCATGGACCTCTTCGCCCGGGCCCGGCTCAACAAAATTGGGCGCCGTATGGCCAGTGTCACCGCCGAAGCCTGGCAGGCCGAACATCAAAAACCTGTCGCCGCCCTGCACGGCCATTTTCTGGTCTCCGGCGAAGAGGGCTGAGGGGCAAGAAAGCCAATGGGGCAAGAAAGCCACTGGGGCAAGAAAGCCAAATGGGGGCCGACCCGGGTGTGTGGGACAACCACGACCCCGGCATGCGTTTTTCGCCTGAACTGTGGCATGAGAAACGCAATGCGTGCGCAATCGACGGAATGCCAACGAATAGGGCGTGACTGTCGATCCAAATCCTAATATTCCGTAACTGGGTGCTGGTGGCATGCGGCGGCGTTGGCCTATTTGGCCGCGGGCCGCGAGTCTGAGTTTCGGTATGGTGTATAGATGGCACGCACTCCAGCGGAATTCAGAACAGAAAATGGCGTGGATCCCTACCGCCACAGTAGCACTTCAATTTGTAGCACTTCAAATTTACTGGGCATCCGGTTGCCGGTGTTCAGTAAGTCCCAGAGTGCAACATGTGGAGGATTACCATGTCGTCTCTTCTCCTTTTGAATTTTCATGAAAACGTCTCTGCATCCGCAACTAAAAATATCTTTTTGATTGGGGCAGCTGGCGAAAGCGCAACTGTTACGAACAATAACGGTTTCAATGAAGTCGTCGTTCTTAATGCGGACGGATTTGCGCTGGTCAATCTGCCGGACAGTCAGGCCATGTCCGGCACTGGCGTCAACGACCTTGGCTTTCAAATCACATCCGATGGTGACATTGCCGGTTACTTTTCCAACCGGGCAACGGCAACCACGGACCTGACGGTTATTTTCGACCAGTCCAGTCTCGGCCGGGACTATGTGATCGCATCCATCGGGGCGCCGAATTTCGGGGCTGGTGAGGATGGCCAGTTTTCGGCCCAGGCGCTGGAAGACGATACGGATTTGACCATCACGCTGCCCGATGGGCAGTCTTTCATGGTTACGATCAATGCGGGTGAGACCTTCAAATTTGCGGTGGGTGACAGCACAGGCAATGACGCCCTCGGATTGAACCCGCTGCCTGCGGAATTTGACCTGACGGGAACAATCATCTCCGCGACTAAAAATGTTGCTGTGTTCTCCGGTCACTCTTGCAGTGATATCGGCGACGCAGATGCCTGCGATCATATTGTGGAGCAGATCCCGCCTGTGTCCGCTCTGTCCACCGATTATATCGTCGGTGAAGCCTTCAACACGGGATCGGGCGACAATCTCGTGCGGGTCGTGGCCGCAACGAACGGGACGGTCGTCAATGTCGACGGCGTCGAGGTCGCCACGCTGATGGCTGGCGAGTTCCACGAGTTTACCGTCTCGAATGCGGCGGCCGTCGTGGAAACCAATCATCCGGCTCTCGTCGCCCAATATCTTCAGAGTGCGGGTCTGGTGGGCGAGGGTGATCCAGCTTTTTCCTTCGTTCCGGGTACGGAGACGTGGCTGGAAAGCTACACCACGGCAACGCCCGATGGCGCAGCAGTGTTCCAAGACAACCTCGTCAATATCGTCATTCCGACAAGCGCTCTTGCAAGTTTGCGGATCGATGGTGTTCTGGTTGATACGAGCGGCTTTGTTCCGGTGCCTGCCGACACTGCATTCTCAGTGGGCAATGTGAGGGTCGATCCCGGGCTTCTGGACATCACGGCCGATGAGGATTTTCAGGTTTCGCTCTTTGGCTATGACAGCTTTGATTCCTACCTCACATTTGGCGGCGCATCATTTGCCGGCGGGCTCTCCAATGTGCCGCCTGTGGCCAACAATGATGCAGTGTCTACGGATGAAAGTACGCCGGTCAACGGTAATGCTTTGGCAAATGATGTTGACACTGATGGTGACACGCTGACGGTCATCGCCGTGAACGGAAATGGTGCCAGTGTCGGCAACGAGGTGACTCTGCCATCTGGCGCACTGGTGACGCTCAATGCGGACGGGACATTCACCTATGACCCGAATGATCAGTTCAATGCCCTCAATCTGGGGCAGAGCGCCACGGACAGCTTCTCCTACACGATCAGTGATGGTGTTCCCGAGACGGATGATTCTTCTGCGACCGTCACGGTGACGATCAATGGCGAGAACGCGCCGGTCTCCTTCCTCTCAATCAGCAATGATATTGTCCAGGCGGAAGGCGACGATGGCGATCTGACACCCTTCACCTTTACGGTGACCCGCACGGGAGATATCGGATCTGCTATTTCGGTCAATTATGATGTGGTCGGATCAGGCTTTTCGCCGGCGAATAGCGCCGATGTGCAGGGTAATCTGCCGGTCCTGAGTGGTTCAATAACTTTTGACATTGGTGATGTCACGGAAACCATTACGGTCACCGTGACGGGCGACAACACGATTGAGCCTGACGAACGCTTTACGGTCACGCTGGATGATCAATTGCCGGGCAGCAATCCTGTTGTGATCGGTTTCGGTGACCGGCAGGCCCATGGTGTGATTGTGAATGACGATGGCCTGCCGCCTCCGCCGCCGGGTGGCCGGATGGGCGTCATTTTCAATGATCCCCATATCCGCACCTTTGACAGCCTTGCCTACAGCTTTCAGGCTGGCGGCGAATTCATCGGTGCCCGGTCGGTTTCCGGCGATCCCCTTGAGCTGCAGGTCCGAACGGAACCTGTGGGCTCGGGCCTCGTTTCCGTCACGACAGCCGCCGCCATGCGCGTTGGCAGTAACATTGTCAGCGTGGATCTGTGTTTCGAGCCGCCTCTGTTGATCAATGGCGAGCCGGTCGATTTTGAAGGCAACACCGGGTCCGTCGCCCTTGATGGCGGCGGGGAGGTCTTCCAGAACAACAACATCTTCACCATCGTATATCCGAACGGTGAACAGGTTGTGGTGGAGCAGCGCTCGACATGGCTCAATGTTCGGGTCTTCCTGTCCCCCGATCGCGAGGACGGATCGCTTGAAGGTCTGCTCGGCAATAGCGATGGCCAGACCATCAATGACATCCAAGTCCTTGGCGGGGATGTCCTGTCTCTGCCCACAGACTTCAATGAGCTGTATGGGGATTATGCCAACAGCCTGCGGATCACCAACGAGCAATCCCTGTTCACCTACAAGCCGGATCAGGACACGAGCACCTTCCAACGGTTTGATCTGCCCACCCAACAGGTGAGGCCGGAGGATCTGCCCCCCGATCTTGTTGCCCTCGCGGAACAGGCCCTCGACGCGGCCGGCATCACAGATCCTTTTGTTCGCAATCAGACCATCCTGGACGTGGTGCTGACCGGCAATCTGGATTTCGTGGCCGCGGCCGCTGCGCTCGCCCTCGCGCCTGACGTGATCATCCTTGAAAATTTCAATCCGCCGGACGCTCAGGCGCTGCTCACCATTGCGCCGGATACCCCATCCCTCGTGGAAGGCGACAGCGGCACGACGGATTTCACCTTCACCATCTTCCGCACGGTGTCCACTGACGGCGCGGTCGAAGGGACATTCCAGGTGGCCGGCAGCGGTGATAATCCGGCGAATGCGGATGATTTCGGCGGTGCGTTGCCTGCGGGCCTGTTCAGCTTTGCGGATGGGGAGTCTGAAACCACAATCACGGTCAGCGTGACGGGCGATCTCGTGGCCGAGTTTGACGAGACATTCTCCGTCTCCATTGCAACGGACGATGCGGAGACCATAGTTGCTGGCCTGCCAGCCACGGCCACCATCGAGAATGATGATGGCCTGCCCCTGCCGGTTCTGAGCCTCGACCTTGAGACCGACGCCCTTTTTGAAGGGACGGGCGCGAGCAGTGTGTTCTCAGTCGAGGTGACCCGGACAGGGTCTACCATTGAGGCCAGCACCGTCGATGTGGTGGTTGCCGCGGGCCCGGGCGATGGGGCCGAAGCGGATGATTTCGTGTCCGGCACGCTTCCGACGATCCCGGTCACCTTCAATCCGGGCGAGACCAGCCAGTTCGTCACCATCGACGTTGTCGGTGATGCGACTTTGGAGAATGACGAGACCTTCACCGTCACCCTCGCCAATCCTGGTGACGCCGTAATTGATCCGGCGGCGGACAGCGATACGGCAACCATCCTCAACGATGACACGATGGCGCCGGTGATGGATTTTGGCACCACCTTCGAGCTTTCGGAGCTGAATGGCGCCAACGGCTTTGTCATTAATGGTGTGGCCGAGGGCGACCAGTCCGGCTTCTCCGTGTCCGGAGCAGGTGACATCAATGATGACGGTTTCCAGGATGTCATCATCGGAGCCCGTTTCGGCGATGGGGCAGCGACCGACAGCGGCATCAGCTATGTGGTCTTTGGCGGCTCGGATTTTGGTGCCGGCAGCATCGATCTTTCATCCCTTGATGGCAGCAACGGCTTTGCCCTCAACGGCATCGGCGCGAACGACATGTCTGGCATGTCTGTATCCGACGTGGGCGACGTCAATGGTGATGGTATTGACGACGTCATCATCGGGGCCGGCCGTGCGGATAACGGTTTCCCGGATGCTGGCAAGGCCTTCGTGGTGTTCGGATCCACGGACAGCTTCGCCGCGGAGCTCGACCTGTCCACCCTTGACGGCTCCAACGGTTTCACCATGGAGGGCCTGGGCCGTTACACCTATTTCGGAACGTCCGTATCCGGTGCTGGCGATTTCAATGGGGACGGCATCCACGACCTGGTTGTCGGATCCTTCGGTGCCAACGCCAACGCCATGATCGACACGGGCGAAACCTATGTGATCTTTGGCGCTTCCGACCTCGGGAGCTCGGGGAATCTTGATCCCAGAACCGCTTTCGGTTCCGTCGGCGTGCAGATCGAAGGCATCGACGCGGGCGATCGCTCCGGCCGGGCCGTCTCTTCTGCCGGGGACATCAATGGCGATATGATTGATGACCTCATCATCAGCGCCGTGTTCGCCGATCCCGCCGGCCAGAACCGGGCGGGCGAGAGCTATGTCGTGTTCGGATCCAGTGATCGGTTCCTTGGCGATATCGAGCTTGCCGAGCTTGATGGCCAGAACGGCTTTGTGCTCAACGGGATCGATCCGGATGATCTGTCGGGCCGCTCCGTCTCCGGTGCGGGGGATGTCAATGGGGATGGCATCGCCGATCTTATTGTGTCCGCCGACAAGGCCAGCGGCGATGGTGGCGATGATCAGGGTGAGGCCTATGTGGTTTTCGGCTCAACGGAATTCGGCACCAGCGGTGCGCTGCCCTCGCTCAATCTCTCTGATCTTGATGGCTCCAATGGCTTCGTCCTGACGGGAATTGATGGCGGCGATCTCACGGGGCGGTCCGTGTCCGGTGCAGGTGACGTCAACAGTGACGGTTTCAGTGACCTGATTATCGGTGCACCAGGGGGCGATCTTGATGGCCGGCCCAATGCGGGACAGAGTTATGTGGTGTTCGGGGCCAGCACGATTGGTGGATCGGGAAGTTGGTCCCTGGACGACCTTGATGGTGAGAACGGCTTTGTCATCAATGGGGCCATGCCCAACGATCTCTCCGGTGGCGCGGTCTCGGGCACAGGGGACGTCAATGGGGACGGCGTTGACGACCTCATCGTCGGGGCTTACGGCGCGAATGTGGACGGCGTCACCGATGCCGGGGAAAGCTATGTGATCTTTGGCGTGGCCGCCATGGCCCCGGACACGGAAATCACCAGTGCCGTTGGACCGGTCTCGGACGGTGAAGCCTTCGAGATCACCGTCACCTTCAGCGAAAATGTGGTCGGGTTTGACCAAAGCGATCTTATCGTTTCCGGCGGGACGGTGACCGGTGAGGTCGGCGCCGTGGATGCCCGAACCTACACGGCGATGATCACGCCAAATGCCCTCGGTGTGCTGAGCGTTGACGTGGCCTCCGGTGCCGCTACGACGGTCGGCGGGATCGCCAATACGGCGGCCGCGCCTTTGCTGATCAATGTGGCGGGACTTCACCTTGGGACCCTTGATGGCACGAATGGGCTGGTGATCGAGGGCGCTGGAGCCGGTGACGAGGCTGGCTTCTCCGTGTCCGCTGCCGGTGACATCAATGATGATGGCATCAATGATATCTTAATCGGGGCCCGCTTCGCCGATGGTGCGGCTACGGACAGTGGTGCGAGCTATGTGGTGTTCGGTGGCACCGCGCTTGGCGATACGATTTCCTTGTCCAGCCTCGACGGCACCAACGGTTTTGCACTCAATGGCATTGGTACGGGCGATGGCGAGCGCATCGACGTGGCCCATCTCGGCGATGTCAATGCCGATGGCATCGATGATCTGATTATCGGTGCGGATCTGGCGGATGTGCCTGACCGTGTCGATGCAGGCCAGAGCTATGTGGTATTTGGGTCCTCGGAGGGCTTTGATGCCGAAATCGACCTGTCGTCCCTCGACGGATCGAATGGCTTTACCATGAATGGCCTTGGCCCAGGCACCTTCTTCGGCACATCCGTGGCCGGGGCGGGCGATGTCAATGACGATGGCGTCAATGATCTGATCGTTGGCTCTTTTGGGGCCAATGCCAACGGGCTGAATGACACCGGCGAAAGCTATCTGGTGTACGGAACGTCCGGTCTCGGCAGCTCCGGGTCCTTCAATGTCCGGGATCTGTTCGGCCCGGCCGGCGTCCAGATCGAGGGCATCGATCTTGCGGACCGGTCCGGCCGTGCGGTGGCCTCGGCCGGTGACATCAACAATGACGGGATCGACGATCTGATCATTGGGGCGGTGTTTGCTGACCCGGGTGATCGGCTGCTTGCCGGCGAAAGCTATGTGGTGTTCGGCACCACCACGGGCTTCCGCGGCGATGTCGAACTTGCCGAGCTTGATGGCCTCAATGGCTTTTTCATCAACGGCGTCGATCCGTCCGATATCTCCGCCCGCGAGATTGGCGGTCTTGGGGACGTCAATGGTGACGGCATTGATGATCTCATCATTTCGGCGGAGCGGGCTGATGGTCCGGGCGCCGAAGATCGGGGGGAAAGCTATGTGGTGTTCGGATCGTCCGATTTCGGTATGAGCGGTGCGGCAGCAGCGCTTGAGTTGTCCGAGCTGGACGGATCCAACGGCTTCGTCCTCAATGGAATCGGCGGCGGTGACTTCGCCGGTCGGTCTGCGGGCGCTGTTGGGGACATCAACCAAGATGGCATCAATGATCTCATCATTGGTGCGCTGCGGGCCGATCCGGGCGAGCGGGGCAATGCGGGGCAGAGCTATGTGGTGTTCGGCTCCACGGATCTCGGCGCGGGCGGATCGCTTGGTCTTGGGGATCTCGACGGGGCCAATGGCTTCTTCTTGAATGGCATTGATGAAAATGACCTGTCTGGCGGCGCGGCCGCCGGCACGGGCGATGTCAATGGCGACGGCATTGATGATTTGATCGTCAGCGCCTATCTCGCCGATCCGGGCGGGCTGGATGCGGCCGGGGAAAGCTATGTGGTGTTCGGTTCGACCACCCCGGGCCGGGTCATTGAAGGCGATGGCACCAGCGAAATCCTCATGGGCACCTCGGGTAATGATGCCCTTCGCGGAAATGGCGGCAATGACACCCTGACCGGTGGCGGCGGTGACGATATCTTCGTCCTTGGTGAGGGATCTGGCTTTGATGTGATCGTCGATTTCGATCTGGACGGCGATGATGTGGTCAACGCCCGGACAACCGGCGATAGCTTCGACACCTTCGACGTCAACGATGATGATGTGGTGGACGCGATCGATGCGGGATTGACCGATCGGGTCAGCCTGCAAAATGCCGGAAGCGCCCTCAATCTCCTGTTCGGCAACGGTTCGGCGGTGCTGTTCGACGCTGTCACGACCCTTGGAGAGGATGACATCATCTTCTAGCGCCCTTTCACAGAAGTCCGGGTCATTGAAAGGGCTCTAACTCTCTGATTTATCGCGTTTTCGAACCGCAAAACCGCACACACTTTTGCTGAAAACGCTA
>CAYUYV010000143.1:2345-11987 GCA_964449455.1 uncultured Alphaproteobacteria bacterium | reverse complement strand
CAAGGTCCTTCAAGCGCCAGGCAAATACAGTTTGGGGTGGCCCCTTTTAGATCCGTCAGCGGAGGATCCTGATGCGCAACTTTACAACGGAAAACTGGGGCTACGCCCCTTATAATCGGCAGAGCTTTCAGCAGGTGCAGTCGCTCTTCCCCACGGCACGTTTGCGTCGCGGGGCGAGTGGGCCGAGCGATCTGCCCTTGCGGCACCAGGATATCACGCAGATTGAATATGACAGCGCGGACGGAACAAAGAAGACCGTTGCCGACTTTCTCGCGACGTCCTACAACGACGCCTTTCTGGTTGCGAAAGACGGTGCGCTCATCGCCGAGCATTACGACAACGGTATGGATGCCGACAGTCTGCATCTCATTAACTCGATTTCCAAATCCTTCCTAGGGATGCTGGCCGGCATTCTCGCGGGCCAAGGGCTAATTGATCCTGAGCGGAAGGTTTCGGACTATATTCCTGAATTCTCCACCAACGCCTTTTCTGAGACGACCGTGCGCCAGGTGCTCGACATGACGGCGGCCGTGAAGTTTAGCGAAGATTACGATATTCCGGATGATGATTTCTGGGTGGAGACATCCGTGATTGGATGGCGTCCTGCTCTGGTCAAGCCCGGAGCGCCGCAGACCCTGTTCGATTACGCCTTGTCGCGGAGCGAGACGGTCCAGGCGGACGGCGCGGTCTTCCGCTACCGGACCCTGCTCACCAATGTGCTGGGCATGGTGATCGAGCGTGCTGCAGGGCGGCCGCTCCAGGACCTTATGGAAGAGGAACTCATCCAGAAGCTTGGCTTTGAGCAAGACTGTACCGTCGTGGTGGACCGCCAGGGTTTTCCTTATTTCGGAGCCGGTATGAGTGTCTGCGCCCGGGATCTGGCGCGATTCGGCCTGATGCTGATGAACAATGGGGTTGTTGGAGGCCAGCAAGTCGTTCCAGCGTCGTGGGTTGCGGAGACATTGGCGGGTGATGACCTGTTGCGAACCTCTTTTGCTGCAAGTGTCTATGCGGAGGGATTGCCGGGCGGCCACTATCGAAACCAGTGTTGGGGGCACAAAGATCTGGGCCTGATCCTGTGCATCGGCATCCACGGGCAGACGATTGTGTGCAATCCGGCCAATGGGGTCGTGGCCGTGAAGCTGACCAGCCACCCCCAACCCGCGCCAACCGATTTCTACGGCGAGGTCTTTACCGCCAGCCTGACCATCGCTGCGAGCGTTTAGCGATTTCATCAAGGCACCGAGCCTTGCCGGCGAAGGGCGGTTGGCGAGGCAAATCAACAAGATGAATGGACTTACGACATGACAGAGCATTTGGTCCTCGCTGGAACGCCTCGCGATATCGGCTTCTCGCACGGGCAACAGCTTGCATTCCAGATTGCTTCGTGTATTGGCATTTATGGAGCGGCATTCGGTGCGCCGGAGGCGGACATCTTGGTCCGCGCCCAGGTGTTCAGGGAAAAGATCAACGTCTATGCACCGCGCCTCGCAGAGGAAATCGACGGCATTGCAGAAGGATCGGGCCAGGATCCTCTTTGGATCTATGCTCTCAATGCCCGCAGCGAGTTGATGTCGCAGCCCCTGCCGGAATGCACGATTGCCTATCTTCCCGAAGCCGCCGTGGTCGGGCAGACATGGGACTGGATCGATCTCATGGAAGGGCTCCATGTGGTCCTGACGATTGAGCGCGAGGACGGTCACAGGATCATTACGATGACAGAACCAGGCATTGTCGGAAAGGTCGGGCTGAATTCATCCGGCATCGGCGTTTGCCTCAATTTCATTGAAGGGTCTGGCCGGCATGAAGGCGTTCCCATCCACATTGTTTTGCGGGAGATGATGGAAGCTCAGTCGCTTGTGCATGCCCGGCGGCGGCTTGATGAGGCCGGCGTTGGCAAGAGTGGCCATGTGTTGGTTGCCTCGCGCGAGGGGACAGGGCTCAGTCAGGAATTCGCTTCCGAAAGAGCGTCACGTCGGGACGTCATGGCAGAGCGGTTCGTTCACACCAATCACTGTGTGCAGATGGAAACCGAACCAGGGCTGCTTGAAAAAAACTCGCGCGCACGGATCAAGACCGCATCACAATTATTGGATGCGCCGAAGGCGACACCCCTTGAAACGCTCAAGAGCGTTCTGAGCGACAAAAGTTTGCCTAGTGATAATATTCTGGCTGACTACCGGCCCCTGATGGGCATGACCTTCGGGACCGTGTGCACTGTTTTGATGGATTTGAGGGAGGGCGAATTTCTGGTCCGGAAAGGTCCAGATGCATCGAGCGCCTTCAGGTCATTTCGTCTGTAGTCAGCGAGAGCCTGCGCCATTGAAGCCTGCCAACAACGCCTTCTTGTCGAAAATGCCTGATGGTCGGCCTTGGCCGCGGTGCCCGAGGCTGACCACCCTAATCTGGGGCTTTGCATCCTTTAGGGAATGACGTCTGCGGACCATCATCCAGGACGCTCGGCCCTTTTGTCAGTGTCTGACAATGGGTGCCTGACAATGGGTGCCTGACAATGGGTGCCTGACAATGGGTGTCCTGCGTTCATCAGGTCCTGTGCGGGTGGGGGGCGTTTTTTTGGCTTGGCGCCGGTTTTGGGATCCGGCGCGGTGACCCAACCGGACCCTTGCTGCATCCGCGACGGGAGTGGATCCTCTTATCCCACTTCATTGTGACGGCTCACCATGTCTCGGACCCTGCCGGCGACATGTGTGCTGCACGCTGGTCGATAGGGGAGGCTTCATTGGGCCACGAGTTGGGGACGTCGAATTTTACGGCACAGGATCACCGGGCATTCGATACGCGGTTGCGCGAAGAGACCCGCACTCTGAAAGGTTGGTTCGAGGACCGTGTGTTCCACGAGGCCTCCACATCGACAGTCGGTCTTGAACTCGAGGCCTGGCTGGTGGGTGCCGATCATCGCCCCGCGCCCCGCAATGCCGCCTTTCTGGCCCTGATCGACGATCCGCTGATCGTGCCGGAACTGTCCCGCTACAATTTTGAGATCAATGCGGACCCAGAAGACCTCTTCGGCGCGGTGTTCTCCCATAAATCCGCAGCGCTTGACCGCATCTGGGCCCGCTGTCAGGCGGCGGCCAACACGCTCGGCCTGCACCCGGTTGCGGTCGGCATTCTGCCGACGGTGAGCGAGGAGATGCTGAACCCGGACTGGATGTCCGCGTCCAACCGCTTTGCCGCCATCAATCAGGAGCTGATGATGCGCCGGGGTGGCCAGCCGATCAGCATTGCCATTGCCGGGGCACAGGACCGGTTGGACTGCACCTTTGACCACATCATGTTGGAGGCTGCCTGCACATCGCTCCAGGCCCATCTGAAGATCAATCAAGATGAGGCTGTGCGGCTTTACAACGCCTCCATCATCGCAGCCGCGCCCTTGGTGGCGGCCACGGCCAACGCCCCGTTTCTGTATGGCCGGTCACTTTGGGCCGAAACCCGGATCCCCGCATTCGAGCAATCGACCGCGCTTGAGGGCTTCCGCACGCTTCAGAGCCGCAATGTCCTCAGGGTCACGTTGGGAACGGATTATCTCAAGGAGAGCCTGTTCGAACTGTTTGAGCAGAATTTACGCTATCCGAGGCTGTTGCCGGATCTGGAGGACGAAGACGGACTGGCCCATTTGCGCCTTCAGAACGGAACGGTCTGGCGTTGGGTGCGCCCCATTCTGGGCTTTGGGCCCGGTGAGGTGCCCCATTTGCGCATTGAGATGCGGGTGATGCCGGCCGGCCCCAGCACCGTGGATATGGTCGCCAATCTGGCGCTCTATTTCGGTCTTGCCTTGTCGCTGGGGCGGGCGGAGGATCCGCCGGAACATGACATTCCGTTCCAACATGCCCGCGCGAATTTTTATGCCTGCGCCCGTGATGGCCTTGGGGCCAGGCTGCGCTGGAAGGGCCGGGACGTGGCCGTGCGCGACCTGCTGCTCGACGAGTTGATTCCGCAAGCGCACAACGCCTTGGAGAGAGAAGGTGTTGACAGAACGGACCTTAATGGCGTTTTCAACGGCATCCTGCGCCCGCGTGTGAGTCTCGGATTAAACGGCGCGCAGTGGCAACGACAGTTCGTCAATTACAACGGACACGACATGGCGGCCCTCACCGAACGCTATGCAGCGCTACAGGCGGGGGGAACGCCAGTTCATACGTGGCCGTTCCAAACATAAGAGCGCAGATCCATAAAATGGCCATTCCCCTTGACCGCTACGATCAGCTTCCGGAGCGTCTCACGGAAATCTCTCCGCGTGAGGTGCGCAGTGTGTTCCCGAATCCGTCGCTGATTTCCCTTGAAGGCCGGCGCCAGCCGCCGGTCTTCCTGTCGACCCTGCTCCATGGCAATGAAACCACCAGTTTCGGCGTGCTTCAGGCCCTTGCCCGGCGCTATCGGGCGGCTTCGCCCGAACGCAGTCTGCTGATTTTTGTGGGCAATGTTGCCGCCGCTGAAGAGGGGGTGCGCCACCGGGAGGGGGAGCCCGACTTCAACCGCATCTGGTCCGGCGTCGACGGGGAGCATGGCGCATTGGCCGAGCGGGTGCTGGGGATTGCCCGCGAGGCCGAACCCTTCGCCAGCATTGATGTGCATAACAATACGGGGTCAAATCCCCTTTATGGCTGTGTCAATATTCTGCGGCCCGCTGATCTTCAGCTTGCGGCCCGCTTTGCGCCCCTTGGCGTTTACTACCGTAATCCGCCGACCACGCAATCCATCGCCTTTTCCCGGCTCTGCCCGGCGGTGACCCTGGAATGTGGGCGCAGTGACGACGCCGACGGGCTCGCGGCGGCCATTGATCTTGTGGAATATGCCCTGTCCCTTGAGGAATTTGACCTGCATCCCCCGGCGCCGGAGGCCCTGACGCTGTATGAGACCGTCGGCCGTGTGGTGGTTGATCCTGAGGCGTCGGTTTCCTTTGGAGAGGCGGGGGCAGATCTGATTTTGCGGCCTGATCTGGAGTCGACGAATTTCCGGATGCTGAAGGCTGGGGATGATTGGGCCCGCCTCGGGGGCCCGGGGCTGCCGTTCCGGGTCGTTGATGAGCATGGAGAAGATCACACCAGGATCTTTTTCCGGATTGAGGGCCCAAGGGTCAGCCTCAATCGGGATGCCGTCCCGGCCATGGTCACGCCCGATCAGACCATCATCCACCAGGACTGCCTGTGCTACCTCATGCGCCCCCTGGAGAGCACCAGCAAAGCCGCAACCGCTGGTCAAGAGCGCAGCCGAGGCTTTGAGCAGACCGAAGGCCCCCGGCCCTGATGTCGTTTCCAGGCTGATACTCAGGATAATGCCTTTGTGGGCTCAGGCGCAGTCGACGGTCGTGTGGATGTCCGGAGTGTCCATAGGGCCGTTGCTGCGCACGCCACCAAGCGTGGATCCCGCCAAGCCGATCCCACCAAGCGCGGATTATTGTGTCCAGCCGCGACATAGGGCGCGATCAGCCATTTTGATCGCGAACGCAACATCTTAATCGCATACGCAAAATGGGCGCGCCAATCAGTGGTGCGCCACAGCCTGAATTGATCACAACACTTGGAAATTTGGCTCCCCGGGCCGGACTCGAACCAGCGACCGAGCGGTTAACAGCCGCTTGCTCTACCAACTGAGCTACCGGGGAGCAGGGCGGAGAGATCCGCGAGCCCCGTTCCTAGCAATGGGGAGGCGGCGGCTCAACCCCTTTTTTCGAGGGCCTGGGGTTTGCCGGGCGCTGGCGCGTCCGCGTTGGCTGATTTCTGGATCAGCGCGAGCAGCATTTCGAGTTCCGCCAGCTTAAGGTCCCGCAGAACGCGGCGCACCTCGTGGCGGCCCATCACATCCTCAACCCAGCGATCAAGCGCGGTATATGCCGGATCAAGCGCCACTTGAGCCCCCTTCCATGAAGATCCGCAACACGGTGCCGGCGTGGTCACGACCGTCTCTGGTCGCGAGCCTGAATGCTAGGCTGGATGGGGTAAACGAGGGGTAAGCGTCCGCGCCCCGCAGAGGAGCCTGTTGGAAATAGGCAAGATGGGATGAAAGACTTAAGGGTCGCAGAGGGGATGCGAGTGGAGGCCACGGCCGGACTCGAACCGGCGTACACGGCTTTGCAGGCCGCTGCGTAACCACTCCGCCACGTGGCCCCACGCTGTACTGCGCGGGAGAGTGGCGCCCGCCGCAACACAAGGCCACATCCCTAACAGAGCCCACCGGTCCTGACAATCATGGGGCCTGACAATCCTCCTGCCTCGGCGACGCCCGGTGGAAAGGGCCCGCACCAGGGGTTTGTCAATCTTCCGAAGGGCCAGTATAAGCCGCGAAAGGATGAGCTGCGCGTGGACCAGTGGGCATGCGGCACGTGGGGTGCCGGCGCGTCCCGCGGGTCGCACGACACGCCCGATGATGGATCTCCAATGATGGATTTTGCGAAAGCGCGGGCCGCCATGGTCGAGGGGCAGGTGCGCACGAACGACGTCACGGACACCCGTCTGCAACAAGCCATGCTGACGATTCCCCGGGAGCTCTTCGTGCCGAAGAGCCGGCGCAGTCTTGCCTATATGGACCAGACGGTGGATCTGGGCGAAGGCCGCCAGCTCATGGATCCGCGCACATTCTCCAAACTTGTGCAGGCGCTTGATGTTCGGCCCGGCGATGTGGTTCTCGATCTGGCCTGTGGCACGGGCTACGGCACGGCGATTCTCGCGAGCATGGCTGAAACAGTTGTTGGTTTGGAAAGTGATGAGGTGCTCGCCTCTGGCGCGACTCACACGCTCATGGAACTGGGTGTCGATAATGCCGCAGTGATGACGGGTGATCTCAAGGTGGGTGCCCCGAATCATGGACCCTATGATGTCATTCTGGTCAGTGGCGGTGTGGAAGTGGTGCCGGAGAGCTGGGCAGACCAACTGGCCGATGGCGGGCGTCTGGGCGTCGTGATCGTCGAGGGACATCTGGGCCGCGCGTGGCTTTACCTGCGGACGGGGGATCATGTGAGCGGGCGCGTCGTTTTCGATTCAACCCTTCCGGTGCTGGAGGGGTTCACGCGGCCTGAAGAGTTTGCCTTTTGAGAAGATTGCGTCTTTTGACTGGGGGACGGCAGGTTTTGTCCTTGGCAGCAGGCTTGAGTGCAGGCATGGACGAGGCGGCGCAGGGTGGCCAAATCCGTAGACCCTTCGCGGTTAAGGGGATAGGGTCGCCGCGGGTTGGACCGCGAGCATTTCGGGAAGCAGGAGTGAAATCAGGTGATGGTCCGTAAAGGTAGTTCTTCCAAGCGAACGGCATCGGCTCTTTGGCTGGGGGCCTTGGCTGCGGGCGCAACATTGGTGCTTACGCCGGCACCGGGACATGCGGCCGTCAATAGCCTAGAGGAAGCCCTGGTCCAGGCCTACAAGACCAATCCGACCCTGTTGGCCCAACGGGCAGCCTTGCGCGCCGTCGACGAAACGGTCAACCAGGCGGTGGCGGGCTGGAAGCCGACCGTGACGGCGAGCGCAAGCTATCAGATCTCGGACGAAGAAAATGTGGGCACGTTCTTCGAAGGCAACTTTGGTCAGGACCTGAACGATAACGAGACCCTTGACGACGCATTCGCGACGCCGAGTGAAACGGACGCCGAAACGCTCAGCTACGGTGTCACGATCAACCAGAATGTGTTCCGCGGTTTCAGGACCCTCAATGAAACGCGCCAGGCCAAGGCCAATGTCCGCGCGGCTCGCGAACAGCTTCGCCTGACCGAGATCAGCGTGCTGCTTGATGCGGTGACCGCCTATATGGATGTGCTCCGCGATGAAGCTGTGGTCCGGCTGAGCCAGAACAACGTTCAGGTCTTGAACCGGCAGCTCGAGGCCGCCCGAGATCGCTTCCGGGTGGGTGAGATCACGCGGACGGACGTGGCCCAAGCCGAGGCTCGCCTCAGCGGTGCCCAGTCCAACCTGATCTCCGCCGAAGCCCAGCTGACCGTGAGCCGGTCCGCCTTTCAACGGGTGATTGGCGATGATGCGGGGGGCCTTACGGCTCCGCCCCAATTGCCCGAACTGCCCGAGAATGAGACCAACGCCCGGGAAATCGCGCTTCAAGAGAACCCGAACTTGCGCTCTGCCCGCGAACAGGAAGAAGCGTCCCGTATGGCGATCCGGGTTGCTCGCGGTCTCCTGCTGCCCACGGTCACGCTCCAGGGCAGCTATCAGTTCCAGGATCGGCAAGCCGAAACGAACAACCTCTTTAACGACACGTTCAACCCTTTCGATGACCGGGAGTCCGAGATCTTCTCGCTTGGGGTGAACCTTAGTGTGCCCCTGTATCAGGGGGGCTCGGCCTATTCCCAACTGCGTCAGGCCAAGCAGCTCAATAGCGAGGACAAGCTGCAGATCACCGAAGCCCAGCGGGATGTGATCGAGGACATCGCGAATTCTTGGGAAGCGTTGCGCTCGGCCCGGGCCACGATCGTTGCGAGCCGTGAGCAGGTGCGGGCCAACGAAATCGCCTTTGAAGGGGTTCAACAGGAAGCGCAGGTTGGGTCCCGGACCACGCTTGATGTTCTGGATGCGGAACAGGAACTCCTGGACTCCCGGGTCAATCTCGTGACCTCCGAACGGAACGAGTATGTGGCGGCCTTTCAGCTGCTCGCATCGACCGGCTTCCTGACCGCAGCGCGGCTCAATATTCAAGCGCCGATCTATGATCCGGATGATCATTATGACAAGGCGCGGAATAAATGGATTGGCATCGGCAAGCGGGACGATTTCCGTTAAGCATCCGCATGCCGACGGGTTCGCTTCGGGCCTCGCTCAGGGGCCCGTATCCTGGGCGGCGTTTGGGCACAATCTCAAGCGTTTCGCAGGCTCCTAGCCATTGCGCTCATAGCCATTGCGCTCCTAGCCATTGCGCTCATAGCCATTGCGCCCAATGGGGTTTCATCCTCCCCAATAGGAGCCCTTAGGACGAAAAAATGGGGCAGCGCGGACCACTCCGCGCCCCATCTGTCCCCATTTCGGACATTTCTTTGCCCCCTCGGCCATGGTCTTGTCTCATTTTAATGCAAGCTCATAGGATCACTGCGGCATAGATCGTCGACATTGCCGGCCTTTTGTCCGCGCCCAAAGATTGGTTTTGAGGATGGACCGATGGTCCGCTTCGGGCCCAATGGTCTCCATGGCATTTCGTGTGCTTAACGGACGGGCGTGGTTGATCTGGTGTCCCGGCCTTGGCGGGCGTGAAGCGAGGTTTTCCACGTTTGGATCAAGGGTGGTGCTGCTAGGGCCTGAACGGGGTCCTCCGCAAGGGCAGTTGTCGGCTTAAGCCGCCTGCGGATAGTGTGGATGACGGCAGACGAAACACGGTGCTGTGCAAATAAGGTTCGAAAACGGGCAGGGTCTCAAAGGGGGCTGGGTCCAAAAACGAGCCGCTTACGGAACACGGTCAGACCCGTCCTTGGGACTATTCCCTTGGGACGGTCTCCATCGGGCGGTCTGGCGGGGCAATCACGAAACGCAAACAGAACTCTCAGGGACTCCCATGACTGATCAAGAGAACACCCAGCAGGAACCGACGATGGAAGAGATCCTGGCGTCCATCCGCCGGATCATTTCCGAGGACAATGACGAAGCGGCAAAGGCCACTGCGCCCAATGGTGCCGCTCCGGTCGCCGCTGCGGCCCCCGCT